>JBCBOD010000001.1:0-114716 GCA_039821425.1 Pseudomonadota bacterium
ACGCTGGAAGCGGATGTGGTAACAAACGCGCTGAACGTCGGGGTCAGCTTCAACTTCTGATTTAGCCAGCAGCGGTCGCCACCATGCTGTCGCGCGCAGCGAAGTCTGCGTGCCAGGCTGCAAGCGCATCATTCCCGTTGCGCCAACCGCGCGCGTCGTGCCGCAAGTCGATGTAGGACAGGGCGCATGCGACACCGATGTGGCCAAGGCTCATCGGACCCGAAAGGTGGCTCATCCAGCGGCTGTTCACGGCTGCGATGCCCCGCGATGCCTTTTCCCATTGCGCCTCGATCCAGTCTGGCGATTGCTGGGCGTCTGGCCGCAGCCGCTTTTCGTAGGCCATCGACACAGCGGCATCCATGATCGCATCCGCCGTTGCCTCCAGCGTCAGCACCTCCCAGATCCGCGCTTCGGGGTAAAGCCCGGCGCCCGCCAGATCATCCAGATAGCGCGTGATCACACGGCTGTCGTAGATCGCTGGCCCATCGGGGCGCACCAGCGCAGGGATCTTGCCGATGGGGTTGGCGCTGACGACCTCATGCGCGCTGGCCAGCGGCGTGGTCGAGACCTCAACTTCCGTCACGCGGTCCACCAGGTCCGCCTCGCGCAGCAGAACGCGCACCTTGCGCACAAAAGGTGAGGCCGGTGAGATCAGTAGTTGCATGTCGTTTCCCCTCGCAAATCAGGGAAAGACAACCCGATCCTGTCCCGGATGCCAAGGTGGATATTTGACCATGATTGCGCGGAACCGGTCGGAGGCGAGGAAATCATCCAGCCAGCGGGTCAGCGGGCCAAGGCCCTGCGCGTCGAACCACGCCCTGTCGGTGTTCGCGAACTGGCGCACAAAGGGCAGGATGGCCATGTCCGCCAAAGTGCGCCCCGCGCCCATCAGGAACGGGTTTTCAGCCAACCGCGCATTCAGATCACGCAGAAAGACCATCGCCTTTTCCCGTTCGTCCGCCTCATCCCGGTCGGGAAAGCGCACGGCATATTTCGTGTGATCAAGGGCGGATTTGAACGGCCCGTCGCAGGTGTCGATCAGGGCGTGGCCCTCGGCGGGCATCTCCAACCAACCCTCCGGGTCGCTTTCGCCCAGCGCCCAGAGCATTACGTCACGGCTTTCTTCGATCACCCGGTCCGGCAGTTGCAGGACCGGGACCGTCGCCTTGGGCGAGGCTGCGACGAAATCCGCCGGTTTGTCTTTCAAAAGGATCTCTTGCAGCGCGACCTTCTGCCCCGATGACTGGATCGCCAGCCGTGCCCGCATTGCGTAGGGGCAGCGCCGGAAAGACCAGAGGATGGGGAGGTCGACCATCAGACGGCTGTCAGTTGCTGGCCTGCGATCCCGGTGATCTTTGCCGTCACGATCTGGCTTTCAGGCTGGTCGCTGTCAAAGGTCACTTCGGTGAACTGCTCGGTCCGACCCATGCGCGGGCTTTCCATGAGAACCTGATGCGTCTTGCCGGGCTGGGCGGCCAGATGGGCTGCAACGGCCCGTTCACCCGCCGCCCGCAACCGCGCGGCACGTTCCTTGATCGCTTTTCCATTCACCTGCGGCATCCGCGCGGCTGGGGTGCCGGGGCGCGGTGAATAGGGGAAGACGTGCAGCCAGGTCAGGTCGCATTCCTCGACCAACGCGAGGGAGTGGACAAAGGCGTCTTCCGTTTCGGTCGGGAAACCTGCGATGATGTCGGCACCAAAGGTCATTTCGGGGCGCAGCGTTTTTGCTTCTTTACAAAACCGGATCGCGTCATCGCGCAAATGCCGCCGCTTCATCCGTTTCAGGATCAAATCGTCGCCATGCTGCAAAGACAGATGCAAATGCGGCATCAGGCGCGGTTCGGTTGCGATGGCCTGCATCAGGTTTTCATCCACCTCGATGCTGTCGATGGAACTGATTCGCAGGCGCGGCAGGTCCGGCACGAGTTTCAGGATGCGCATCACCAGATCACCCAGCTTGGGCGCGGCAGGCAGATCAGCGCCCCAACTTGTCAGATCCACGCCAGTCAGCACGACCTCGTTGAAACCCTTGTCCACGAGCCGGTTGATCTGGTCCACCACAACGCCAGCGGGGACAGACCGGGAATTGCCCCGCCCGTAAGGAATGATGCAGAAGGTACAGCGGTGGTCGCAGCCGTTCTGGACCTGCACGTAGGCGCGGCTGCGGGTGCCGAACCCGTCAATAAGGTGCCCCGCCGTTTCGGTCACCGACATGATGTCGTCGACTTGCACAGGTTCTGTCTGCCCGATCAGATCAGGCGCCATGCCCGCCCAGGTCGCCGGATCCATCTTCTCGGTGTTACCGAGGACGACATCGACCTCTGCCATGCCCGCAAAAGTCTCCGGCTCCGTCTGGGCCGCGCACCCCGTCACGATCAGTTTTGCATGCGGATTGTCGCGGCGCAGCTTGCGGATGTCCTGGCGGGCCTTGCGCACCGCCTCTGCCGTGACGGCACAGGTGTTCACGATCACCGCGTTGTCCACGCCAGCGCCTTCCGCCAATTCACGCATCGCCGCGGTTTCATAGGCGTTCAAGCGGCAGCCATGGTTGGAAAAGACCGGCGCCTTTGTCATGACAGCCGCCATTGTCCGTCAAAAACATGGGCGGTCGGGCCGGTCATCCAGACACCATCGTCGCGCCAACTGACCTGCAGATCACCGCCATCGAGCGTGATCGTGACATCCCGGCCCGTAAGACCTCGGCGGGCGGCCGCCACAGCCACCGCGCAGGATGAAGACCCAGAGGCCAGCGTCACCCCGACACCCCGTTCCCAGACCCGCATGCGTAGGTGATCGGGGGCAATGAGGCTCGCAAACTGCACGTTGGTGCGTTGCGGGTAGAGCGGGTGATGCTCCATCACGGCCCCGCGCGCGGAAAGGTCTACGGCCTCCGCATCCTCCACGAAAAACGTGCAATGCGGGTTGCCCATGCCCGTCGCAACCGGGTCACCGTCAATCGGCAGATGCAGCGTGTCCATCTCGCGCGCCAGCGGAACCTCGTCCCAGGCCAGCTGCGGTTCGCCCATGTTGACGGATGTCAGACCGTCGCCTGCATCAACCGCGGAAAGCGTGCCGCGGTCCGTGGTGAGGGTCAGCGCGTCTTTCCCGGTTTCATCCATCAGGTAGCGCGCGATGCAGCGGGTCGCGTTCCCGCAGGCCGCCGATTGCGAGCCGTCGCTGTTGTAAAACGTCAGATGCACGTCTGCCGCGGCGGTGTCCGTCAGGACAGCAAGCTGGTCAAACCCCACGCCGCGGTGCCGGTCGGCAATGGCCATGGCGATGTCCGGGGTCACGCGCCCGGCGATTCCCCGATCATCCACAACGACAAAGTCGTTTCCGAGCCCGTGCATCTTCATGAACGGCAGATATGGCGAGTCGCTGTGCATCATGGCGGCGATATAGGCGATGGCGCTGTTCTTATCCAGCGCAGCGCCGCTTTTGGGGGTTGACCGCACCCCGCCGCCTTTCTAAGTAGCGCGCCAGTGGGCCGTTAGCTCAGTTGGTAGAGCAACTGACTTTTAATCAGTAGGTCGAAGGTTCGAACCCTTCACGGCTCACCATTCTTTCATTGTCTGCGTGGCGCGTAAGAGCGAATGCAATTCGAAGCGTCTATTGGTCATGAACTTGTCCGATAGACGCCAGTCTATTCCGTTTGACAGGCCTGTGCTGGAGTTGGCGCCCTCTGGTGTTCACGACTCACCCAGCCCGCAAACTCCGCAAAAACAACCCGATCCCCCCGACCAACAGCACAATAATCACGATCAGGTCAAAGGCGCTCATCCGTGCCAGTTGCAGCGTCATGTTCGCGATCACGCCGAAGATCAGCGCAACCAGTGACGCCCCCGCGATCCCCCAGCCGAGCCAGTTCTTGGAGTTGTAGAAGATCATCCCAACCCCGAACATGAAGGGGATCATGATCATGCCGGATGTGATGGCCACGCCGCCCACGCCGAACACGCGCGCACCGAAGCCGAAGTTGGGCCGCACAACGATCGAATTCAGCAAAAGATATCCGCCCCCGACAATCATGATCAGCCCGATCAGGAAACTGCCGGTGCCTCCGTCGCTGCCGCCTGCGCCTCTTGCCATGGTCGTGTTCTCCGTCTGATCCTGTGTGCACGCCCGGTGTACAGGCTGTGCACGCAGTGTGACTGCTTAAATCCGGGCTTTCAACTCGTCCATCAGTTCGGTCAGCATCTTGGTGTAGCTTTCGGCCCTAAGCGTGCCGTCATCGTTGAAAGCCTCGCCCGAGGCCGCGACCAGCACCTCTGGCCCCTGCAGGATATTGGGCCGGAACGGCATCATCATCAGGCGCAGCGCAAATTGCGTCCGCTCACCCCCTGCGCGGCCCGCGGTGGCGGACATGATGGCGACGGGTTTGTTCTTCCACGGCCCGCCTTTCGTCCGGCTGATCCAGTCGAGCGCGTTCTTCAACACACCGGGGGGAGCCTTGTTGTATTCGGGGGTGGAGATGATGACGGCATCGGCGGCCGCGATCTGATCGGCCAGTTTTTGGACTGCAGGCGGGATCCCTTCCGCGGCCTCCGCATCTCCATCGTAAAGCGGCAGGCGCACGTCCCCTTCCACAAAGGTATCAGGGGCAAAGATCTTGGCTGCTGCCCGGATCAGCTTGGTGTTCGTCGAGTCCGCGCGCAGTGATCCTGAGATGCCCAGAAGCGTGGTCATTGTTCGTCATCCTTTCGTCATTCGGGGGAGAGGTAGTGCAGCATGGCGCCACCGCAACCGCCCGCCTTGCGCTGGCCCCACGGCTGCCGCATTGTCCGGCGCAAAGAGGGAGGTGACGATGGTCCGGCACGGCGGCAAGATCCTGAGTGATCAACTGGTCAAACTGGGGGTGGAGCGTGTGTTTTCCGTCCCCGGTGAAAGCTTTCTTGCCGCGCTTGATGGGCTCTATGACAGCGGCATCCCCAACATCGTCTGCCGCCAAGAAGGCGGGGCCGCCATGATGGCCGAAGCCTATGGCAAAATGACGGGCTGCCCCGGTGTTTGTTTTGTCACTCGCGGGCCCGGTGCAACGAACGCCAGCGCCGGTATCCATATCGCCCAGCAGGACAGCACGCCTCTGGTGATGTTCGTGGGCCAGATCGACAATCGCCAGACTGACCGCGAGGCGTTTCAGGAGGTGGACTATCGCGCGATGTTCGGCGGTCTTGCCAAATGGGTGGCGCAGGTGGATCAGACGGAGCGGCTGCCGGAATACATTGCGCGCGCCTTTCGTCTGGCGATGTCCGGGCGTCCGGGGCCTGTTGTGCTCGCACTGCCGGAAAACATGCTGAGTGCGGTGGCCGATGTCGCGGACATCCACCTGCCCGAACCGGTGCCCGCCAGCTTGTCCCCCGATCAGATACAGGCAGTGATGCATGTGCTGGCCGAGGCAGATCGCCCTTTGGTCGTCGTTGGTGGTCCGCATTGGTCCCGGCAGGCGCAGGCGGATTTGCAGGCCTTTGCCGAAACCCAGCAGATTCCGGTCGTGACAGGGTTCCGCAGGCAAGACCGGATTGACAACCACCACGGCTGCTACGCCGGCGACCTGAATGTCGGGATCAACCCCAAGCTGGCGCAACGGTTGCGCGATGCGGACGCACTGATCCTGCTGGGCACGCGGTTTGGGGATATCGAGACGCAGGGCTATACTAACGTCGACCTGGGTACGCCCGGCAAGAAGATCGTACACATTCATTCTGATCCTGACGAATTGGGCCGAGTCTATACCCCTGATGTCGGTATTGTGGCGACAGCGCCCACAGCCCTGCGCGCACTGGCGCAGGCTGAGCACGCGGGCGAATGGGCCAGTTGGACGGCTGCTGCCCGCGCGGACTACGAGGCATGGATCAAACCGCAGGAAAGCCCCGGTGACCTGAAACAGGAAGCGGTGATCACCTGGCTCTCGGACAATCTGCCAGAGGACACGATTGTGACCAACGGTGCCGGGAACTATGCCGCCTGGCTGCATCGCCATTTCGTCTACAAACGCTATGGCACCTGTCTTGCGCCGACCTCCGGGTCCATGGGGTATGGCGTACCCGCGGCGATTTCAGCCTCGCTTGCGCACCCTGATCGGCAGGTGGTTTGTCTTGCAGGGGATGGGTGTTTCCAGATGACCTGCAACGAACTTTCGACGGCGGCCCAGCATGGCGCGACACCGATCATCATCGTCATGGATAACGGGCGCTATGGGACGATCCGGATGCATCAGGAAAAACATTATCCGGGCCGCGTGTCGGGTACTGCGTTGCAGAACCCGAACTTTGCCGCACTTGCCCGCGCCTATGGTGGTCATGGGGAACTCGTGACGCGGTCAGAGGATTTCCCAGCCGCGTTTGCCCGCGCACAAGCCTCCGGCACTTTTGCCGTGATCGGCTGCAAGGTGGATGAAGAGGCGCTGGCGACGAGGGCGACCCTTTCATCGGTGCGGGCAGCGGCGAGCGCGGGCTAGGCCTGCACCCATTTCCCAGCCTGGCTGGGCAGGAATGCCTCCACCGCTGCCGTGGCGACGACCGCCGTCTCACCCGTTTCCGGGTTCGGCACGTTGAGCCCGCCTTTCACGGACGTCACCGTTGCACGGCCCCGCGGCAGTCCGGCGGTCAGTGCCGCGGTGTCGATCTTATCCGGCTCCTGTACCGCCACGGTGACCTGCACCCGCATTTCGGTATGGGGCAGGGCGATGCTGTCAAAGATCGGCAGGGTCGAATGGCGGATTGCATCCTCGATCGCGCGCGCCGCGGCCTTCTGATAGTCCATCCCGTGCAGATCGTTGCCCATGCCCATCTCGATGATCACGCGCTGTTCCATCAGACCCGCTCCATCTCAAACGATACGTTGATGGCGACATTGGCGATGACGGTTGGTTTGCCGTCCTGGCGGGGGATGTCGAGGCCGCCATGCTTTACAGTGATTGTAGGCTGGCCGTAGGGGAAGATGTCCATCAGGCTGTCGGCATCCACCTTTTCAGGCTCCTGCACGCCGATTTCCACGTCGATCAGCATCGCCTCTTTGGGAAAGCCAAAGAGTTCCGCCATGTTGATCGAATTGTGCCAAAGGGCATCCTGCAATCCACGCCGTGCAGCTTGGGTGTAGTCCTGGCGGCGCAGGCTGGTGCCCATGCCAAACTCGGTCAAAACGCGGTGTTTTGGCATCTGCCCTTACTCCTTCATGCTGAATTGACGGGTGGCCGGGTGCCAGCGCAGCCCTGTCCGCTGTGCCAGACGCTTGCAGCTATCGTCCAGCCCAAATCGGTTGAAGACCCGTCCCCATGACCGGATCGGGATGGCGTGGATGTCGCCAAACCCGTCCACAAGAACGCATTCGCGCGGGCCAAGCTGGCCGGACACGTTGCGCTGTCCAAAGACGAAGTTGCGGGCGGTCATGTCACCTGCGCGGATGTCGTAGTGATAGAGCCGGGCAATCGTATCGTTGAAGAGAGCGAGATCATCGGTGGAAAGCGTGCCGCGCCTCATCTTGTCCAAGAGGGTCTGGCCTAATGCACCGTCTTCCAGCACCGCATCACTTAGGCAACCCAGCCCCTTCGACGTCATCACAAACCCGTACATATGGGCGATGGGGGGGGCGATCGGATCACCAGAATAGCTGAGCATCAGACGCAAATACTCTGTGTACTCCTTGCGGGTCCAGCGGCGGCGGAAATAGGGAAAGTAACGCTCCATCCGCGTGGCCAGTTTTGCGCGGCCCTCGGTTTTTGGCATCGGGCGCAGGACCTTGATCAGCCGTGTCGGATCGTTGGGGTGCAGATAGACCTTCCGCTGCGTCCCGCTTGCGCTTTGGTAACGCTTCTTGAGTTTCAGGACCTCGACCATGCTGATCAGCGCAGGCGCGCTAGAACTCCACCCCGATCTGCGCCTTGATCCCGGACCGGAACGGATGTTTGACCAGCTCCATCTCTGTCACGAGGTCGGCGATTTCGATCAGGTCTTCATGCGCGTTGCGGCCTGTCAGCACCACATGGGTCATCTCCGGCTTGTGGTCGCGCAGGAAGGCGACCACCTCGGCCACGCTGACATAGTCATAGCGCATGGCGATGTTGATCTCGTCCAAGAGCACCATGTGGTGGCTTTCATCAAGGATGAGTTCCTTCGCTTTCGCCCAGGCCGCTTGCGCCATTTCGGTATCGCGGGACTTGTCCTGCGTTTCCCAGGTGAAGCCTTCGCCCATGGTGTGAAAGGCGCAGGTGTCGCTGAATTTGCCAAGGATCAGATCACGCTCACCGGTGGACATGCCGCCTTTGATGAACTGGACCACGGCGCATTTCATGTTATGCGCGATGCAGCGAAAGATCATGCCAAAGGCGGCAGAGGATTTGCCCTTGCCCTTGCCGGTATGGACGATGACCAGCCCCTTTTTTTCCGTCTTGGTCGCCATGATCTTGTCACGCGCGGCCTTCTTCTTGGCCATCTTGGTGGCGTGGCGATCCGCATCTTCTGACATGACTTCTCCGGCTGGCAGGTTTCGTGTTACCGATTGAGGGTATTCCTTTTTGTCAGAGTAGAAAATGCCATTTTATAACGATCTCCGCCCCGCCTCAGATTTTGAAGAGCGGGACTTCGAACAAGTCTTTCCAGAGATGACCGAGCGCGAAAAGCTGCGCTGTATTGCCGGGCTGATCCGGTTGCGGGGGCTGCTCGCGGAAGAGGTGCGCCCCCGCCGGACGGAACAGAACCTGCTGATCGCAAGCTGGAACATCGCCAATCTCGGCGATGCAGGCCGGTTGCCGGAAGCGCTCTACTACATCGCCGAAATCCTCGCCGCCTTTGATCTGATCGCGGTGCAGGAGCTGACGGCGAACCTCTCGGACCTCGATAAGATCATGCGCATCCTCGGCCCGAACTGGCGCTATATCTACAACGATCCTGCCCGCGGCCCGGGCAGCAACGATGAAAGCTCGGCCTATCTCTACAACACCGACCGCGTGCGCCCGACCGGCCTGACGGGTGAGTTGAGCGTCTGGTCGGATGAGATGAGCGATGCCATCGCCCACGGCGGCGACGCAGAGCTGCAAACGCTGACCCGTTTCGCCGCCCAACGCCCGCCCTACATCACAGGCTTTACGACCCGGTGGAAACGCTTTTCGCTTGTCAATCTGCATCTGCAGCCCGGCAAGGACAGCGATGAGGCAGAGATCCGGCGCAAGGAAATCGCGCTGCTGTTGCAAGCGCTGGACGACAACGCAGATCAGCGCTGGGCAGAGAATACCATCCTGATGGGGGACATGAATTTCTACGCGGCACGGGATGGCGAGAATATCGAGATGCTGCATCAGGCGGGGTATTGGGAAAGTGATGGGTTGCTGAACAAACAGACGAACCTTGCCACCGGGCGCAGGGCAGAGGCCTATGACCGAATGTTCTTCTCGGTTGGTGAATATTTCCGGATCGCCAAGCAAGTGCAGGCGGACGGTTCAACGGTGGAGCAGGGTGGCGTAGTGCCGATTTATGATGCGGTGATGGGGCCGGACCATTGGCAGCATTATCATCAGGAGGTGATCGACAAGCGCGATACTGCGGCCCTTCAGCAAAAGATGCGCGATGATCTGGACGCCGCAGAAGAATACTTCATGCGCCACTACCGCTGGCGGCAACTCTCCGATCACCTGCCGATCTGGGTTGAGCTGGAAACGGACGACACCCGGGCGTTTCTAGAACGCAATGCTGAAGAACTGACGTCTTAGTCCAGCAGCCCCGCGATGCGGGCGCGGGCCGAGTTTGATTTCGGCTGCCACAGGTTCCGGTCAATGGCCTCTTGCAGGCGCTCGGCGATTTCGCGCAGGGCAGGGGCGTTGGCCTCGGCGATGAAATCCCGCGTATCGTCATCGGCGATAAACGCCTCTTCCACCAGGTCGAAATGGTGGTTGCGGACGGCCCCGGTGGTCGCGGCGAAGGCGAAAAGGTAGTCCACCGTCGCTGCAATCTCGAACGCGCCTTTGTAGCCGTGGCGTTTGACCCCGTCGATCCACTTGGGGTTCACCACGCGCGATCGGACAACGCGCCCGATCTCATCCTCCAACGTGCGGATCACGGGCCGTTCGGGGCGGGAGTGATCGTTGTGATAGATCGGACGGTCCTGACCTTGTAGCGTGCTGATCGCCGCCGCGGCACCGCCTTCGAATTGGTAGTAGTCGTCACTGTCGAGGATATCGTGCTCGCGGTTGTCCTGGTTCTGAACGATGGCCTCAGCCTGCTTCAGCCGCGCCTCGAATGCGGGTCTGTCCCGCCGCCCTTCGGCCCCCGCCCCATAGGCGTAGCTGCCCCATTCCAGATAGGCCTCTGCAAAGTCGGATTTCTCGGCCCAGATGCGTTCGTCGATCAGCGCCTGAAGGCCAGCGCCGTAAGCGCCCGGTTTTGACCCGAAAACCCGCGCGCTGTCTTCGCCTGCTTTGGCGCGCGCCGCTGCGGGGTTGAGCTCCGCTGGCTCCTCCAGCGCCTGCACCGCCCGGGCGGCTGAGTCCACCAATGCGATCAGTTGCGGGAAGGCGTCGCGGAAGAAGCCGGAAATGCGCAAGGTCACATCCACGCGGGGGCGGCCCAGCACCGATTGCGGCAGAACCTCGAACCCGGTGACGCGGCGGTTGGCGCTATCCCATGTCGGCTTCACGCCCATGAGCGCGAGTGCCTGCGCGATGTCATCACCTCCCGTCCGCATGTTGGCGGTCCCCCAGGCGGTCAGCAGCATGCTGCGTGGCCAATCGCCTTCGTTTTGCAGGTGTTGTTCAATCAGCAGATTGGCCGACTTCCAGCCCAAGGCCCATGCGGTTGGGGTCGGCACGGCGCGGCTGTCGACGGAGTAGAAGTTGCGCCCCGTCGGCAGCACGTCCAGCCGCCCGCGTGTGGGTGCGCCGGAGGGGCCCGGTGCGACGAAGCTGCCCGCAAGGGCGGTGAGAAGTGCTGCGCCTTCATCCGTCCCGCAGGCCCGAACGGTCGGCAGGATGCGGGTGTTGATTTCTTCGAGCACGCATGCGCTCTTCGGCCCCGGTGGGGCCTCTTCGCCGTCCACCATCCGCTGGCAGAGATGTTCGAGCCGTTCCACGGTATCGCCCAACGTGCGCCACGTGCCGGGGCCGGCGAGCGCGTCGGGCTTTGCCTGTGTGGGTGCTGCAAGGTCGCAATCAAGTGGGTCCAGTTCCAACCCGAGGTCCGCCGCCGATGCGCGCAGCAAAGAGGCGTTTTGCCCCTTGCCATCCCCGCGTGGCACACGCGCCAGTGCGATGGCGAGATCGCGTTCCTGCACGCCCATGGGGGACTGACCGAAGATGTGCAGCCCATCCCTGATCTGCGCCTCTTTGAGGTCGCAAAGGTAGGCGTCGAGCTTTCCTAAATCGCCATCCTGATCGCCGGTGAAGCCCGCGTCCTTTGACAGCCCTGTCACATCCGAGAGCGACAGGATCTCGCGCCGCAAGTGGTCAATCCGGCGCGGATCGACGCCTGCGGCCTCGTAGTATTCATCAACCAAGGCCTCCAGATCACGCAGCGGCCCGTAGCTTTCAGCGCGCGTCAGCGGTGGCGTCAGGTGGTCGATGATCACCGCCGATGTGCGCCGCTTGGCTTGGGTCCCTTCACCGGGGTCATTGACGATGAACGGGTAGATGTGTGGTGTCGGGCCAAAGACGGCCTCGGGCCAGCAGGTTTCCGAGAGTGCCACGGCCTTGCCCGGCAGCCATTCGAGATTGCCGTGCTTTCCCATATGCACAATCGCATCCGCCCCCCAATGGTGCCGCAGCCAGAAGTAGAAGGCGAGGTAGTTGTGTGGCGGTACCAGGTCCGGCGAATGGTAAGTATCCGTCGGGTCGATGTTGTAGCCCCGCGCGGGTTGCAGGCCGACAACCGCGTTGCCGAAGCTGTGAATGGAGAGGGCGAAACCTGCGCGGGCGTCATCTGTCGGACGCTCCGCGGGCGGTATTTTTGAACAAAAGAAGGGGTCGTCCTCGGGCCGGCCCCAGCGTGATTTGATCTGCTCCTTGATGTCCCAGGGCAGGGCGTCGAAGTGAAATTTGTAGATGTCAAGGGGGAGGAACTCGCCGCACTCTTTCTCCGCCCGGTCGGTCAGCCAGTTTGTGGGGCCGGCAATGATCTGATCCATCAGTGTGGTGCTATCGTCGGGTGGGGTGACGTTGTGCCCGGCATCCTTGAGCAGTTTGAGCGCGTGGACGGTACCCGCTGGCGTGTCCAAACCCACCCCATTGGCGAGCCGCCCGTCCTTGTTGGGATAGTTGGCGAGAATGATCGCGGTCTTTTTCTGATCCGTCGGTGTGTGGCGGAGCCTGGCCCAGCCTTTGGCCAGTTGCGTGACGAAATCAATCCGGTCACCGCGCGCCTGATAGGTGGCGATGGGGCATTGGGTGGCTTCATCAAAAAACGCCTCGCCCTTGAAGCTGACAGCACGGGAGAGGACCCGCCCGTCGACCTCTGGCAGGGCGACGTTCATGGCGATGTCGCGGGCGGAAAGGCCGTGCAGTCCTTCGGCCCATGCGGCCTCTGCACCGCCGGAGAGGATCACTTGGAAAATCGGCGCGTCATTGACCAGCAGCGGGTTTGCCGGGCTGTCGTCCCCGTCATGCGGGCTGCCCACGGCAAAGGCGGTGCAGTTGAGGATGACATCAGGTGGGGCCTGATCGAAGAGTTGCGCGAGGGTGGCTGTGCTGACCGGGTCCTTGAGGCTGGCCACGAAGATCGGCAAGGGGTTCAGCCCGGCGCGTGACAGGCTGCGCACCATGCGGTTGATCGGGTTCAGCCCGCCGCCCTGCACAAGCGCGCGGTAGAAGATGATGGGAATGATCGGCACGCCGTCTGTCCAGCCTGCTTGCGCTGCCGCAAGATCGGCGACACCGGCCCCGGGCCAATAGACACCTGCGCGCAGCAGGGGTGCTGGGGCCGTGGGCCTTTCGCCACCGTCGAGCATCGCCTTGGCGTAGGCGAGAAGGTTCGTCGCGTTTTCGGGCCCACCTTCGACCAGGTAGGACCAGAGCGTGTCGTAGTCCGTTTCATCCACCGTCGAGAGTGCGCGCAACTCCGGATCGGGTTTGTCGTCACCGGGCAGGGCAGCGAATGGGACGCCTGCCTCGCGCAAGCGGGCCGCATATTGGGTCAGCCCGTACTTCCAATAGCCCGCCCCGCCGAGGATCCGCGCGATGACCAGTCGCGATTTCATGGCGCAATCATCCAAGTGCAGGTCCACCGACATCGGATGGGTCAGGTGCATCATGTTGGCGAGCCGCAGGCCGGGTGCGTCTGCCATTTCTGCCCGCGCGTCCGACAGAGCGGCAAGTTCCGTATCCGCAGCCGATATGATCACTACATCGGCGGGCGTTTGACCCAGGTCGACCGGTTCGGTCCCGTCCGAGATGGCCCCCGGTGTCGCAGCCAGCAGATGCATCAGAGCCGCTTTTCCATGAAGACGGAGCTGTTCGCGTCTTGATAGCCCCCAAAGACCCCGCAATCGACAAAACCGAATGCGCGATAAAGACGATGCGCGGCGTGCAGCACATTCCCGGTTTCGAGCTTCAGGGTCGGGAGGCCTTGCGCCCGTGCCTCATCCTCGATCTGGCGCAGGATCGCCTGCGCTGTGCCTTTGCCACGCGCGTCCTCGGCCACGAACATGGATTTCACCTCACCATAACCGTCCTTGACGGCCAAGGCCCCTGTGCCCAGCACCATCTCGCCCTCCCGCGCGATGAAGAAATGGATGTGTGGCGCGACGAGGTCACCCACGTCGAGGTAGAAGTTATCCTCGGGTGGAAACAGGCTCTTCATCAGGGCGTGGCTTTGCTTGAGCAGTGCCGTTGCCTGTGCCTCCCGCGGGTCACCCCGCTCGACGATGATCATGCCTGCAGGGCGGATGTGATGGCGGCGTGATCCAGCCCAGCCTCACCGATCACCACCAGCCGGGTTTCACGTGGGGTATCACCAAAAGGTTGGTCAAAATAGGTATCAACACGCGGGCCGACCGCCTGCAAAGTCAGACGCATGGGCTTGCCCGCGACGGCGACAAAACCTTTCAGACGCAGGATGCCATTGGCGCGGATTGCGTCTGCGACTTGCGCGGCAAAAGCGTTGGCGTCGGCCACTTCACCGCGGGTCACGATGAAGCTTTCGAATTCATCATGCCCGTGTTCATGTTCATGGTCGTGATGATGATCATCCTCGTCATCATCATGATGGTGGTGATGATGGTGCACCTCGTGCCGTGCTTCCAGATCACCTTCGGCCCCGATGCCTTGGCCAAGCAAAACATCGACAGGCAGCGCACCCATCGCGGCCTTCACGACTTGCACGCCGTCGCGGCTGTCGGATTTGAGTTTGGAGGACAGTTCTTCCGCCTCAGTCGCCGCCAGAAGGTCCGTCTTGTTGACCACGATCATATCGGCGCAGGCGATTTGGTCTTCAAACAGCTCTGACAGCGGTGTTTCGTGGTCGAGGTTTTCATCCTGCGCGCGCTGGGCGTCAACTGCGGCGACGTTGTGCGCGAATTGTCCATCATGCACTGCGCGGCCATCCACGACCGTCACCACCCCATCAACGGTGACCTTGGTCGAAATGCCTGGCCAGTTGAACGCGCGCACTAAGGGCTGTGGCAGGGCAAGGCCCGAGGTTTCGATCACGATGTGATCGGGCTTGTCCTCGCGCGCCAGCAGTGCCTCCATCGTCGGAATGAAATCATCGGCGACGGTGCAGCAGATGCAACCGTTCGAAAGCTCCACGATATCATCTTCGGTGCAGACCTCATCCCCGCAGCCTTTCAGGATGTCACCGTCCACACCCAGATCGCCAAATTCGTTGATGATCAGTGCGATCTTTTTGCCCTCTGCGTTCTGCAGCATATGGCGGATCAGCGTGGTTTTCCCGGCGCCCAGAAATCCGGTGACGACGGTGGCGGGGATTTTGGCTGGCATCGTGCTCTCCCTGGCAATGACCGCAATGTTGTTGCGCCAGATTGAAACAGTTGCAAGGGGTGTTCGGCGCGCCGGAAGCGACAGATCAGTACCGGAAATCGCAATATCTTGTGGATAAGCTGGCTGAAACCGGCACATGCGGGGTTTGGGGCGTTGACTCGGGGGTGATCCGCCAGTGATGCTTTTTGCCAATCAAGAATCACGCGGCAAGAATCACAACGGGCAAATCCATTGCGCTTTAGCAAACTGCGACTGAACGGCTTCAAGAGCTTCGTTGACCCCACCGATCTGATCATCGCGGATGGGCTGACCGGGGTTGTGGGGCCGAACGGTTGCGGCAAGTCCAATCTCTTGGAGGCGCTGCGTTGGGTCATGGGTGAAAACCGGCCCAAGGCGATGCGCGGCGGTGGCATGGAAGATGTGATTTTTGCCGGTGCGGCTACCCGGCCTGCCCGCAACTTCGCCGAAGTGTCGCTGGTGATCGACAATGGTGAGCGTCTGGCGCCTGCCGCCTTCAACGACACGGACAACCTTGAAATCATCCGCCGGATCACCCGCGATGCGGGGTCAGCCTACAAGGTTGGGGCAAAGGATGTCCGGGCCCGCGATGTGCAGATGCTCTTTGCAGATGCTTCCACCGGGGCGCATTCGCCTGCGCTCGTCCGGCAGGGCCAGATTTCAGAACTGATCAACGCCAAGCCGAAGGCGCGGCGCCGGATCCTCGAAGAGGCGGCGGGTATTTCCGGCCTCTATCAACGGCGGCATGAGGCCGAGTTGAAGCTGAAAGGTGCTGAAAGCAACCTGACCCGTGTCGATGATGTGATCGAGCAACTGGCCAACCAGCTGGGGCAGCTCGCACGGCAAGCCAAGCAGGCCGCGCGCTATCGCGAGATCGGGGAAAAGCTGCGCAAAGCCGAAGGCATGCTTTTGTTCCGGCGGTGGAAAGAGGCGGATGAGGCGCTGATGGTGGCGTCCGAACAGCTGCGGGAGCGGACGACATCCGCGGCACAAGCCGAGCAGGCTGCGCGCGCCGCCGCCAAGGCACGGGCGCAAGCCGAAGAGGCGCTGCCACCCCTGCGCGAGGAAGAGGCGATCGCGGCTGCCGTTCTGCAGCGTCTGCAAGTCCAGCGCGACACGCTGAGCGATCAGGAACAGCGCGCCCGCGATATGATCGACACGCTGCGCGCCCGGATCGAACAGCTGACCCGCGATATGGAACGTGAAGGCGGGTTGAACCGGGATGCGGGCGAAACCATCGAACGCCTCGAATGGGAAGCGCGCGAGATTGCCAAGGCCGGTGAAGGGCATGAGGCCCGATTGGAGGCCGCACAGCGCGAAGCGCGAGACGCGGCGGGCGTGTTGCAGCAGCGCGAGGACGATCTGGCGCAACTGACAGAAGACGTGGCGCGGCTTGCCGCCCGGCACCAGTCAGCCCAACGCCTCTTGGACGACAGTCGGACAACGCTGGAAAAATCAGAAGCGGCGGAGGCTGATGCCAAAGGTGCGATGGCGACCGCGCAATCGGCGCTGGAGCAGGCCGAAAGCGATTTTGCGGCGGCTGGTGAGGCCGAAAAGGCGGCGGTCGCCGCCGCAGAGGCCGCGGATGAAGCATTGACGGCAGCAGAGGCTGCGCGGGCAGAGACGCAAGCCCGCGAAAGCGAGGCGCGCGCGCAGCGGTCCGAGGCCGAAGGTGAGGCCAATGCCTTGCGGGCTGAAGTGGCAGCGCTCGCGAAACTGGTGGAACGGGATACGGCAGAAGGCGGGCAAGTGCTCGACCTTTTGCGCGTGCAAGGTGGCTATGAAAAGGCGCTGGGTGCCGCGCTGTCGGACGATCTGCGCGCGCCTGCGGTCAGCGCTGATGCGGCATCGGGCTGGGCGCAACTGCCCGGCTACGCCAACCCGCAGACCTTGCCAGAGGGCGTGAAGGCACTGACAAACTACGTCACTGTGCCAGAGGTTCTGGTGCGCCGCATGGGGCAGGTTGGTCTGGTGGATCGCGCCGATGGGCCGCGCTTGCAGGCTGATCTGAAGCCAGGGCAACGGCTGGTGTCCATCGAAGGCGATTTGTGGCGTTGGGATGGGTTCCGCGCAGGGGCCGAAGATGCGCCATCGGCGGCCGCGCTCCGGTTGCAGCAGCTGAACCGGCTGACAGAATTGAAACGCGATCTGGAAGAAGCAGCGGCCACGGCCCAAGGGGCCGCGCAGGCGCATGATACCCTGACGCTTCTGTTGCGCGAACAGACTGAAGCGGATCATGCCGCGCGCGAGGCCCGCCGCAATGCCGACCGTGCCGTTGCGGATGCAAATCGCGCAGCAAGCCGGGCCGAAGCTGACCGAAACCTTGCGCAAGGCAAGCTGGAGAACCTGGATCTGGCCGTGAAGCGCCATGCGCAAGAAGCGCTGGAAGCGCGCCGCGCGCTGACGGCAGCGGAAAAGGCGGCGAGCGATCTGGGTGACCTCGACAGCGCCCGCGCACAGGTCGAAGACATCAAGATGACGGTCGAGGCCGCGCGAATTACCATGATGTCCCACCGCTCTGCCCATGACGAGGTGCGGCGCGAAGGCGAGGCCCGCCTGAAACGCAGCCAGGAGATCACCAAGGAAGTCAGCGGCTGGAAACACAGGTTGGAAACGGCCAGCAAGCGCAGCGCAGAACTGGCCGAGCGCAAAGAAGCGTCAGAAGCGGAACTGGTCGAAGCGACCGCAGCACCTGACGTCATCGCCGCCAAACGTGCTGAACTTGCGGATGCGATTGACGAGGCCGAGACACGGCGCAAGGCTGCGGCGGACAGGTTGGCCGAGGCGGATACCGCATTGCGCGACGCGGGCCATGCGGAACGGGATGCAGAACGGCTGGCGTCTGAAGCGCGCGAAGCGCGCGCGCGGTCAGAGGCGCGCAGCGATGCCGCGCGGGAAACGGTCGCCTATGCGGCTGAGCGGATCATGGAAGCCCAGGACGTGACGCCGGAAAAGCTGCTTGAAACGCTTGAAATGGCCGTCGAAGACATGCCCGCCGCCGAGGTGGTCGAGGGGCAGGTCAATGCCTTCAAGCGCCAGCGTGACGCACTGGGTGCGGTCAACCTGCGCGCTGAAGAAGACGCCAAGGAAGTGCAGGTCGAACATGACGCGCTGGTCGGCGAAAAGGCCGATCTGGAAGCGGCAATTGCCGCCCTGCGGTCCGGCATCGCCAGCCTGAACAAGGAAGGGCGCGAACGGCTGCTCACCGCCTTTGAGCAGGTGAACGAAAACTTCGGCCTGCTCTTCACACATCTCTTCGGCGGGGGTGAGGCCAAGTTGGTGCTGGTGGAAAGCGATGACCCGCTGGAAGCCGGGCTGGAAATCATGTGCCAGCCACCGGGCAAGAAGCTGAGCACGCTGTCGCTGCTCTCGGGTGGTGAGCAAACGCTGACCGCGCTGGCGCTGATTTTTGCCGTGTTCCTGGCCAATCCTGCCCCGATCTGTGTGCTTGACGAGGTCGACGCGCCGCTCGACGATGCCAACGTGAACCGTTTCTGTGACCTGCTGGATGAGATGACGCGCCGCACCGAAACCCGCTTCCTGATCATCACCCACCACGCGGTCACGATGAGCCGGATGGACCGCCTCTTTGGCGTGACGATGGGGGAACAGGGCGTGTCGCAATTGGTCTCGGTTGACCTCAAGAAGGCGGAGGCGCTGGTGGCCTGACCTGACCGAACCGGGCCTCGCTGCTTCGTGACACCCGTTACAGTGATAACTGTCTAACCTGACCAAAGGAAAGGCGGTGCAGATGAAGAAACTGACCATTTTGGTGAGCCTGCTGGCAGGACCGGTCCTGGCGCAGGATTTTGCCACCCGCCCCGGCGACACGGTGCTGAACGAGTCAGCGATGGCCGCAGAGGTCGTGGGCCGCAGCCATGAATTTTTCGACGGTGGTGTGTCGTTCTTTTCGGTCAGCGGCGCCTACAGCTACACCTACCCTGACGGCGGGACAGCCTATGGCAGCTACACTGTGCAGGGCGATGGCGTGGTCTGCAGCGATTTCACCCACGGCTTTTCGCGGTGCGATCTTTACGTCCACGATGGCACACGCCTTGTGCTGATCACCGGGGACGGCACACGTTTTCCGATCCGTGAAAACCGCTAGAGCCGGTGGCGCAAATCCAAACCAACCGTGTGAGGAAATGAGGGCGGTGCCCGACCGCGGGCGTCGCGCTGAAAGCGCCCGCCCAGGGGGGCGGCCGGGCGCTGCCCGGTGGTTCCCACCGGGCGAAACAGCCGTTGAAGCACGACCGGTTTCGTGCACCCTGCTTTAAAGCCGGTCGAGCAATTCTACCGTCGGCCAGGCGTCCGCAGGCAGCCCGAGCCGGACCTGCTCGGCCTGCACGGCGGCCCGCGTCATGGCCCCCAAGATACCGTCGATCCCACCCACGTCATGCCCGCGCGCAACCAGTTTTTGTTGCAACTGTTGCATCTGCTGGCCTGACAGGCTGGGGCTGGGGTTCCCGGCGTTGTAGACCGGCGCACCCATCAGACGTGTACCGAAATAGGCGGCGGTGGTCACGTAGACGAAGCTCTTGTTCCAGTCGAAATAGACCTCGAAATTTGGGTAAGCGAGGAAGGCCGGGCCGTTGCGCCCCATGGGCAGAAGGATGGAGGCCTGCAGGTTCGCCGGACCGAGCGATCCTGTCCGTGGCCGGACCCCTGCATTCGCCCAGTCCTGCACGCTGGCCTTGTGGTTGAGACCGGTGCGCGACCAGTCGAGGTTTGCGGGCACCGAAACCTCTTGCAGCCAGGGCTCATTCGGGCGCCAGCCGAGCGAGGAGAGGACATTTGCGCCCGTCATCAGCGCATCCGGGGCTGAGCCTTTCAGGTCCACCACCCCGTCGCCGTCGCCATCCATGCCCTGACGCACAATCTCGCGCGGGAGCTTTTGGAGCTGACCAATCTCACCCGCCCAGGCGCCGGTTGTCGTTGCGGGGTTCATGCCGCCACGGCGGAAAAGCTCAATCGCGGCAATCAGTTGTGGGCGGAAAAGCTCGGGCCTCCGGCAGTCATGCGCCAGCGTCAAGAGCGCGTTGCGGGTGTTAAAGCTGCCTTGGACCTGACCGTAATCCGTCTCAAACGCCCAGAAGGCCAGAAGAACGCCGCGCGGGATGCCAAAACGCCGCTCGATCTCGTCAAAGGTCGCATCATAGCGCTGCCCGTAAACCCGCCCGTTGTCGATCCGGTTCTGGCTGATCAGGCGGCGGGAGAAATCGATGAAGTCGCGCTGGAACACACCTTGCGCGCGGTCGGCGTTGATCACGGCTTGGTCGATCTGCGCCCCGGCAAAGAAGGCGTCAATGGTCTGCTGCGGGATGCCCTGCGCGCGCGCCTCGGCCTTGACGCCTTCGATGAAAGGGCCAACGGGGCCGTCGCAGGTCTGCGCGGTGGCGGCACTTGCAAAGAGGGAAAAGGCGAGGGCAGTGAGGCGCATGGGGGAACTCCGACATGGGTTTGGGCGGAGCCTAGCAGGGTGGGGGTGGGGTGCAAGGTAGAGGGTGTCTTGCGGCGACGAATGCCACTATTGGTTTGAGCTTCCGTCTTGCGCTTGCCAGGGGAAACCACGGCTTGCAAATGGCAGCGAAGCCGTTTCCAGACTTAATCTGTTGTGCGGTGGTATATCGCAGGTGATAATCTTGGCCTGCAATGAATAGGCGCTGGTCACTTAAGGCTAGGGTTTCGCCATCGGCATTTCTGCCTCTCACACTACGAGGCAGTCATTTATTTGAGCAAGGGCATGAAAGTGAAAGAAGAGTACAAAGAGCGAAGCTTTTGGTGGTCTCTATTGTGGTGGGTTGCACTTTTGGTTTCGCTCTACCTTATCCTCTATGCGCTCAGCATAGAGTCTCCCTCGCCGTCGATTTTCCTCGATAACATAAATATACCGGTCGGTATTATGTGTCTCTGGGCTGTTGGTGATCTAACTTGGCTTCTTTTGCGGCGGTTGTTCAAAAAATAGACTCATAAGACGTTTCTTTGCTGGGACCAAACTGCAAACTTGGGACCACGATCCATCAAATAGTGCATACTGATTATCTCATGCAGCAAGATTACCTCGCCCGATTGCTAGCTCTTCTGAGCCAAGCAATTGGAAAGCGGGTCAAAACACAGGAATAAGCCAAAACAAGATGGCGCTGCCAATTGCTACGCCCCATGTCCGCCAGAGCACCGTAATGCTGTGGTCGATGTCGTCCGCCCCCAAATCCCGCCTGCCCGCCCCATTCACCCAGGGGAAATCCCGCATCTCCCCCTCATAGCTCCGCGGCCCGGACAGCGCGATGTCCAGCCCATGCGCCATTGCCGCCTCTGGCCAGCCGGCGTTGGGGGAGCGGTGAAGCGGCGCTTCGGGGAAGATGTGGCGCGGCGCGGGGCGCGATGTGACGGCCCAGATCATCAGGGCTGTCAGCCTTGCGGGGATCAGGTTGAGCAGGTCGTCGAAGCGGGCAGCAGCCCAGCCGAAATCTGCATGCCGTTCCGTCTTGTATCCGATCATGCTGTCTGCCGTGTTCGTGATCTTGTAGATCAGCAGGCCAGGCAACCCTGCGACGGCAAACCAGAACGCAGGGGCGATGACCCCGTCAGAGAGGTTCTCTGCCGCACTCTCAATCGCAGCGCGGGCTACGGCGGGTTCGTCCATATCGCGCGTATCCCGCCCGACGATCATCGCCACACTGCGGCGCCCATCGCCGAGTGACAGCCGCAGTGCGTCACTCACGGCCTGCACATGCTGGACCAGCGATTTCTGCGCGAGCAGAATGGCCAGCACGGTCACATCCGCAACGATCCCGGGCAGCAAGGTGATCAGCCATCCCAGCACCCCTGCGGCAATGGCCAGTTCGGCCATCGTCATGATCCCCATCAGCCGCTTGTTGCCTTTGTTGAAGTGCCGGTCACACCAGCCAATCAGCCGCCCCATCAGCACCGCGGGGTGGGGCACACGCGACCAGAGCCAGCGCGGCTCTCCCATCACCGCATCCAGCAAGAGCCCCATGATCAGCGTCAAAACGCGGCTTCCAGTTGATCCCAGCGGTCCGGGGCGGGCAGCCCCAGCCGCAGCCAGTCGTTGGCATAGGGAAAGATGCGCGACCAGACCTTGTGCCGTGCAAGGTGGTCTTGTGCGGCGGCTGCGTCTTGCACCCGGTACAGGCGGAAGAGGGGTGTCCCGCCCACAACCTCTGCCCCTGACTTCTGCATCAGCTTGTCCAGCCGGGCAGAATCTGTGTTCAGGTGGTGCCGCGTTTCGTCTGCCCAATAGGGATCAGATAGCGCCTCTGCCCCGATGGTGAGTGCGGGGCCGGACACCTGCCAGGGCCCAAGCGCCTCTTTGAGGTCCGCGATGATGTCCGGGTCGCCAATGGCAAAGCCGAGCCGCAGGCCGGCGAGCCCCCAGAACTTGCCAAAGCTTTTGAGGATGATGCGCCCCGGCTTTGCGGCCTCTGCGATCAGCGAGGCCTCTGGCGCCACATCGCAGAAGCTTTCATCGATCACCACGTATGTCGCCGTCAGGTCGGGGGCGTGCCACAGGCGCCCATCGGGATTGTTCGGGTGCACAGCGACCAGTGTGTGGCTTGGGTCTTGACCCAAGGCCCAGTCGGCTGCGGCAAAGGCCGCCGCGTGCTCATTATAGGTTGGGCCGGGAATGTGCACGGCGCCTTTGGGCAGGACATGCGGCAAGGCGGCGATGATGGCCGAGGCACCAGCAGCCGCGATAATCCCGGCCTCCTCCGGCACCTCCCAGAAGGCGCGTGCCAGGTCATGCAGCCTGTCAAATGCGGCCCTGTCGGGCAGCGCCGTCCAGGCGTCTGCAGGGATATCGGGGATCGGGTAAGGCACCGGATTGATCCCGGTCGACAGGTCGAGCCAGTCGGACCGCGCGCCGCCATAGCGCGCAATGGCGGCGTCCAGCCCGCCGCCGTGATCGCGCGGTACATTCATTCCTCGGCGGGCAATGGCGGGTGACGGGTCACGAAGTGCCCTTTGATCGCCTGCGGCCAGTCGCGGTAGGGCACCTGGCCGGTCTCGGAGTCCGCATGTGCCATCGCATAGGCCACGATCCCCGACGCAGCCTCAGCATCCGGCGCGAAGGTGCCCAGCGTGTAGTTCAGCTTGCCTGCCGCCTGAATGGTGACGTTGCACCCGCTTTTGCACCCCATCAGACAGGAAACCCGGCGGGTTTTGACCGTCGATAACCCGGTCGCCGCAGTTTCCACCAACGTGGCAAGGGCTTCACCATCTGTTTGGGTCATCGCGCCCTCTTCCCACCCGTCGCGCTTGCAGGTGTCGCAGATCGTGATCCAGGTTGTCATGGTGAGAACGCCTTGTATTACCTGTCACACTTCAAGCGGATTTTTGCCGGACGGACAAGCATTCACTCTGCATGGAAGAAGATCAGGCTTTCTTAAATTATCTTAAGAATACGTTAGCGATTTCGGAACCAAAGTGTTGCCGAAGCGTTAAAGCTCTTCAAGAGCTTTAAATCGACGCGGGGTGCGTCCAGGGGGTGGAATGCGGGCATTGATTGTCCAGAGCAATGCAGATCTCGGGGATCTGTGGAAACGACATCTGGAACGGTTGGATGTCACCGTGGCCTTGGCCCAGACAGAAGATGCGGCTGCGGAGCTGATCAAGTCTGACAAGTTTGACGTGATTGTGATGGATCTGGTGCTCAGCGAAGGCAGCGGTCTGGCGCTTGCGGACCTCGCCCAGTTTCGGCAGCCCGATGCGAATATCGTCTTTGTGACCGACACGACGTTCTTCTCGGACGGCTCCATCTTCCAGCACAGCGCCAATGCACGGGCCTTCGTCCGCTCGGCCACCCCTCCGGATGACCTTGCCGCGATCGTACATCACTATGGTCAGGCTAGCCCCGACCGTGCGGCGCATCAAAGTCTGGTAACGGGTTGATCGGGATGATCCTGTGCGGATTGATGCTTTCGTGGCTGTAGTGGTAGTGGCGCACGATATGCGCCATGTTGACCGTCCCGGCCACGCCGGGGATCTGATACAGTTCGCGCAGGTAGCCTGACAGGTTCGGATAGTCCGCGATCCTTTTCCGGTTGCATTTGAAATGCAGGTGATAGACCGCGTCGAAGCGGATCAGCGTGGTAAACAGCCGCCAGTCGGCTTCCGTCATCTTGTCGCCCATCAGATAGCGGTTTTCGCTCAGCCGGTCCTCCAACCAGTCAAGTGTGTCGAAAAGCGGATAGACCGCTTTATCGTAGGCCTCTTGCGAAGTGGCAAAACCGGATTTGTAGACGCCATTGTTCAGCGTGTCATAGATGCGGTCGTTTATGGGCGCGATGGCGTCACGCATCTCTTCTGGCCAGTAATCATCGGTGTTGCCGGTGATCCCGTCAAAGGCAGAATTGAACATGCGGATGATTTCCGACGACTCGTTGGAAACGATCGTGTCTGTCCTTTTGTCCCACAGGATCGGCACCGTCACACGCCCCGACATATCCGGCTTGGCCTTCAGATAAATGTCGCGCGCAAATGGTAGGCCAAAGAGTGTGTCACCCGTCGCCCCTTCTTCGTCGGTTTCAAAGGTCCAGCCGTCCGACAGCATGTCGGGATGCACGGCAGAGACGTCGATGTGATCGGTCAGATCCTTCAGTTGACGGAATATCAGCGCGCGATGCGCCCAAGGGCAGGCGTATGAGACGTAAAGGTGGTAGCGCCCACTTTCCGCTTTGTAGCCACCTTCACCCGATGGCCCGGCAGACCCATCCGCAGTGATCCAATTGCGGAAAGAGGCATCCTTTCGCACGAATGCACCGCCTGTCTTCTTCGTGTCGTACCAGACGTCATGCCAGACGCCGTCTACCAGCTGGCCCATCGTGCCACTCCTATTTCCAGTTGCGTCTGATCTAGCGCGAAGAGAGTTGCACACAAACAGGGCTCGCCGCGCATGTTTCGTGCACTTGCGCACAATAGAATGATGCCCTCGCCAAGCCCTTTGCCATTGACAGGTTTCAGCGGCGCGGGCCTAAGATATGCCAACGCAAAGGACCCATCCATGACAACCCAAGCACAATCGCGGTGGCAGGGTGCGGGCGTCGCACTCGCCTGCGGCGCCTTGATCCTTCTGTTGTCGCTGGGCATTCGACACGCCTTTGGTCTGTTCCTGCAGCCTGTATCCATGGCGCAGGGTTGGGGGCGCGAGACTTTTGCATTTGCTATGGCGTTACAAAACCTCGTCTGGGGTGCCAGCCAGCCGTTCACCGGGATGATTGCAGACCGGTTTGGGGCCAAGCCGGTTGTCGTGGTTGGCGCAGCGCTCTACGCGGCAGGCCTCTGGCTGATGTCACAGGTCGCGGGCGAGGGGCTTTTCACCCTTGGTGCGGGCATTCTGATCGGGCTGGGCCTCTCTGGCACAACATTCCCTGTGATTTTCGGTGCGATCAGCCGGTTAGTGGCACCCGAACAACGCTCGCTGGCGATGGGGATCACGATGGCGGTTGGCTCTTTCGGACAGTTCGCGCTGCTGCCTGTCAGCCTTGGGTTCATCATGGGTTTCGATTGGCAGGGGGCGCTGGTTGCGCTGTCGATGCTGGCGCTTCTGATGGCGCCGCTGGCTTTCGGCATTCGCTATGCGCCCGCGCCCATGGCCAGCGTTGATGAGGATGTAAGCTTCACGCAAGCCCTGCGCGATGCCTTTGCGACCCGCGATTTCTGGCTGTTGGCGCTGGGGTTCTTTGCCTGCGGGTTTCAGGTGGTGTTTATCGCGGTGCATCTGCCGGCATACCTTGCCGATGAAGGCCTCGGCAGTGGGGTTGCCACAACGGTGCTCGCCTTGATCGGGCTCGTGAATATCGCGGGGGCCTACAGCGCGGGGCTCTTGGGCGGGCGGCATCGCAAACCAATGCTGCTGTCATGGATCTATCTTGCGCGCGGCGTACTGATTGCAGCCTTCGTCCTGTTCCCGCTCAGCACGGCCTCTGCCTATATCTTTGGCGCATTGATGGGGCTGTTCTGGCTCTCCACCGTTCCTCTGACCAACGGCACAGTCGCCGCTGTCTGGGGTGTCAAACATATGTCGATGCTGGGCGGCATCGTGTTTTTCGCCCATCAGCTTGGGTCCTTTGCCGGTGGCTGGATGGGCGGGTGGCTTTATGACCAGACCGGCAGCTATGATGCAGCCTGGGGCGTGGCCATCGCGCTCAGCCTGATCGCCGCCGTCTTGAACTGGCCGATCACAGAGCGGACGCTGGCAGAACGGCGGGCGGCGGCATGAGGGTATCGCTCTTTACACTGATGGGGGCTGGCGGGGCAGGGGCGCTCATCGCTGCGCTTTTCGCGCTCTACCGAAGCCCGGAGATGATCCTGCTCTTGCAAAGCTGGGGCATTTGCTAGGCCCGGCGGCGGTGCCGAGGCCCCCGATGTCGTTTATGCGTTTGCAGCGCCCCGCGCGCGTGCCTATACCCGATATGACGACGCCCGAAACGGGCCAGAGCGGTTGGCGGTGCTGCCACGTTGACCCACACTGGGGACAAGCGCACCACATCGTCACACCCCGGGCGCCCGGGTCTCTGGTCTTTTGCCAAGGAAGAAGATGCGATGCGCCTGATACTGTTCCCTGTCCTGCTGTTGATGGCCACGGCGGCCAATGCACACCCCGGTCATTTTGCCGACGCTGCGGGACACGATCATTGGGCTGCTGGAATTGCAATTGGACTTGCGGGCCTCGCCGCCTTGCTGGGTGCATTGAAAGATCGCAAGGACCGTGCGCAGGCCGAAGAGGTTGAGGCAGAAGACGCAGAGGCAGAGGAACAACCCGCATGAAAACCGGAGTGATGATCTGCGGGCACGGCTCGCGCAGCCAGTCTGCAGTGGATGAATTTGCGGTTCTGGCGGAGAAGCTGCCCGACTACCTCCCTGCCGACTGGATGACAGACTACGGCTATCTGGAGTTTGCAAATCCAGTGATCCGTGATGGTCTGGACAACCTGCGTGAGGCGGGGTGCGAACGCATCCTCGCGGTGCCCGGCATGCTGTTTGCCGCGATGCATGCCAAGAACGACATTCCCACTGTCCTGAACACCTATGCCGCAAAGCATGGGATGCAGGTCAGCTACGGGCGTGAACTTGGGGTGGACCCCAAGATGATCGCCGCCGCGGCGGGTCGGATTCAGGCGGCGGTGGATCAGGCAAATGCGGATCACGGTGAGTTGCCCCTAACCGAGACCTGCCTTGTGGTCATCGGGCGCGGTGCCTCTGATCCTGACGCAAACGGCAATGTCGCCAAGATCGCGCGCATGCTGCAAGAGGGCATGGGCTTTGGTTGGTGTGAGGTCGGTTATTCCGGTGTCACCTTCCCGCTGGTGGAACCCTGCCTGCAACACGTCGCACGCCTGCCCTACAAGCGCGTCATCGTCTTCCCTTATTTCCTCTTTTCCGGCATCCTGATCGACCGGATCTATGGCTTCACCGATCAGGTCGCGGCCGCGCATCCTGACATCCAGTTCATCAAGGCAGGCTACCTCGGTGACCATCCCAAAGTGCTGGAAACCTTTGCCGAGCGGATCATGGAACAGGTCAGTGACACGCCGCCGCCCAACTGCGGCATCTGCGGCTATCGCGAGCAAGTGCTGGCTTTGGAAGATGGCAAGCACCACCACATCAGCGCCGAAGACCGCAAGCATCCGGCCTTTGGCGCAATCCCGCCAGCAACCTGCGTCCTCTGCAAGTACCGCACGGCCGTCCTCGGGTTTGAAGGCGAGGTTGGTGCGATCCAGGAAAGCCATCACCACCATGTGGAAGGGCAGGGCGCAAACGCGCCGGGGTCCAACGTCGCCGACTGCAAACACTGCGACACCTTCTGCACCGGGGTGTGCCGGCTCGAAATGGCCGATCACCACCATCATCATCATCATGATCACGATCACCACGATCACCACGATCATGACCACCACCATCACCATCACGCGCCTTATCCGCATGCCAAGCACCCGCATGGGCCGGAAAGCGCGCGCAAGACCAAAGCATCCTGATTAGGCCACTGGCCAAAGGCACACCATTGCGCCCTTACGAAAAAGACCCACAGGCGATCTACGCCCAGAGCTTTGCCACCGTGCGGGAAGAAGCGCGTTTGGGCCGTTTCCCTGCCGAGATGCAGCCGATGATCACGCGCCTGATCCACGCTTGCGGCATGGTCGAGGTCGCGGATCGGCTGGCCTTTTCGCCCGATGCTGCTGCGGTGGGATCAGCGGCGTTGCGGGCCGGTGCGCCGATCCTGTGTGATTGTGAAATGGTCGGTGCAGGGATCATCCGGCGCTATCTGCCAGCGGGCAATGAGGTGATCGTCACGCTCAACGATACTTCCGTATCACCGCTCGCGAAGGAGATCGGCAATACGCGCTCGGCTGCGGCGGTAGAGCTTTGGAAAGATCATCTGGACGGCGCCGTCGTTGCCATCGGAAATGCGCCCACGGCGCTTTTTCATCTCTTGGAACTACTGGATCAGGGCTGGCCAAAGCCCGCGGTGATCCTGGGGTTCCCTGTTGGGTTTGTTGGCGCTGCTGAAAGCAAGGCCGAGCTTGCCGCAAATCCACGTGACTGCCAATTCGTCGCCCTGCGCGGGCGGCGCGGGGGGTCTGCGATGGCCTCTGCCGCCGTGAATGCGCTGGCCGCAGGACTGCCCGAAGATGCCTGAGGCGCTTGTCCAGCCTTGCGGCCTGTCCGCGCGAAGCCCACGGCAGGGGGCGCCAAGCGGTGGCTGATCCCTGGCTACATATCGTGGGCATCGGTGAGGACGGGATGGACGGCCTGACCCCCGCCACCCGTGCAGTGGTCGAAGCGGCCGAGGTGATCATCGGCGGGGACCGGCACCATGAGCTTGCGCCCAACCTTCAGGCGGAACGCCTTGCCTGGCCTTCGCCTTTCGACGCGCTGATCACCCAGATTGAGGCACTGAAGGGCAAGCGCGTCGTGATCCTCGCCACGGGCGATCCGCTCTGGTTCTCGGTTGGTGCACGCATCGGGCGCGCGATTGACCCGTCCGAGATCATCTATCACCCACAGCTTTCGGCGTTTCAGCTTGCCGCGGCACGCATGGGCTGGTCGCTGGCGGATGTGGAGACGCTGACGGTGCATGGCCGCCCGGTGGAGCAGATGATCGCCTTCATCCAACCCGATGCACGGCTACTGGTGTTGACGACGGGCGCGGAAACCCCGGGGCAGATTGCACAATTCCTGACGGACCGCGGCTTTGGGCAGTCCCGCATGACCGTGCTTGCTGCGATGGGTGGCAAGGATGAGGCGCGGTTTGATGGCGTGGCCGAAAGCTGGGACCATACAGTTCCTGCCTTCAACACGCTCGCGGTCGAATGCGTCGCCGCGCCCGATGCGGCCCTGTTGCCCCGGGTGCCGGGGCTGGCTGACAGCCTATTCCAATCAGATGGGACTATGACCAAGCAAGAGGTGCGCGCGGCGACAGTGGCCAAACTGATGCCAATGCGCGGCGCGCTCTTGTGGGATATCGGAACAGGCTGCGGGTCGGTCGCCATCGAATGGATGAGGGCGGCGCGCTATGCCCGTGCGATCGGGATCGAACCACGTGCCGACAGGCGCGCTATGGCGGCGGCGAATGCGCTGGCGCTGGGCGTGCCGAAGCTGGACTTGATCGACGGGACGGTGCCTGAGGCACTGATTGGCCTCGACGCGCCTGACGCGATCTTCATTGGTGGCGGATTGAGTGCCGCAACCTTCGCAGCCGCTTGGGCCGCTTTGCGCCCCTTGGGCCGCTTGGTCGCCAATGCCGTGACGTTGGAAAGTGAGGCCGAACTGATCGCGCTGCACGCCAAATACGGCGGGGAGTTGGTGAAACTGTCCGTGCATCGTGCCGAGCCAGTCGGGCGCCTCACCGGCTGGCGCCCACTGATGCCGGTCACACAGTGGAGCCTTGTGAAACGATGACAGGGACACTCTATGGTGTGGGCCTTGGCCCCGGTGCGCCTGATCTGATCACGTTGCGCGCGGCAAAGCTGATCGAAGAGGCGGAGGTGATTGCCTATCCGACGTTGGTTGGTGCAGATAGTTTTGCGCGGTCCATTGCAGCGGATCTGATCCCGGAGGGTGCGGAAGAGATCATCATGGATGTGCCGATGACAGTTGAACGTGGCCCCGCACAGACGGCCTATGATGATGGGGCCGCCAAGATTGCGGCGGCATTGGATAGTGGGCGAGACGTCATTTGCCTTTGCGAGGGGGATCCGTTTTTCTATGGCTCTTTCATGTACCTCTTCGCGCGGCTGTCTGAGCGGTACAAGGTCGACGTGGTGCCTGGCGTCACCTCAGTCACCGCCTGCGCTGCACGTGCCGGGATGCCGCTCGCTGCAAGAAACGAACGGCTGACGGTGCTGCCTGGCCCCTTGCCAGAAGAAGAATTGCGAGCCCGGATCGCGGGTGCGGAGAGTGTCGTGATCATGAAGGTGGGGCGGCACATGGCGAAGATCAGGGGCGTGATCGCAGGGCTGGGCCTGACCGATCAAGCGGTCTACGTCGAACGTGCCACTTTGGCCGAAGAGGTGGTACTGCCACTGGCCGAGGCCCCCGAAAAGGCGCCCTATTTTTCAATGATCCTGCTCACGAAAGGGGCTGATCCGTGGCTGTAAAACCCGTTGTCATCGCATTGAACCGGGCTGGAGAGGCGACCGCGCATCGTGTGGCGAAAGCGCTGGATGCGCAGGTGCATGGGCGTAAAGGCCGGGTGGATCAGGCGGATGCCTTTTTCGCCAATGCACTTGATCATGCGCGCGACCTCTTCGCGGCTGGCGTGCCGATCATCGGCGTTTGCGCCTCGGGCATTTTGATCCGCGGGGTCGCGCCGCTTTTGGCGGATAAGACGACCGAACCGCCGGTGATCTCTGTCTCGGACGATGGGGCGGTTGTTGTGCCGCTCTTGGGTGGGCACCGCGGGGCGAACCGGTTGGCGCGGGACATCGCACAGGCTTTGGGTGCGACGGCCGCGGTGACGACCGCTGGCGATGTGGGGCTGGGGATTGCACTGGATGAGCCGCCTGCAGGCTACCGCTTGGGTGGGACGGGGAATGCCAAGACGGTCATGGCTGATCTACTGGCAGGTGTGCCCTACCAAATGAGTGGTACATTCGATTGGCTGGAACCCGTCGCGGCATTGGAGCATGTCCAGACCGGAACTTTCCCAAGTGTCCGCCACGCCGGAATGCCGCCGGTTCTCCTAATGAAAGCGGGCGCGTCGTCGGGTGAGGGCCTGTCGTTCCATCGTCAGGAGTTTATCCTTGGCCTTGGCTGCGCGCGCAATGCGGATCCAGAGGCGATGATGGCGCATGTGTCTCAGGTGTTGAAAGACGCCGGCATCGCGGAAGGCTCCATTGCCGCTGTTGCGACCATTGAATTGAAGGCGGACGAACCGGCGATCCTCGCTGTCGCCGCGCATCTGGATGTGCCTCTGCGGCTATTCTCTGCAGCAGAACTGGAAGCGGAGACGCCCCGCCTTGCCAATCCGTCCGACGTCGTTTTTGCGGAAGTAGGCTGCCACGGCGTTGCCGAAGGGGCCGCACTGGCGTGTGCCGGGGCTGAAGCGGTTCTGGCCGTTGAGAAAATAAAGACGGGTGAGGCAACTTGTGCAATTGCGCGCGCACCCGGACCCAACACCGCACCTGCCGGGCGGTCGCGCGGTCGGTTGTCGATCGTGGGCATTGGGCCGGGGCAGGCAACGTGGCGGACGCCGGAGGTTTCGCGCCTCGTGGCGGATGCCGAGGAACTGGTGGGATATGGTCTTTATATTGATCTGCTGGGGCCCTTGGCGGCTGGCAAGGACAGGTCGGACTTCCCGCTGGGCGGTGAAGAGGATCGGTGCCGCTATGCCCTGGAACAGGCGGGCAAGGGCAAAAACGTGGCCCTCGTCTGTTCCGGAGATGCGGGCATCTACGCAATGGGCGCGCTGGTGTTCGAGCTTCTGGACCGGGGCCCGGATCAGATGGGCGTGTCGGATGCAGCGCAGCGGGTCGAGGTGATCTCTTCGCCGGGTGTCAGCGCCCTGCAGGGGGCCGCAGCGCGGGCGGGCGCGCCGCTGGGCCACGATTTCTGCGCGATTTCGCTCTCCGATCTGCTGACCCCGCGCGAGGACATCATCAAGCGGCTGCATGCGGCGGCAGAGGGTGATTTCGTCATTGCCTTCTATAACCCCGTCTCGAAACGGCGGCGGACCTTGCTGGCCGAGGCGCGGGATATCCTGCTGCAACATCGTCCGGCAGAGACGCCGGTGATGCTGGCGTCATCTCTTGGGCGGCCGGAGGAGCATGTGTGCTATCGACGTCTGGACGCGTTGGATGTGGATGAGGTGGATATGTTGACGGTTGTCTTGGTGGGGTCATCCCATTCGCGGCTTGCGCAACTTGGTGAGGGGCGGCGGATGTACACGCCGCGTGGCTATGCGCGCAAGATTGATGGGGATCTGGCCGGATGACGCTGTTGCGCTGCGCGCAATGCGCCCCACCCGCCAGCCCGCGTGCGCGCCGCGCGAGAGTATTTTGGGCAAGATGATAAAGGGCTTGCGATGACCGTCTACTTCATAGGTGCGGGACCGGGCGATCCGGAGCTTTTGACGCTGAAAGCGGCGCGCATCATCGGGGCTTGCCCGGTCTGCCTCTATGCCGGATCGCTGGTGCCAGCCGAAGTTGTGGCCTGCGCGCCTGAGGGCGCTTTGGTCATGGACACAGCCCCGATGACACTGGATGAAACGCACGCTGTGATCGCGGATGCCCATGGCAAAGGCCAGGATGTGGCCCGCGTGCATTCGGGCGATCCGTCGCTTTATGGGGCGATCGCCGAGCAAATCCGGCGCTTGAATGCGGACGGGATCGATTACCAGATCATTCCCGGCGTACCGGCCTATGCCGCGGCGGCGGCAGCATTGGGGACGGAGTTGACCATCCCTGAGGTCGCCCAATCCATCATCCTGACCCGCATGTCGATGAAATCAACCGGGATGCCGGAAGGTGAGACGTTGGAAAACTTCGCCCGCTCGGGCGCAACGCTGGCGATCCATCTCGGTATCCGGGCGCTGCGCGAGATTGAGCGGCAGTTGATCCCCCACTACGGCGCAGATTGCCCCGTCGCGGTGATCTACCGTGTCGGCTGGCCGGACCAGATGATCATTCGCGGGACCCTCACAGATGTCCGTGAAAAGGTCCGCGCGGCCAAGATCACGCGAACAGCGTTGATCCTTGTTGGGCCTGCATTGGCCGATTCGCACGGGTTTCCGGACAGCGCTCTCTATGATGCGGCGCGCCCACATGTGCTGCGCCCCCGCAAAAAGGCCTGATTTCAAAGGTTTTGCCGCGCTGCGGCGGATTTTGTTACTTGATATTTACCTGTCTCGGTCCATCCTTTGCCGCGTTGAACTGGGGGTTAGCGATGTACACGTTTCTACCTGATGCTGTCAGACATGGGCTGGAAGAGGCCCGCAAGGCCGAGTTGAAGCGCAAGGACCGCTTGTCCGTGCGCGATGGCGATGACAGCTATCGGATCAGACGTTTCTGGGATGGTGGCTTCGCACTGGATCTTGAAGGATCTGAGAAACTGCGCGGTCACGTCGATATTTATGACGGCCCCAAGCACCTTTACAGCTGCCTCGTCGTCTCTTCCCTTGCCGAGGATTACGAGCGGGTGTTCGAGTTCAAATGGGCGACGCCCGTTGCCACTGGTCCTGCGGCCGACTTCGTGCGGCCGGAGTTTGTGCCTGCGGGATTGATTGAGCGCGGCACCTGAGCCTACTGCAAATCGCCGAACGCGGCCTGCATGCGCGACACCGCGTCTTCGATTTGGCTGCGCGGGGCACCGAGGTTGAAGCGCAGGAAGCTATCGCCGCCTTTGCCGAATGTCGGGCCGTGGTTTGCGGCGATCTTCGCCCCATCCTGAACGCGCCCGGTGAACTCTTCTCGTGTCATCCCGGTGCCAGCGAAATCCACCCACGCCAGATAGGTTGCCTCCAGCGGCATGGATGACAGGCCGGGGATCGCGTTAATCCCATCGTCAAAGAGTTTGCGGTTCGCGTCGAGGTAGAGGCACAGATCATCCACCCAAGCGGCACCTGCGGGTGAGTAGGCTGCCGTTGTCATGAAGAGCCCGAAACTATTGGCCGAAAGCCCAAGCCCGGCCATGCGTTTTGTGAACTGTGCGCGCAGATCAGGGTCGGCGATGATGACATTGCCTGTGTGGCTGCCCGCGATGTTGAAGGTCTTCGTCGTCGCCGTCATCATGATTAGGCGGTCTTCGATCCCGTCGATATGAGCCATGGGCGTGTGTGTCTGTCCCGGCATCGTCAGATCATGGTGGATTTCGTCAGAGACGAGGATCAATTCGTGCCGCTTGGCGAATGCTGCGACCGCCTGCAGCTCTGCCTTGGTCCAGACGCGGCCGCCGGGGTTGTGGGGCGAGCAGAGGATCACCATCCGCTCATTCCCGGTCATCTGGGCATCATAGGCGTCGAAATCCATCTCGTAGCGGCCATCGCGGTTGATCATCTCACATTCCACAACCTGCCGGTCAGCGGCAGTGATCACGCGGGCGAAGGCGTGATAGACGGGGGTAAAAAGGACGATGCCGTCACCGGGCTTGGTGTAGGTTTCCACGCACATGGCCGTGCCGTTGACGAGGCCGTGTGTCGTGAAAATCCATGACGGATCGACCTGCCATCCATGCCGTTCTGCCATCCACCACTGGATCGCGGCCGTGTATTTGCTGTCATCCCCGAAATAGCCGTAGACCCCGTGATCGACCATGTCCTGCACGGCTTGTGCGATGCAGGGGGCGGCCGGAAACTCCATATCCGCGACCCACATGGAAATGCCTTCATCCGGGCTGACCCCATAAAGCGCCTCCATCGCGTCCCACTTGACGCAGTGGGTGTTGCGGCGGTCTGGGGTCTGGTCGAATGACATGGATACGCTCCTTCTGGTCGGGCTGCAGGCTATGGCGCGGCGCGCGAAGTGCAAGGGGTAATCCACCCGCCCGCAATGCGTTGCAATTCAGTGGCCTGCGGCCTACATCCCGGCCATGGCACTGCGTAAGATCATTCTGCACCCCGATCCGCGATTGAAGAAGGTGACAGCCCCCGTGGCCGAGATCACCGATAATATCCGCCGTCTGGCTGATGACATGCTAGAGACGATGTATGACGCCCCCGGCATCGGCCTTGCCGCGCCGCAGGTGGCCGAGATGACACGGCTTCTGGTGATGGACTGCGAGAAGGATGATGATGCAACGCCCAAACCGATGGTGCTGATCAACCCCGAGATCACATGGTCCTCGGACGAAAGGAACGTCTACGAAGAAGGCTGCCTGTCGATCCCTGAGCAATATGCCGAAGTGGAGCGTCCGGCAGAGGTTGAGGTGAAGTGGCTGGGTCTCGACGGCAAGGTGCTGCAGGAACGGTTCGATGGTCTATGGGCCACCTGCGTGCAGCATGAGATTGATCACCTGAACGGCAAGCTCTTCATCGATTACCTCAAACCACTGAAGCGCCAAATGATCACCCGCAAGATGCAGAAGCGGAAACGCGAACTGGCACGGGGCTAGGGCTTTGGCTGTGCTGCCGCTGCGGTTTGAAGGTGATCCGGTACTGGCGCAAGTGGCCCTGCCAGTGACCGACTTCGATCAGGCTTTGGCGCAACTGGCCGAAGGCATGCTGGAGACGATGTATGATGCGCCGGGCCGCGGTCTTGCAGGTCCACAGGTCGGTTTAAGTCAGCGCATTTTTGTCGTGGACACTGAATGGAAGGAGGGCGCGCCGGCCCCGATGGTCTTCGTCAATCCGGTGATTGTCGCATCGTCTGGTGCACGCGCAGATGGCAACGAAGCCTGCCTCTCGATTCCCGACAAGGCCTATACTGTGTCCCGTCCCCTCTGGATCGACGCCGTCTGGCAGGACGCGGAGGGTGGCGGGCATGCGGCTCGGTTCACCGGGGCGAAGGCTGTGTGTTTCTGCCATGAACTGGATCATCTGAATGGGGTCCTGATCTCGGACCACGGTGTGTTGCAATGACTCACCGCCCCTTCGTCATGTGGCCAAATCAGTTGCTTCGCACGCCTGCGGCACCGGTTGAGGAAATCACCGACGAGGTGCGCGCGATCTGGGATGAAATGATCGCCGCGATGGACCAGATCCCCGGCGTAGGCCTCGCCGCCCCGCAATTGGGGATCGGGCTGGCGCTGGCGGTTGTTGATGCGTCTGAAAAGCGCGGGCAGGCGATCCGGATGGCGAACCCGTCAATCCTGCACAGCAGCGTCGAATTCCGAGAGCATCAGGAAGGCTCCCCCAATTTGCCCGGGGTCTGGGCCAAGTTGAAACGGCCTCGCGCCGTGACAGTGCGGTTCATGAATGATCAGGGCATCTGGGACCGGCAGGACTTCGTCGGGCTCTGGGCGACCTCGGTGCAGCATCAGATTGATCATCTGCAAGGCAAGATGTTCTTTGACCGGCTCAGCCGTGTGAAACGCGATATGCTCATCAAGAAATCCCGTAAGGCGCGTTGACAGGGCCGGAGCCTCCGGCAGGGATATTTGGGGCCAAAAGAAGGGAGAGCGATGCGCATCATTTTCATGGGAACGCCTGAGTTTTCGGTGCCGGTGCTGGATGCGCTTGTGGCGGCGGGGCATGATGTGGCCGCCGTCTATTGCCAGCCACCCCGTCCTGCAGGCCGCGGCAAGAAAGAGCGCCAGACGCCGGTGCATGCCCGTGCGGTTGAGTTGGGGCTGAAGGTGCGCCATCCAGTTTCACTGAGACCCGAAGAAGCGCAGGTGGCGTTTGCCGCGCTTGAAGCAGATGTTGCCGTTGTGGTGGCCTATGGCCTGATCCTCCCACAACCGATCCTTGATGCGCCCACACAGGGCTGCCTGAACATCCATGCGTCGCTGCTGCCGCGCTGGCGGGGGGCGGCACCCATTCACCGCGCGATCATGGCGGGCGATGCGGAGACAGGGATATGCATCATGCAGATGGAGGCCGGGCTTGATACCGGCCCCGTCTTGCTACGTGACGCGACATCCATCGAGCCGGAAGAGACGACAGGTGAGTTGCATGATCGCCTTTCGGCCATGGGTGCGGGGCTGATTGTCGATGCGCTCGCACGGCTCCATGATCTTTCCCCCCAAACACAGCCCGAAAGGGGCGTGACTTACGCCGGAAAGATCGACAAGGCCGAGGCCCGCATCGACTGGAGCCGCTCTGCCGCGGATGTCGATCGACAAATCCGCGGCCTATCGCCCTTTCCCGGGGCGTGGTGCCTGGTGGGGGAAGAACGGGTGAAACTGCTGGGGTCTCAACTTGCGCAAGGAGAGGGCGCGCCCGGTTCGGTGCTTGGCGGCTTTACGATTGCATGTGGTGAAGGTGCTGTATCGATCACCCGGGCACAGCGCGCTGGGAAACGTGCGATGACGGCAACGGACATCTTGCAGGGCTGGACCCTCCCAACTCGGATCGACTGATCTGCCACGCTTTCAAAAACCTGTGCGATTTCCCGCCAACCCGCTTTTGATCTGTCGCTTCAAGCTGTTAAGAGGGAGCGTCGATCAGGAAGAAGACCCATGCGTGACCCATCAATCATCAGCCGACGCGCCTTTGCGGCCATGACCCTTGCCAGCGGGGCGGCGGCTTGTAGCCCGATGGTGCCGTTCACCGATGTCACCCGGGCCGAAACAGATTTTCTGCCAGGGTATGGCCCGATAGAGGACGCAGGCTACACATTGCCGGGCATCCCATCAGAGTACCTGCAAGGTGTGAACCGCCGCATGAGCGGGATCTATGCAGGAGAGGCGGAGCCAAACACGCTCGACGTCGATCCTTATGCAAAGTTCCTGTACCACGTAAAGGAAGACGGGACCGCGACGCGGTACCCGGTGGGCGTGGGCCGCGCTGGCCGGTCGATCCGCGGCACGGCGACAATGAAGTTCAAGCGCAAATGGCCAGGTTGGCAGCCCACACAGAACATGCTGCGGACAGAGCCTGAGGTCTACGGGCCTTTCCGTGAAGGCTTACCCGGTGGCTTGCGCAGCCCGCTTGGTGCGCGCGCGCTCTATCTGTTCCGCGGCAGCCGCGACACGCATTATCGCATTCATGGCACCAATGATCTGGAATCCATCGGCAACTCCGGCTCTGCCGGGTGCATCCGCATGTTCAATCAGGATGTCATCCACCTTTATGATGAGATCGAAGCCCCGATGCAGGTGTTGATCCGGTCACCAGAGGAATCGTTGCGCGTCGATCCGGAAAACTTTGGCCGTGGCATCGAACTGCCGCCCAAGATCATCGACCCCGAAGAATTGCTCGGGCCAGAGGCAGAGGCGCTGGATCGCCCGCCGCAACTGGATGAAGAGACCGCCTAGCGTCTTTCATTTGTCATTATTCACGGTAAGAATTGCGGTGAAACTGGCATGTCTTTGATGCCGGGAAATTGAAAACTGCGGCAACAGTACTTACGTATTTGTTATCACAAGAACAGCAAAGGGATTATGAATGTCGAATTTTGACGCGCAGATCAAGGAAAGCCAGGCCCAGGTGGCCGAAGCACAAAGCAAGATTTCAGAACTGACCAGCCGGATTGAGGTTGCGCGACAAAAAATGGCCGATGGCACCGATATCGCCGTTGATATCGAGAATGCGAGCCTTGAGGACGTTCATGCCCATACCGAACTGATGAACGCGAATATCGCGGAACTCATCATGGGGCTGGATGATGTGACATCCGCCTTTTCCAAAGATTTTGACGAGATGCGGTCGAAGACCGGGATGGAAAGCTTCATCGGCATCTTCTCGAAAGCCAAGGCCGACAGCATGAGGCAGGAACGCATGCGCACGGCATCCATCGATGACAAGCTGCAGGATCTGATCGGGAAATCCGATGTGATCATGAAGCTGCTCGAGGGGCAGCTGGCCGTGTTGAACGATCAGAAGGTCAGCGTGGAAAAGAACCTCGCCGGCACGCTGGAAGAGCGTGAGGCGACGGTCGGCACGCTAGAAAAGACCCGCGCCGATATCCTCGGGATGGATCCCAAGATCATTGAGCTTGAGAACAAGATCTCGGTCGAGCAGGACGCGGCGGCGCGGACGAAACTGGAGACCGAGCTTGCCGCGCTGAATGCGGAATACAACGAGATGGTGCAGGCCGAGCAGGTGCAACTGGCCAAGTCCCAGACGCTGGAACGCTACATCGAAAAGGGCAAGACCTGGATCGACAGCCTGCAGAACCAGGCGGCGACACAGATGGTGCTGATCAACAAGCTGCAGACAGACACGAAGCAGCGTGTGGTGCTTTATGATGCCCTCTCGAAGTCTTTGAAGACGGCGCAGCAGCAGGACGTGGCACACCGGATCAACGAGATCGGGGTGCAGACCGACCAGGAAGCGCAATCGGCAATGGCCGCGATTGGGTCAGCCACGAACGCGCGGATGGCTGACATGCTGGAAGCGCACGAAGACCACATGGTCTTTGCCCGCGAGGTGCTGGAGGCCAAGGCGAAAGCAGACGAGCGTTTCGTGCGCCGGTTCCAGGAGATCGTGAAGAAGCACGATAGCAATCAGTATGGGGCGGAATAACGGGTGAAGCTCCCGGAGTTTCTTCTACCTGATCCTGCCCGGCGATCTGGCCCGGCACTACGCATCTATATGGGTTTCGTGTTTGTTGTGCTGTCCGGCGCGCTCACAATCGAACTACTCACGGGCGGCGGGTTAACCGGTGCGTATTGGGGGCCGCAGGGTCCAATGGTTTGGGTGTCAGAAATCGAAGGATGCAGACACTGCGCAGGGACATGGGTTGAAGTATCTTTCGGGCGATATCTGCTCGCGTTTTGGAAGTATTTCGCGTTCATTTTTGTCGCGGTTGCCTTTGTGATGATTGCTTACTGGCACTATTGGGAAGGCCGCAATGCAGCAGGCTGACCTCCAAGCCGATCACATGACGCTCGAAGACACACGCGTCACCCGCCGCTACTTTGACAAGTTCGCGGCGATCACCGGCTATCTGACCAAGGTCGCCGCGACGATGGAGGCGCAGGGCCGCTTTGACCGCAAAGAGATCGAGGTTCTGGCCCGCTATCTGGTGGGGCTGAATTTCACCTTCACGGCGCTGGCGCACAAATACCATTTCTCGGGTCGCTTCGCCCATGCGGGCAAGCTGACCTTTGACCGGCGCGAAAGCGGCTTTCCTGTTTACCAAGAGCTCTTGGAGATGGCGAACGACGCTCAGCAGGCGGCGCAGTATCTCGAAACTCAGCCCGACGGACCGACCCTGAAGGATGAGATGATCCGGGTGATCCTGCGCGATCAGGAAATCCCGACAAAGCTGCAATATGCACTGTCACAGCGCCTCTACTATGAAGAGCTTGCGCGCGGCGATCAGTTCTGGGCGCGCAACGATCCGCAGTGCCTCTGGCGCGGGAACGAGGGGCGCAGGCGGCAATTTCTGGTCCATTGGGCGGTCTATGATAGTCAGGTGAACCTGCCGACCATCTACCTGATGGAGCTGGAGGATACCGGCCGCACCGGCCTGCCCAAGGACGAGCGCCGCTGGCCGGAAGCGCGCGCGCATCTGATGGCGCAATCGCTGGCGCATCTGAAGCTGCTGACTATTGCCAAAGGGTTTGATGAGGATTTTGACGACCTGCACCCGACCCGCCTGCGCCGCATCCATATCGGACCGATGTACAGCTACGCATTTACGCAGCAGTCAGGGCCACTGCGCGATGTGCTGCAAGCCGCAAACGCGCCAAAGGGCGAGGATTGGGCGCTCGTGTGGACCGAGGAAGAGCTGATCTCGGAACGGGTGGAAGAGGTGAAATCAGGCTGGTTCGGATCGGTGGAACGGCAGATCTTTGCGCTTGATCCGTTTTCCGGCGGTGGCGCAGAAACCGGGGCGAGCCGGATGGCGCGTGCGTTGATCATGCCGGCCCGGCCTTATCAGGCGCTCGCCGAATGGAACCCGCCGGGATTTCGCGATGTGCGCAAGTTCGTGGTCAGCGATGCGGGCCGGGTGTTGAGTTACAAATGAGGTGGGTCAAGACCCACCTTACGGGCTGGTCCGCGCGGCTACATCGGCGGGCGGCAGTGGAAGTTGAGAAACCAGGTGCCTCAGGCGGCGGTATTTGGAAACAGAAGATGAGGGTGACTGGATGAGCCAGACAAGTGATCAGATGGAGTTGCGTGAAGAGGAAATCCGCGGCCACTACGGCCCGGCGGCTGAAATGCTGATGCAGCTGGATCACTCCCCCCGGTTGGCGAAGGCCCGCCTCTCGCTGGAAACGCCCGAGAAGTCGCCAGATGTCGCCGCAACCCGTCGCCGGTTTCGGTCTACCACGCCGGGGTTGCTGACCCGTACCTCTGCCGCTTCGGGCGGCGTGCGGATTCTGGACCGGATTGCCGAGACAGACGATGACGATCCGTTGACCTCGCCCGCACAGGCGGCGGTGGCCCATGCGCTCCGCCGGGCGCTGTCGATTGCGCTGACCGTGGCAGATGCGTTTTCTGATCTGACAGTGCTGACCGAATTGAAACGCATGAACCTCGAAGGGCGCTTGCCGCAGGACCGGTCCGTGGAGTTTTCGGAGTTCCTAGCAGCGGAGTCGCTGGTGGCGCTCTACACTTTTGCCAACGCCACATCCTTCCTTTTGTCGGCTCAGGCGGGCGAGACAAGCGTGGATGTGGGTAGCGTGGACGAGGTGCTAACAGACAACGCGCCGCTCGCCCTGCATGGCGCGATCTGGGAGCTGGACCAGAAGCTCGGCCAGTTCGCCAAGGATGAGGCGACCTTGATCGCCACCATTTTTGCCTATTGCGAAAAAGTGATGGAGAAGGTGGGCCTGCGTGCCTCGACCGCCGGGCGTCTGGCGGCCTTCAACGATGCGTCATGGCGAGTGGAGGCGGATGATTTCACGATCCAGGGCTTCACCCCGGCGCGCAAGGCCAAGGGCAGCGCCCTGACCATGACCTTCAAGAAACCGCATGAGGTCGTGGGCAACCATATCGCCAAGTATCAGGCGATGAAGTTGGCCAAGATGCTGATGGCCTATGATTTTGACCGGCGGCTGAACCCGTTTGCGGAACTGGGCGGTTTCATCTTTACCTTCATGGGCGACGGCAAGCCGGGGACGGGCAAAACCACTCTCATCCAGATGATGGCGGGCATGATCAATGATTACTGCCAGATTGCGGGCTACCCGTTCCGCTATCAGAACCTGTCGACCGATAATATCGACAGCTACCAGGGGAAGTCAGGCCAGAACGCGAAAGCATTCATCAACAACGTGCTCGACCCCCATGTAATCGGCTTCGGGACGATTGATGACATTGACCAGCTCGCGGGCAAGCGGGGCGACCGGCAGTCATCCGCGGGTCAGCTGGAGATTACCGCGGTACTGATGGAAAGCTTTGCCGGGGCCAACACAGTGGTGCGTGGCAACTGCACGTTCGGCATGTTCTCCAACTATCCTGAGAACGTCGATGATGCCCTGCGCCAGCGGGCCGGGGCGCGGTTTCTGGTCGATGGCCCGCAGACGCGAGAGGACTATATCGACATCCTCTATCTGCTGATGGGCAAGAACCACGATATCCCCGTCGGCGACCATGAAATTTTCAGCGCGCAAGAGATCAAGAAGGCCGTGGCCGCCAGTTTCGCCAGCCACGCCCGCCCGCATGAGGAAGGGTTGATGCGCGTGTTTGACCGGGTCAACGACCAGATTGGTGAATTGGACACGATTGCCAAGCTGGGCACCTACCTGAAGGGTATCCAGGAGGCGGATGAGCGGTTCACCGGCCGCGCGATCAAGAACATCACGGACGCCGTGAAGGTCCGCGCGATGGATTTTGAGCTACCGGACGAATGGATGGAGGAACCTGACCTGTTCCTCTTTAAAGACTATGAGACCAAGAAAGGCATGATTTCCGAATTGCGCCAGCCGATCACCGTCGAAATGGTGATCCAGGAAATCAACCGCTATGCGGATAGTGAATTCCGCTATGCCGACAAATCCGATGAGGTCGCGATTGAGGCGATGGTCCGTGATTTCGGCCGTCAGGAGATTGCAAAGAAGCGGTATCTGGAACGAAAGGGATGAGCGAGATCGGCACAGCCTCTGAACTGATCCTGCCGGCGTTGATCCTCGGCGCGTTGGGGTTTGTCGTGCCGCGCCTGTTTGCGCTGGCGCTGCCGGAAGGTGTGCCGCCGTTGATGCTGAATGCCCTCTTGTCGACCTTGACACTCTTTGTACTGGCGGCGCTGACCTTCCTTGCACTGTACCTCTGGCAAGGGGCGCCTTGGGCGGAACTTTCCGTTCAGGGGTGGGCTGCGAACCTCGGCTTCTTTGGCCGTCTCGGTTTGATCGCCGCGATCATTTGGGCGCCCGTCATGGTGCTGTCGCTCGCCGGGCTACCGAAAAAGTGGAAGGAGGCCGTATGGTAGGGCTCGACCTTCTCATCGCAAAGGGTCTGATGTTCGGCAACCTCGTCCGGGTCGACAGCCCGGTGCTAGTGGAACGATATAATCGTGCGCTCAAACATCTTTCAGGGCGTAAAACATCTCTTCATGTGTTTCATATTGATATATCCGGATTCTCACCCGAGATCGGGGATGAGCTGGATGATCCACTCTACCTCAACCATGCGGGCGTGAACCGGCAGTTCATTCTGCTGACGACGGATCAGGCAACAGCACCGCTGCTCAACGCAAAATTCTCTACCGCGCGCGGCATTCTGCGCCAGTTCATCACCGAAAACCGGGCCGCACTTTTCGCGCTGACCACAAAGGATGCGGTGGCGGGAGAGTTGGTGAATTCCGTTTATCAGGCGAAAGAACCAAAAGACCTTTTCGCTATCCGCAAGATCACGATTGAGGCGGACACGACAAGCGGCACAGTTGCTGCGGCCCAGGAATTGGGCGAGATGATCGACCGTTTCAAGACGGCCCCTGACGGCTGGTACGACGATCTGCTGATCGGGCAGATGATCGGCATGGCCAAGAAGACCGGCGATGTCATGCGCAACCCGGTGCAGCTGAAACAGATGACGTTCCAGCAAGAGAATTTCTGGACCGATCATTTCGGCGGTATCTACGTTTTCCGAGACGTGCCGCACCCGGCGGCGATTGTCGCGGGGAAGGATGTGGTTGAGATGCCGATCCCCTTCACCTTTGATCTGACGGAACGCAGCGCCATCGCGAAGTTCTTTGAACTGAACGATCTGGTCGAACCCATCGTCGAGGCGCGCGGTGTCGATGCTGCTGCCGTTCTGCAGCAGAAGATGGATTTCATCGTGGCATCTGTCGCGGCGCGCATGGGCGAAGACCTGCAAGGCGCCACGCGCCGCGATTTGCGGACGTTGGGGCGGCGTTATGCGGCGAAGCTGCCCGAGGAATGGCAGGGACTCGCCGCGCTTCTGCGCTGGGCGACGGAGGACGGCCCATGGCCGCGCATCACGTCAGAGCATCCGGCCTATTTCTACACCCTGCGGGCCAAGGCCCATCCGGATGCGGATCTGATCAACCGGCTTCTCGCAGAGCTGACACCGCTGGACATCCGCCAGCTTTTCATCTGCCACAAAGAGCTCTTTTACAGCATCTACGCCACATGGCCGCCTGAAAAGCAGGCCTATGTCGTTGATTTTCTGGACCGGGAGTATCAAGTCGATAAAGCTGGCACACGCGCGGCGCTTTACGGGCATGAGGCCTCGATGGAAGAGCCGCCAGCACCGCGCCAGCCCGATCTGATCACGCGGGTCGGTCCTTGGGGCGCTGTGAGGTCAGGGAGGCAATGATGGGATTTATCAGGCTTGTCGTCTTCGGCTTTATTGGGCTGACGGTGATCTATTTCTCGGTCTCGCTTTATTCCCGCTCCGTCCGCAAGGAACGGCTGGAGAATGAATTTGACGCCGAAAACCCGGGTGGCGACCGTGCCGCGCGGTCGGCATATGTCGCTGAAGGTATGCAAGCTTACGACAAATCAATCCGGCCCAAGCTGATCGGTCTTGTCTACGTGGTGCCGACGGTGGTGATCGGCACGATTGTCTATATGATCAACGCCAACTAGGGGGACGTGGCATGCGCAGGGTAAGAATGGGTTTCCGGGTGCTTTTGTTCGTGATCGTGGGATCACTGATGCACTATGCCTTGCCGCAGCATGACGTTGTGCGCGTGCTGAACACCTATGAAGAGCGGCAGGATCTAAACGACTGGACCCGCATCTTCTGGGCGCGTCCTGATGATCAGTCAGCGGATCTGATCAACCGCGATGTGCAGTTCATCCAGACGGTGAAAAAGCGCACCTGGCTCCTCGGTTTTATCCAGCGCGAAGGGACCGAGGTGATGGTCTATCGCAATGAGGATACAGGCTGGTCCTGGCCGTTTTACTTCAAGTTCGACACCGCCAACCTGAAGACCGAAGCCGACGACATCATCTCGACTGAGGCGGACCCGCAATGGGCGGTGATCACGCACTATGGCTGGCGGAACCCTTACCTGTCGGCCTTTCCGAACGCGATCTCCATCCGCCCGGTCGATAGCCCGAACCCGACAATCATCCCGTGGTTCAACATCTTCTTCTTCATCTTCCTGATCGCGGCGATTCTGTTTTTGCGCGCGGCATGGCGGCAGTTCCGCGAACGCTCTGTCGATCCGTTGTTGGATGCGGCGGGTGATCAATATGATGAGGTGCAAGCCGGCGTTGCTGAACGGCGGGGGCGGATCACCCGGTGGTTGGATACCTGGCGGGCGAAGGACAAGCGCAAGTCACCGCCGGATTAGGGGGGCGCTTCCGCCGCCCCGCCCAGGGACTCCTCCAAGGTATGTGGAAACCTGAGAGGTGGCTATTCGCCGTAGGGGATCCAGATGTTCTTCACTTCGGTGGCGGCCGCCAGATACTCTTGGATTGATGGCGTCAGGGCTTTGCCGTTGTTGACCCACGTCCGTTTCAGGTTCCCCGCACTTTCCCGCTCGATCACGGCAGAGATATCGCTGCTGGAGAAGCTCCAGACCGCATCGATATCAAGGTGTTTGGCGAGGGTTGGTGCAAGCTCGGCATGGTTGCCGGTCAGGATGTTCACAACGCCTCCCGGCACGTCAGAGGTTTCCAGCACCTGATAGAAATCCGTGGCGGCCAAGGGGAACGGCTCGCTTGCAACAGCGATCACGCGGTTCCCCATCGCGATGGCAGGGGCGATGGCGCCGATCAGGCCTGCCAAGGGCGCTGCGTCATCACAAAGGATGCCGATATTGCCGACCGGTTCTTTCATCGCGAGCGCCACCCCACGGATCGGCACGCCATGCGCCTGTCCGTCATATTTGTCGGCCCATGCAGCGGCGGTAAAGAGGCTGCGGATGCTCGTTTCCACCTCATCCGCACCGCCACGCTTGCCGGTCATCTTGTCGATGCGGTCGGCAAATTCGTCAGCCCGGGCAGAGAGGTTTTCGGCCATGTAGTAAAGGATCTGCGCGCGCAGGTGCCCGGTAGTCTTGGACCAGCCCTTGGCCGCGTTACAGGCCTCAACCGCGTTGCGGATATCCTTGCGGTTGGCGAGAGAGGTATGACCCAGCAATTTGCCGCGTGGGCTATAGACAGGTTGCGAATAGCCGCCGTCGGGCCGGGCTTGTTTGCCGCCGATGTAGAGCTTTGCCGTCCGGTCCAGCGGGTCTGCAGGGGTGCCGTCCTCAGTGGTGAAGGCTTCGACTTTCGTAAATGGCTTGGCTGACCCAACGGGTTTCGTGTACCCAGCCAGCCCTTCCCAGCCACCTTCGCGCCCGAACCCGCTTTCGCGCACCCCGCCAAAGCCCGCGGCCGCGTCCATCATGTTGGTCCCGTTGACCCAGACGATCCCGGCGGCCAGTTTCGGCGCAATGTCGAGCGCGAGGTTGATGTTCTCTGACCAGACAGAGGCAGCAAGACCATAGCGCGTGTTGTTGGCGATCTCGACCGCCTCAACCGGTGTGCGGAAGGTGGTGGCGACGAGGACGGGGCCAAAGATTTCTTCCTGCATCAGCTTGGCCGCGGGCGAGAGGCCCGTGATGAGGGTCGGCGGGTAGAAACAGCCCTCTGGCGCGCTGGTCTGGTAGGTTTCGCCTTCGGCATTCTCGCTGACCATCCGCGTGATCTGGTCAAGCTGCACCGGGTCCACGATCGCGCCCACGTCGATGCATTTGTCGAGCGGATCGCCGATGCGCAGCCCGTCCATGCGCGCCTTGAGCTTGGCATAGAAGCGATCCGCGATCCCTTCCTGCACCAACAGGCGCGAGCCTGCGCAGCAGACCTGCCCCTGGTTGAACCAGATCGCATCGACGAGGCCTTCGACGGCGCTGTCCAGATCGGCATCATCAAAGACGATGTAGGGGGATTTGCCACCCAGTTCGAGGGATAGCGCCTTGCCGCTGCCAGCCGTCGCGACCCTGATCTTGCGCCCGACTTCGGTGGAACCCGTGAAGGCGATTTTGTCCACGTCTGCCTCGACCAGCGCCGCGCCAGTTTCCCCGTCACCGGTCACGATGTTGACGACACCTGGCGGCACGCCAGCCTCAGTACAGATCTCTGCAAAGATCATCGCCGTCAGCGGCGTGTACTCGGCGGGTTTCAGGACGACTGTGTTTCCCATTGCCAGCGCTGGCGCAATTTTCCACGCCAGCATGAGCAGGGGGAAGTTCCACGGGATGATCTGCCCGCAGACACCCAGCGGTTCACGTTCGGGCAATTCGGTCCGCATCAGTTGGGCGTAGCCCGCGTGGTGGTAGAAGTGCCTGATCGCTAGTGGCACGTCGATGTCGCGGCTTTCGCGGATCGGCTTGCCGTTGTCGAGGCTTTCCATGACGGCGAGCAGGCGCGCATGTTTCTGCATCAGGCGGGCAATGGCATAGAGAACGCGGGCGCGTTTGTGGCCTGATTTGGCCCAGGCTGGCTGCGCCTTGCGCGCGGCGGCGACGGCGGATGTGATTTCCTCTGCCGTCCCCTTGGTCACGCCCGCGAGCTTCTCGCCCGTGGCCGGGTTATTCGTCGGGAAGTCATCGCGGATCGGTCCCCATTTGCCGCCAATGTAATGGCCCGCAATGCCACCGCGATCCTCAAGCCATTTCAACGCTTCAGCACTGCTTTCAGGTGCTGGGCCATAGTCCATCGTGTCGAAGATTTCCTTGATGGTCATTCATGGGCCTCGCTGGTGGAAGGGGGTGAGGTGTCTGTCGTTGCCATCGCCGCAACGAGCTGCGCGACAAAAACCGGGGCGAAAAGGAAGCCGATCAACGCCTCTGACGCTGCAATTAGTCGGTTCAATCCCGTGGGGACAAAGTCACCGTAGCCGAGCGTCGTAAACGTCACGACCGAGAAGTAGAGGTAGTCAGACACAGTTTCTGCACCGGCGAGCCCGGTGTAGCGGTAGGCCTCTGCATAGCTGATGACGACGCCGAAGAGCAGCAAGATACTATTCGTGATCCCATGCAACTGCGTCTCACTCCGTCGCCTGATCAGAACCGCGACGATGATTGAGTTGGCGAAAAACGCCACAAAGAAGAAGAGTGGCAGTATCAGGTCGAACCAGCTCGTCTCGGCGCCTGAAAGCAACAGGAAGGCGGAGGCTGCGACAAGGATGACAAGCAAGATGATCGGTGTCGTCTGGTAGCTGCTTTCAAGGTTGCGGGGAAGTGGCATCGCCCTATCCCATCGCATGGCGCCACGATGCCGAATAGGCACCCGTAACGTAATGTTCCAACTGCCGTTCGATATCGCCCAACAGGCTGGAGGCGCCGAATCGGAACAGGTCGGGCTGCAGCCAACGGTCGCCTAGCTCATCCTTGATCATGGCGAGGTAGACGAGTGCATCTTTCGCCTTGGAGATACCACCAGCGGGTTTGTAGCCGACTTTCACGCCCGCCCGCTCCTCATAGTCGCGGATTGCGCGGATCATCGTCAGTGTGACGGGGAGGGTGGCATTGACAGGCTCTTTGCCAGTGGATGTCTTGATGAAATCCGCCCCCGCCATCATGCAAACCAGCGACGCACGCGCGACATTGCGCAAGGTGCCCAGTTCACCCGTTGCAAGGATCGCCTTCACATGCGCATCGCCGCAGGCATCCCGCATTGCGCGCATTTCATCATAAAGCGCTTGCCAGTTTCCGGTCAGCACATGGCGGCGGCTGATGACGATGTCGATCTCTTCGGCGCCGGCAGCCACACTTTCCTTGATCTCGGCAATACGCAGATGAAAGGGGGAAAGGCCTGCCGGAAAACCGGTTGAGACAGCGGCGACGGGGATGCCGGAACCTGCCAATGCAGCCACGGCCGTCGGCACCATGTCATGATAGACACAGACTGCCCCGGTGGTCAGCCCATCCATCCCAAGTGCGTCGAGAATGGGTTGTGCCACGGGTTGTTTCGCCTTGGCACACAACCGTCGCACGCGGCCTTCGCTGTCATCACCCGAGAGCGTTGTCAGATCCATCAGGCTGATCGCCTTGCACAGCCAGGCCGCCTGGAAATCCTTCTTCACACTGCGCCGACCGGGCAGCGTTTTCGCGCGGCGTTCGATGGCAGAGGTGTTCGCCTGCACCGCCATCACCCAATCAAGATCGAGAGGCATGCCGTCATTGCGGACATGCTGCAATGACGGCAACTGTGCATTCGTGAGTGGTAGGGACTGCGTAGATTGCAAGTGGGCCTCCGTCCAGTGCCCGCACAGGGTGGCACTTTGGGTGGCTATTGGCAAGGATTGACCATTTGGTCAAATTATTTTTGACCCAGCAGTCAATAATCAGCTTGTGACCTCGCGTCACGGCCACAATTCATGTGGGTTGCACCACCTGGCGCTGGTATTTTTGCCGGTACTGAAGCGGTGTGACGCCATGTGCCGCGCGAAAGATCTTGTGAAAGTGTGACATGTTCGGCAGCCCGCAATCGCAGGCGATCTGGCTGATTGGGTCACTGTCCGTCACCAGGGCGCGGGCGGCATGTGCCACGCGAATGGTGTTGACGTAGTCAGACGGCGTCTGGCCAAGGTACTTGCGCATCATCCGGCTGACATGGGCATGGGCCTTTCCGCTCCGGGCGACCAACCCTGCGGCGCCATCTCTGAACACTGCCGGTTCGTGGGCGGCAAGGCACGCCTCTGCCAACCATCTTGGTGTGTCGGGCGGGAAGCCTTGCCAGGTGACATCGGCGCATAGCGGCAAAAGAAATGCCTCTGCCGCCAAGGTGTCACGCGCGCTGTTTTCCAGCGCGACTGCGGCCTGATTGAGGGCGGCAAGTTTTCGGATGTCGCGGAAGATCTGGACCGGTCCACCATCTGCCCAGAAAAGATGACCCGCCAGCGTGTTGTGCCGTGTGACAAGCGCATCCACCACCTCCGGATGAATGCAGAGTGTCACAACCAGCGCCACCTCCCCACGCGCCTGCAAACCGTGCTGATCTCCGGGGCGCAGAAACACCGCATCCCCTTCGGTCAGCGTGCTGACTCCGTCTGGCAAATGATGCCTGACTTTACCATTCTGGACCCAGAACAGTTCGTAAAAGTCGTGTGTGTGAAGTGCTCGCGGCCGCGTTGAAGCAAGCGTCGCCCGGGTCAGGTGAACCTGTGTATCGTCCGACAGGATGTCGGCATGGTGCAAGGTGAGTGTCATTGGCGACAAAATAGCTTAAATTGTGCTGCGTCGCAGCAAATATGACCGTAGTGTGCGTTTGTCGGCGTGACATTGCAAGTCTGGCGGGCTAGGCCAGCCCTAACAGTTCCGCGAGGTTAACCATGTCTTTCGATCGCGCCATCAAGATCGCCCCATCCATCCTGTCAGCAGACTTTGCCAACTTCGGTGCCGAATGCGCCGCGGTTGAGGCTCAAGGGGCTGACTGGGTGCATGTTGATGTGATGGATGGGCATTTCGTCCCCAATATCACCTTTGGTCCGGCGACCTGTGCGGCCATCAGGCCCCATATCAAGGGTGTCATGGATGTGCATCTGATGATCGATCCTGTTGATCCATATATCGAAGCCTTTGCCGAAGCGGGCGCCGATATCATCACGGCCCATGTGGAGGCTGGCCCGCATATCCATCGTACGATGCAGGCGATCCGTGCATCCGGCGCCAAGGCCGGGATCGCGCTGAACCCGGCCACACCTGCGATCGCGGTCAAATACCTGCTCGATATGGTTGATCTGGTGTGTGTGATGACTGTGAACCCCGGCTTTGGTGGGCAGAAATTCATCCATAGCCAGGTCGAAAAAGTGCGCCAGTTGCGCGCGATGATCGGTGACCGGCATGTGCATATTGAGATCGACGGCGGCGTGACACCCATCACCGCACCTGTTGTGGCGGCTGCGGGGGCCGACGTTCTAGTCGCGGGCTCTGCAGTGTTCAAGGGCGGGTCGGTGATGGATCCCGCGCCCTATGGCGACAACATCCGCGCGATCCGCAAAGCAGCCGAGAATGCCTGACGCGTTTGGTGCTCTGACGGCGAAGGTTGGGTTCGGATCTTAGTGCCGTCCCCGGCGACTGATCCCGTTCCTGCACAAATCCTGCACAACTTTCGGCCCAGTTATGCAGGTCCACCCCGTTACCTGTCCCAAAACACATCAAGAAGGGACAGATGATGGTTGTACGCGGGGTGCCGGACAGGCTGATGCGGGATGGGTGGTGGCTGGACGCGGCAGAGCCGCCGAGCGGCGTGCGTGCGGTACTGGTTTTGCTGCCGGGGCTGGTGCTGGTGGATCTCTTGCTTTGGGGGCATCGCCCGGGGCTCGGGCTGGTGTTTGCCCTGATCGGTGTTGCGGGTTGCGTCTGTCTGACAGTCTGGCACCAGCTTTCGCGCAAACGGATTTTGATTGCTGCAGCTATTCTTGCGCTTGGGCTGCTGCCCATGGTGGAAGTGGTTCAGTTTGGCACAACGGTGGTGGCCCTTTTCGCGCTGTCAGGGAGTGGCCTGATCCTTGCAGGGGTCCGTTGGGATGATGCGGCCCTATTGCGCGCCTTGCGGCGTTTGCCTCTGAGAGGTGTGATCCAGACGGCGCAAGATGCATTTGCAATCCGGGTCAAGACCCCGACGCGCGATGGGGTCGCGGGTCTGGCCGCCGACTGGATGCTGCCAGCGGTTGTCGGCGGCGTTTTCATCGTTCTCTTTGCCGCAGCGAACCCCGTTGTGGATGGTTGGATCGCTAACCTCATCAATCCGGACCTGGCTTGGCTGCCTTCTACGGCGCGGGTCCTCTTCTGGGTTTTTCTCGCCCTGATGCTTTGGCCGCTTTTGCGCCTGCCCACGATGCTGCCGGCCCTGACACGGGTCAGACCTCGGCGCATGGGGCCGTGGCGGTCTGGCTTTGTGAATGCACGCTCCGTCGCGCGGGCGTTGATCCTGTTCAACCTGATCTTTCTTTTCCAGACAGTGCTGGATCTTGGGTACCTCTGGGGTGGGCACGCGCTGCCTGATGGGATGAGCTATGCAGAATATGCACACCGTGGCGCCTATCCCTTGCTGGCGACGGCCTTGATGGCGGGGGCATTCGCGCTGATGGCACAACCGCATCTGGGTGAGGGGCGGGCGCTGCGTGTCATGCTTTATCTTTGGGTCGCTCAGACGGTTTTGCTGGTGCTGTCATCCATCCTGCGGCTGGACCTTTATGTGGATGTTTACGGGCTGACACGATTGCGCGTCGCAGCCTTTGTCTGGATGGTGGTTGTGGCTCTGGGTCTTGTGCTGATCGTCATGCAGATGCGGGGGCGGAAGGGCACCGGGTGGTTTCTGCAGCGGGCAGCCGCCTTGGGCCTGCTAGCTGTCTACCTTTGCAATCTGTGGAACATTGACGGGTTGATCGCACGGCATAACCTCGCGACGGATCGACAGGATCATTTCTATCTTTGTGGGCTGAGCGAGGGCGCCGTCCCCGCGATCCGCGCCCATGAACTGCGCACGGGGACCGAGATCTGCTACAGCTACCGCCCCTACCTCTATCGGCCAACCGACTGGCGCGAATGGGGCTATCGCAATGCCCGTCTGCGCCATAGTCTCGCCGCGATGGAGCCGACAGAATGATCCTGATTGCCGATGATGATGCGCAGATCCGCGATGTGCTGCGGATCGCGCTGGGGCAGGCGGGCTATACTGTGGCCGAGGCCGCCGATGGGCAGGCCGCGCTGGAACAGGCGGAAACCCTGCGCCCTGACCTGATGATCCTTGATATCGGGATGCCGGAAATGGATGGCCTCGCCGTCTGCCGTGAGATCCGCAAGACCAGCGCAGTCCCGATCCTGTTTCTCACCGCCCGGGCGGATGAGGTGGATCGGATCGTGGGGCTGGAACTTGGCGCGGATGACTATGTCGCCAAACCGTTTTCCCCGCGCGAGGTTGTAGCGCGTGTCGGGGCGATCCTGAAGCGTGCGAAGCCTGTTGAGGCGGCTGCCGAAGTGCTGCGCCGCGGGGTCCTTTCGGTAGACCCGGCCCGCCACCTTTGCCATGTCGCCGATGCCGCCGTCGCATTGACAGCACGTGAAATGGCCTTGCTGGAACGCCTGATGGCGCGCCCTGATCATGTGCTGGCCCGCCCGCAACTCGTCGATGCGATCTATGGCATGAACGTCCATGTCAGTGACCGGACGATGGACAGCCACCTGCGCAATCTGCGGGCCAAACTAGGTGCGGCGGGCTGTGCTGATGCGATTGAGACAGTGCATGGGGTGGGGATCAGGATGGGTGCATGCCGCGGCGGGTAACTGCGAAATGGCGCCCACCATTGGCCCTTGTCTTGGGTGGGACGTTGGCGGCCGTGTTTCTCCTGCCGCTGATCGCGATTGGTTATTTTCGGGTTGCCGGCGGGGTGTTGGGCTGGGCCGAAACCACCTGGCTGATAGGGTGGATGGCCCTGATCGCGACGGGCATTCTTGGCTGGCTTCTCTGGCGTTTGGTCTTGCGGCCGGTGAGGCGCCTGACCGCTTTTGCCAAGGCCGAGGGTGATGCGCCGCCGCCCACGCATTTCGGCACGCCCGAGTTTTCGGCGCTGGGTGAAGAGGTGCTCGCGATGACCGCCCGGTTGCGGGGGCGTGAGGCGGTGCTGCGCTCTTATGCTGATCACGTCACGCATGAGTTGAAGTCCCCCCTCAGCGCGATTCGCGGCGCGGCAGAACTTCTGGAGCATGATCTGCCCGCTGCTGACCGGGCGCGGCTGTTGTCCAACATCGGCGCGGCGGTTTCACGGATGGATGTCTTGCTCGCCGATCAGCGCGCCTTTGCGCAAGCAGACGAACCTTTGGGACAAGGAACGTGTCGCTTGTCAGAGGTTGCGGGTGACGTGCCCCATACCTGGGTCACAGAGGATGGCATGCTTCCGCTGCCGCGAGAGGTGATGCAGATCGTTCTAGGGCACCTGGCCAGCAATGCAGTGCAGCAGGGTGCGACGGAACTGGCGCTGACCCATGCGGTTGATCACGTGCTCGCTAGCGACAACGGCCCCGGCATCAGCCCCGGGAACCGCGACCGCATTTTTGAGCCGTTCTTCACCACCAACCGCGATGGCGGCGGCACAGGAATGGGCCTCGCCATTGTGCGGCGCATGTTGCAAGCGCATGGGGCTGAGATCACGTTGGAAGACGGTCCCGGCGCAAGCTTTGCGATCCGATTTTAGGCGGAAATCTTCGCTGATCCGTCATGGGCGAGGAAGGCGAAGCCGTTGCCGGGCAGGCTGATCTTCTCTGCCGTCACATCCGCCGCATTGGGCCCAATCGCTTCCGCTTCACCAGACGACCGCACGTCTTGGGGATCAGGCGAGAGGTTGAAGACACAGGTCAGCGTCCGGTCATCGGTTGCCCTGTCAAAGGCGAGGATCGGATCGGGCAGGCCGATGAAGCGGGTTTTGCCTGCGCGCAGCGCCGTCTGATCTTTGCGGAAGGCAATCATCTGGCGGTAGAATTGCAGCACGCTGCCCTCATCGCCTTCTTGCGTATCAACTGCGTGCGCTGCCTGCGGGTCTTTCACGGGCAGCCACGGTGTGCCGTCTGAGAAGCCGGCGTTCACCGCATCCTTTTCCCAGACCATCGGCGTCCGGCACCCGTCGCGCCCTTTGACTGTCGGCCAGTAGCGGATCGCCTGAAGGTCCGTCAGCTCTTCGAACATCATCTCGGTTTCGGTCTGGCCCAACTCCTCACCCTGATAGATGCCGATCGTGCCCTCAAAGCTCATCAGCATCGCGCAGGCCAGCCGTGCCATTGCGTCCTCATCCACCGCATGCTCCGCCCAGCGGCTGACATGGCGGGGCACATCATGGTTGCTGAACGACCATTTCGGGTGGCCATCGGGTGCGCCTTTCTGAAAGCCCTCGATGCAGTTGCGGAAGTGTTCCGGGGTAAATTCCGGGCTCAGCATCGCAAAGGAATAAGCCATGTGCAGGCGGGATGAGCCTTCGGTGTATTCGCCCATGATCTCAATCGAGCGTTGGCCCATCTCGCCCACTTCGCCAACCATCATGATGTCATCGTAGCGATCCGTCAGCTTGCGCATCTTTTCCAGAAACCCGAGGTTTTCTGGCCGCGTCTTGTTGTAGATGTTCTTCTGCATCCCGTAGAGGTCAGTCGCCATGACCTGCGGTTTCGCCTGCGCGGGCGGGTTCGAACGCAGTTCCTGGTCGTGGTAGAAGTAGTTGACCGTATCCAGCCGGAACCCATCAAGCCCACGGTCCAGCCAGAATGCGCAGGTCTCCAGAATCGCCTCGACTACGTCGGGGCAGTGGTAGTTCAGGTCTGGTTGCTCGGCGAGGAAGTTATGCAGGTAGTACTGCCCGCGCGCCGGTTCATATTCCCACGCTGGCCCGCCGAAATGGCTGTGCCAGTTCGTTGGGGGGGAGCCATCGGGCAGCGGATCGGCCCAGACGTACCAGTCAGCGCGCGCGTTATCGCGGCTCTGCCGGCTTTGCTTGAACCAAGGGTGCTGGTCCGATGTGTGAGAGAGCACCTGATCGGTGATCACTTTCAGTCCCAACTCATGCGCGCGAGCGATCAGGGCGTCGAAATCCTCCAGCGAGCCGAAGATCGGATCAATCGCCGCATAATCCGAGATGTCGTACCCCATGTCCTTTTGCGGGGACATGAAGATGGGTGAGAGCCAGATACAGTCAACGCCGAGAGAGGCCACATGCGGCAAGCGCCGCGTGATTCCGCAAAGATCGCCAATCCCGTCGCCATTGTCGTCCTGAAAAGAGCGCGGATAGATCTGATAGATCACCGCGTCACGCCACCATTCGCGCATCGCCTGCTCCTGTCTGTTGTCGCTGTGACCGCTAACGGTTTAGGGCGATTCTGCAAGCCATCATGGTGTGGGGGCAGTGGCCGCGCGGTACCATGCGGCCAGCACGGCACGGTCTGCATCTGGCAGTCCGGTGATGTTTGCCGGTGGCATCGCGTGGCTGACGGCGGACTGCAGATAGATATCGCGCGCGTGTTTCGCGATATCCCCTTCGGTTTCGAGGAACACCCCCTTTGGTGCCCATTGCATGTTTTTCCAGACAGGCTCGCGCGCATGGCACATCGAACAGCGGCCAATCACGATGTCATGGGCGGCGTCAAACCCTGTGGCACTGGCAAAACGCTCCTCTGCCGGGGTGAGTGCGCGCGCCTCTGCCTCTTCATAGGTGTCATGACCGGGGAAGGTGGAAAGCCACGCGATGATGATGAAGAGGATCACCGTGACTGCCCATGTCCAGTTGGGCCGACCTTTGCGCGCATGCATCGTGTTGAAGTAATGCCGGATCGTGACCCCCATGAGGAAAACGAGGGCCGCGATGATCCACGCGTATTCCGTCCCGAACGCCAGCGGATAATGGTTCGACAGCATCAGGAAGATGACCGGCAGCGTCAGGTAGTTGTTATGGGTCGAGCGCAGCTTGGCGATCTTGCCGTATTTCGCGTCCGGCGTGCGCCCGGCCTTGAGGTCCGCCACAACAATCCGCTGGTTCGGCATGATGATGAAGAACACATTGGCCGTCATGATCGTGGCAGTGAATGCGCCGAGATGCAGCAGCGCCGCCCGTCCCGTGAAAACCTGGTTATAGCCCCAAGACATGACCACCAGCAGCGCGAAGAGCAGGAGCATCAGGGTTGTTGGCGTATCGCCCAATGGCGACTTGCAAAGCTGGTCATAGATCACCCAGCCGATCCCCAGTGACGCGGCAGAGATCAGGATGCCCTGCCAGATCGCCAGATCGGCCTTCGCCGGGTCGATCAGATAAAGCTCTGCCCCGACCCAATACACCACCGCCAGCATCGCTGCCCCGGACAGCCAGGTCGCGTAGCTTTCCCATTTGAACCAGGTCAGATGTTCCGGCATCGCATCAGGGGCCACCAGATATTTCTGGATGTGATAAAACCCGCCGCCGTGGACCTGCCATTCTTCGCCATCCGCAGGGCCGGGGATGTCGCGGTTCAGCCCCAGATCAAGCGCGATGAAATAGAAGGAAGACCCGATCCAGGCGATCGCCGTGATCACATGCAGCCAGCGCACGGCAAAGGCGATCCAGTCCCAAAGAATGGCGGCGTCATACATCGGTGCAGGTCCTGTCGTTCATCACCTTGTGTTGGCGTCTATTGCTTGCCACAGTCAAGGCCGAACGCGCCGAGGGGGACAAAGTGCAACGCTATCCACGCGACATGACCGGTTATGGGGCAAACCCGCCTGATCCGCAGTGGCCGGGTGGAGCGCGGATCGCCGTGCAGATTGTGCTGAATTACGAGGAAGGCGGCGAGAACAACGTCCTGCATGGGGATGCGGCGTCAGAAGCGTTTCTATCTGAGATCGTCGGTGCGGCCGCATGGCCCGGCCAGCGCCATTGGAACATGGAAAGCATCTATGAATATGGCGCGCGGGCCGGGTTCTGGCGGCTTTACCGGATGATGCAGGACCTGCCGATTACCGTTTACGGGGTTGCGACTGCGCTCGCCCGCTCCCCCGAGCAGGTTGCGGCGATGAGGGCTGCGGGGTGGGAGATCGCGAGCCACGGACTGAAATGGATCGAGTACAAGGATGCGCCGGAAGATGTAGAGCGCGCGCATATGGCCGAGGCCATTCGTCTGCACACCGAGGTTGTCGGCACCCCGCCGCGCGGCTGGTACACAGGCCGCTGTTCGGTGAATACGGTGCGGCTGGCGGCTGAGACGGGGCAGTTTGGCTATGTCGCCGACAGCTACGCCGATGATCTGCCTTATTGGATGGAATTCGGACGCCACGACCAGTTAATCGTGCCTTACACGCTCGATGCTAACGACATGCGCTTTGCCACGCCGCAGGGGTTCAACGCCGGGGCGCAGTTTTTCGACTACCTGAAGGCATCCTTCGACGCGCTCTACCGCGAGGGCGGGCGGATGATGTCGGTAGGTCTGCATTGCCGCCTGATCGGGCGGCCCGGACGGGCAGAGGCGCTGCGGCAGTTCATCGAGTATGCGAAAGGGCATGAAGGCGTGTGGTTTGCTACCCGCGAGCAGATCGCCGATCATTGGGCAAAGATGCACCCGCATCAGCGGTACGCGCGACCATCGCAGATGGAAAAAACGACTTTCATGGAGGCCTATGGCGGTATCTTTGAACACTCGCCTTGGGTTGCAGAGCGGGCCTTTGATCTGGAACTTGGCCCGGCCAATGACTCGGCAACGGGGCTGCAGAACGCCATGGCCCGCGCGTTTCGCCGCGCGTCGGAGGATGAACGCCTCGCCGTCCTGATTGCCCACCCTGATCTGGCAGGCAAACTGGCGGCGGCCAAAAGATTGACCGCGGAGAGTACGGCGGAACAGGCAAGCGCGGGTCTGGATGCGCTCACGGATGAGGAGCGGATTGCGTTCACCGAAATGAATGCCGCCTACACCGCAAAATTCGGCTTCCCCTTCATCATCGCCGTGCGCGACCACGACAAGGCGTCGATCAAAGCGGCTTTCGCCGCGCGGTTAGAGAACGATCGCGCGACGGAGTTTGCCGAGGCCTGCCATCAGGTCGAACGCATCGCCTGGCACCGCCTCGCAGCGGTACTACCCGCATGAGCCGCGAGATCATCATCCAGCCGCTCACGGCAGAGGGATTTGCGCCGTTCGGGGACGTGCTGAATTGTGATGGCGACCCCGACAAGCTGATCAACGCCGGCCTTTGCGGGCGGTTTCATGATCGGGCAAAGGTCGAGGTCGTTGACGGGCGTGTGGGTATCAGCCTCTTCCGGTCGGAACTGCGCCAGCTCCCCTACACGCTTGATCTGGTGGAACGGCACCCGGATGGGTTACAGGCTTTCATCCCAATGAGCATGGATCCGTTTCTGGTCGTGGTGGCCGATGCAGACCTGAACCCGCAGGCGTTCATCACCGCACCGGGTGAGGCGATCAATTTTCATCGCGGGACGTGGCACGGCGTGCTGACGCCCCTGTCAGGCCCCGGCCTCTTTGCTGTGATCGACCGGATTGGCGCAGGGCCGAACCTCGAAGAACACCACTATGCAGAACCCTACCAAGTCGTCGCTTCAGTAGGCTGACACGCCCCATCATCTTGCCAAAAATACTCCCGCCGGATGCATCCGACCGCGCAACCGGCACTTCGTCAGGTCAGAAATCCACTTCGATCGCCACACCCTTTTCCACCGCCAGATCGACCACACTCGCGGCCACCGCCAGATCCTGAAGCCCGACGCCAGTGCCGTCGAAGATCGTGATCTCCGCGCCAGAGGTCCGCCCCGGATGGTCACCGTTGATCACGGCACCAAGCTCATGCACGTCACTCTCGGCGATCAGACCTTGTCCCACCGGGTGTTGCGCCTCGCCGATGCTGGTCGATTGAGCGACTTCGTCGGTAAAGACTGTGGACTTCGCCAGCAAGGCCGCCTCCAACTCCTGCTTGCCCTTCGTGTCGGTGCCCATGCAGGCGATATGGGTGCCGGGGCTGATGTGGTCGGCCATGACGGTTGGGGCGAAGGTGGAGGTGATGGTGATCAGCACATCCGCCTCTTGCAGGCCGTCCAATTCGACAGCTTCAAAGGGCACGCCTGCCTCATCCGCGACCTTCTCGATATTCGGCAGCATTTCGGGATGATAGTTCCAGCCGATGACCTTCTCGAAGTCGCGCTGCTCCAGTGCAGCGCGCAGCTGGAATGTCGCCTGATGGCCCGCCCCGACCATGCCCATGACCTTTGCGTCTTTGCGCGCCAGATGTTTGATTGACACAGAAGAGGCCGCAGCTGTGCGCAGCGCGGTCAACAGATTGCCGCCCACCATCGCCTTCACCATCCCCGTATCCGGATCAAACAGGAATACCGTGGACTGGTGGTTGATCAACCCGCGCTTTTCGAGGTTATGCGGCCAGTAGCCACCCGCTTTCAGCCCCAGCGTCAGGCCCGCTCCATCGAACCCGCCTTTGAAGCCGTAAAGCGCATCCTCGTGTCCGATCGCCTCGCGCACGACGGGGAAGTTGTAGGCATCTCGGCGCGACATGGCGGCGAACACCTTTTCCACGGCGTCAAATGCATCGGCGCGGGTCATTAGCCCCGCGATTTCTTTTTCGGGCACGATAATCATGGTCTTGGTCTTTCGTTGGGTCGCTCCGCCAGCGCTTGCGGGCTGTCTTCGCGAGGAGCGACCGAATAGGGAGGGAGGAGCGCGTCAGTAAGCCTTGCCGCGGGCGGACACAGGCCAGAGCGTTTCGACCTTGCCGTTGCGCACGCCAACATACCAGTCGTGCACGTTGCAGGTCGGGTCGCAGTGGCCGGGCACGAGCTTCAGCTTGTCGTTGACCTTCAGCACACCCTCGGGGTCCATCACAACGCCATGCTCGTCCGAGCATTTCACGTATTCGACATCCGTGCGGCCATAGATTGTTGGCAGGCCGCTGTCGACCGACTGCGCTTTCAGACCAGCATCCACAATGGCCTTGTCGGCCTTGGCGTGGGACATCACAGAGGTCAGGATGAAAAGGGCGTTTTCCCACTCCCCCTGGTCGATCCGGTTGCCATCCTTGTCGAGGATGCGGCCATAGTCCGCGTCCATGAAGGCGTAGGACCCGCACTGTAATTCGTTGAACACGCCTGATGCGCTTTCGAAATAGTAGGAGCCTGTGCCGCCACCGCCGACGATATCGCTGTCGATCCCTTCGGCCTTCAGCATCTCCAGCGTCTCGGCGACCTGATCAATCGCGATCTGGGTCTTGCCTTTGCGCTCTTCATAGCTGTCAAGGTGCTGCATCGCGCCCTGATAGGCCTGAATACCAGCGTATTTCAGGCCGGGGGCTGCTTCGATGGCTTTCGCCAGTTCCACGACGGGTGCGCCATACTGCACGCCGCAACGGCCCGCGCCTACGTCAATTTCCACGAGGCATTCGATGGTTGTGCCGTGTTTCTGCGCGGCGGCGGAAAGATCCGCCACGTTATCCATATCATCCACGCAGCAGATGGCGCGCGCGCCCAGTTTCGGGATCCGGGCCAGACGGTCAATCTTTTGCGGGTCGCGCACCTGGTTGGAGACCAGCACATCTTTGATGCCGCCACGGGCAAAGACCTCTGCCTCGCTCACTTTCTGGCAGCAGACCCCAACAGAGCCGCCTAGCTTTTCCTGTAGAAGGGCCACATCAACGGATTTGTGCATCTTGCCATGCACGCGGTGGCGCATGCCGTGTGACTTGGCGAAATCGCCCATCTTCTTGATGTTGCGCTCCAGCGCGTCGAGGTCCAGCACAAGGCAGGGTGTCTGGATCTCGGCCTCATCCATGCCGGGCAGGGCAGGCACGTCATAGCCCACCTCAAGATTTCTCAGGTTGCTCATATCGTTCATTTGCTCTCTCCCACTCAGCCCTTGATCCAGGGCAATTTGTCCAGATCGACGTTGCCGCCGGTGATGATCACGCCGACGCGCTTGCCTGCGAAGCGGTCCTTGTTTTTCAGGATCGTCGCCAGCGGCACGGCGCAGCTTGCCTCCATCACGACGCGCAGGTGTTTCCAGGTGATCTTCATCGCGTCGATGATCTCTTCCTCGGACGCAGTCATGATATCGGTCACGTAGTTCGACACGAAGTGCCAGGTGCGCTCTTTCAGCGGCACAAGCAGGCCATCCGCAATCGTTTTGGGTGCATCATCGGCGATGATGTAGCCGGCCTTGAAGCTGCGATAGGCGTCGTCGGCCTGTTCAGGCTCTGATGCGATGATCTGCACTTCGGGTGCGAGGGTCGACAGCGTCAGGCAGGTGCCCGAAATCATGCCGCCGCCACCGATGGGCGCAACCATCATGTCGAGGCCATCAACCTGTTCCATGAATTCCTTGGAACACGTCCCTTGCCCGGCAATCACGCGCGGGTCGTTATAGGGGTGCACGAAATCGCCGCCGGTTTCAGCCTGCACTTTGGCGAAGGTTTCTTCACGCGATGTCGTCGATGGCTCGCATTCGGTGATCACCCCACCATAGCGGCGCACGGTGTCTTTCTTGGCCTGCGGTGCCGTGCGCGGCATGACCACGTAGCAAGGGATACCACGGCGCATCGCCGCGTAGCTGAGGCAGGAGGCGTGGTTGCCGGAGGAGTGCGTTGCGACCCCTTTCTTCGCCTGCTCGTCACTCAAACCAAAGACGGCATTGGCCGCGCCGCGCACCTTGAAGGCGCCCGGCTCCTGAAAGTTCTCGCATTTGAAGAACAGCTCGGCCCTCACAAGCTCATTCAGGTAGTCCGACGTGCGGATCGGCGTGCGGTTGATATGCGGTTTGATCCGCTCGTGCGCATCCAGCATGTCCCGATAGGTGGGGATGTTCAGATCTTCGAGGTCTTTCATCACGCGGCATCCTTCAGTTGGGCGACTACCGCGCTGCCGCGATAGAACTCCTGTGCCGCAGCGACACCGGACCCGAGTTGGATATCAAGGCCAAGGTCGGCCATGCACATCTCTGCTGTGGCGATGCCTGAGAGTGCCATGACGTCGGTCATGCTGCCCAGGTGGCCGATGCGAAAGACCTTGCCTGCCACATCACCAAGACCGGTGCCGAAGGCGACGCCATATTTCTCAGCCGCATGGGCCACGATGTCAGAGGCGTTGAAGCCGTCGGGTGTTTTGATCGCGCTTACGGTATCGGAGTAGACATCTGGCGAGACTGCACACAGCTCCATCCCCCAGGCGTCGACTGCAGCACGGACACCTGAAGCGATCCGGTGATGGCGGGCAAAGACGTTTTCAAGCCCCTCTTGCAATAGGGTTTCGGTCGCGAGCAGCAGGCCGTTCATTAGACCGACGGATGGCGTGTAGGGATAGGCGTTGGCAGCATAGCCTTTGTCCATGTCCGCGATGTCAAAGAAAGTGCGCGGCAAAGTCGCCGTTCTGCTGGCGGCCAAGGCGCGCTGGCTGAACCCGACGATCGCAAGGCCAGCGGGCAGCATGAACCCTTTCTGGGATCCGGTGACTGCCACATCCACCCCCCAAGCATCGAATTGAAAGTCGATGGATGCTATTGAGCTGACACCATCAACGAAGAGCATTGCCGGGTGGTTTGCATCATCCAAAGCCCCGCGGATCGCCGCAATATCCGAGGTTACGCCTGTCGCCGTCTCATTGTGCGTCGCAAGAACAGCTTTGATCTGGTGCTGTTTGTCCCCTGCGAGGATTTCGGCGTAGCGTTCGGCTGGAATGCCTTCGCCCCACACAGTGTCAACAACCGTGACATCAAGACCAAAACGTTCGCACATATCAATCCACTTGTGGCTGAACATGCCGTTACGGGCGGCGAGGACGCCGTCACCTGGGTTCAATGTATTGGTCAGCGTCGCTTCCCATCCGCCGGTGCCGCTGCAGGGAAAGATGTAAATCTCAGCGCTATCAGACTTCAGGATCTGCTGCACATTGGCACGCACGGGATGCAGAATTTGCCCAAACAGGGGTGAGCGGTGGTCTATCGTCGGCATGTCGCAGGCTTTGCGAATTGCCTCTGGCATGTTTGTCGGGCCGGGTATGAATACGGGGTTTTGAAAACTCATCGACCAATCCTCCATTTGGGTGAGCGTGTTTTGCCAAAACGGCGGGTGGGAAGATATTTTTTCGAAAAACGATTTCAGAAATGATGCGTCAGGAAAAAGTGTTTGTTGTCATGGGTTTGTGTTTTTCATAATGTGAAAGCGGATTTCAAAAAGCGAATCGCGGTATGGACGACTTGGCAAAATCAGCGCGTGGCAGACCCAAGGCATGGGATGACAAACGCGCGCAAAACACGATCAAATCACTCGATCGCGCGCTTGAGGTGTTGATCACATTGGGCGAGATGCAGGGCGGCACTCTGTCAGAGATCGCAGGCGCGATGGATCAGTCCCCGGCAACGGTCTATCGCGTACTGACCACTTTTCAGGGCAGGGGCTTTGTTGACTTTGATGAGCAAACGCAAGTTTGGCATATGGGGCCGGCGGCGTTTCTGACCGGTTCTCACTTTTTGCGCCGCACATCGCTGGTGGAACGTGCCCGCCCGATCATGCGTGATCTGATGGAGGCGACGGGTGAGACCGCGAACCTCGGGATCGAGCGGGACGGGAAGGTCCTGTTTTTGGGGCAGGTGGAAACGCATGCCACCATCCGCGCCTTCTTTCCGCCCGGCACCGCCTCGGCCATGCACGCCTCTGGCATTGGCAAGGCGCTCTTGTCCCGCATGGATGATGCACGTCAAAGACAGGTGCTGGCGGCAGGTCAGTTGGAGCGGTTCACTGATTACACGTTAACGGAGCCGGAGGCTATCATCAGTGATCTGCGCGACACCAAGGCGCGTGGCTATGCAATTGACGGGGAGGAGCGCAATGTCGGGATGCGCTGTATCGCAGCCCCGGTTTTCAACGTGTTCGGTGAGGTCGTCGCGGGCATCTCGGTCTCTGGCCCCACCACGCGGATCACGACAGACAGGATCAGTGATCTGGCACAGCCCGTGATGGATGCCGCGCAACAGCTGACAAAGGCTATCGGTGGGAACTACCGGCCCTAGCGGATCGGTCCATCAGGGTCGCGCGGGCGGTCACCGTAGGGGCGATAGGGGCTACTGACCTGACCTGTGCGCGGCTTTGGATCGTCAAAGCTGTTGTCTGGTGACGACCCGCTGGTGATACCCTGCCAGATACGACGGGCAATGAACTGCAGGATCACGACCACAAGAATGAATGCAGCAAAAGCCCAGAACAGCGAGGCACCACTGATCATCACGCAGGCGTCGCCCGCGCCGAAAATCACAGCCTCTAGGATGCTGACAGTCTCTGTACACTCCCGAAACATGGCTTACCCCATTTGCGTCTGTCTCAGACTATAGTTCAAAAACGGCACCCGTGTGACGCATCATGTGTTTTCAGGCGCGGTTTTTTCATTATCAATCAAAGCAACGGGCCAGAAGGCACTCAAGAACCAAGGAACAACGATGCATTTTGGCCTGACCGAAGAGCAAGAGATGATCGTGCAGACGGTCCGATCCTTTGTCGAGAATGAGATCTACCCGCATGAGGATGCCGTGGAACGCACCGGCATGGTGCCCGAGGAGGTCGCGGCAGAGATCAAGCAGAAGACCATCGACCTTGGCTTCTACGCCTGCAACTTCCCCGAAGAGGTGGGCGGCGCAGGCCTGAACCATGTTGAGTTTGCGCTGGTGGAACGCGAATTAGGCCGCGGGTCTATGGCGCTGACGCATTTCTTTGGCCGCCCACAGAACATCCTGATGGCTTGCGAAGGTGATCAGAAGGAACGCTACCTTCTGCCCGCTGTCCGGGGTGAGCGGATGGACGCGCTGGCGATGACGGAACCTGACGCCGGGTCCGACGTGCGGGGCATGAAGTGTGCTGCTGTTCGCGATGGCGGTGATTGGGTGATCAACGGGTCAAAGCACTTCATATCCGGGGCAGAGCACGCGGATTTCTTCATCGTTTTCGTGGCAACCGGCGTGGATGACACCCCACGCGGGCCGAAGAAGCGGATCACGACCTTCCTTGTGGATCGTGGCACGCCCGGTTTTACTGTGCGCGATGGTTACCAGTCTGTCAGTCATCGCGGGTACAAGAACTGCATTTTAGAGTTTGACGATTGCCGCCTGCCCGATGCGCAGGTTCTGGGTGACGTCGATGGCGGCTTTGCGGTGATGAACGAATGGCTCTATGCCACGCGGATCACCGTCGCCGCCATGTCGGTCGGCCGCGCGCGCCGGTGTTTCGACTACGCGCTGAATTATGCGGCAGAGCGGGAGCAATTCGGCCAGCCTATTGGCAAGTTTCAGGGTGTCAGCTTCCAGATCGCCGACATGATCACAGAGATTGACGCAGCCGACCTGCTGACCCTCGCCGCCGCCTGGCGGTTGGACGAGGGGCTGCCAGCAAACCGCGAGATTGCCTCGGCCAAGGTGCATGCGACAGAGATGCTCGCCAAGGTCACCGATACCACGCTGCAGATCTATGGCGGCATGGGCCTGATGTCGGATTTCCCGATCGAACGGTTCTGGCGCGACGCGCGGGTGGAGCGCATCTGGGACGGCACATCGGAAATCCAGCGCCATATTATCAGCCGCGACCTGCTGCGCCCTTTGGGGGCCTGATGGGGCGCCTTTCAAGGCTCCTGTCCCCGCGGTCGATTGCGGTGGTGGGTGGTGGGGCCTGGTGCGAGCAGATCATCCTGCAAAACCGGAAGCTAGGATTCGCGGGTGACCTCCACATCATCCACCCGACAAAGGATGAGATCGCAGGGCTGACCCCTTTGCGGCGCCTGGCCGACCTCCCCGCACCTCCTGACGCGGTGTTTATCGGCGTGAACCGCCATGCGACGATTGAGGTAGTGGCGGAATTATCCGCGATTGGCGCGGGTGGAGCGATCTGCTTTGCCTCTGGCTTTCGTGAGACGGCGGATGGCGATGATCTACAGACAGCGCTTTTGGATGCGGCGGCTTCGATGCCGATCATTGGCCCCAACTGCTATGGCTTCCTGAACTACCTCGACCGGGCAGCGCTTTGGCCTGATCAGCATGGCGGCCTCTCGACAGAGCGTGGTGTCGCTTTGATCACCCAGTCGTCGAATATTGCCATCAACCTCACCATGCAGACGCGCGGCATTCCGTTGGCTTATGTGGTGACGGTGGGCAATCAGGCGCAGACCGGGCTGTCAGAGGTCGGTGCTGCCTTGCTGGACGATCCCCGAGTGACCGCATTGGGGCTACATATCGAAGGCATTGATGATCTGGCTGCATTTGCAGCTTTGGCCCAGAAGGCCCACGCGATAGGCAAACCGATTGTCGCCCTAAAGGTTGGTCAATCGGACCACGCGCAGACCGCGACGGTGTCCCATACCGCGTCTCTTGCAGGCAGTGATGCCGGGGCAGACGCACTCTTTGCTAAACTTGGGATCGGGCGGGTGCGGTCGCTTTCGGCTCTTCTGGAAACGCTCAAGCTGCTGCATGTCACCGGTCCGTTGCCGCATGCCGGGATCGCGGCGATGTCCTGTTCGGGCGGTGAAGCGAGCCTGATTGCCGATGCGGCCCATGGGTCGTCCGTGGGCTTTCCTGATCTGACCGACGCGCAGAAGACTATACTTGGCGAAACGCTCGGCCCGCTCGTGACCCTCTCTAACCCGCTCGACTACCACACCTTCATCTGGGGGGATGAGGATGCAATGGCGCGGGCCTTTGCCGCGATGATGTCCGATCGCGTCGCGCTGGGTATCGTTGTGCTGGATTTCCCGCGCCCGGACCGTTGTACCTCACCTGACTGGGCATTGGTTGTGAATGCGGTGGAACGGGCGCAGGCTGAAAAGGGAAAACCTATCGCCGTCCTCAGCTCGCTTACTGAAACTATGCCAGAGGCTGTGGCCCAAGACATGATTGCGCGGGGTATCCTTCCGCTATGTGGGATGGTCGAGGCGATAGAGGCTGTGGCTACTGCCGCAAACATCGGTGGCGCGGTCACGCCGCCGCTTTTGCCCCCAAAGGTCGCGCCCGGTAGTGTGCTGACCGAAGCAGACGCCAAGGCGGCACTCGCACGATATAGCGTTGCGGTGCCGCGGTCCGAGGCCGTTGCAGCACGGCATGACTTGCCCGATGCCGCCCGTCGGATCGGCTACCCCGTGGTGCTGAAAGGGCAGGGGGTTGCACACAAGACCGAAGCCGGAGCGGTGGCGATTGGGCTTGCGGATGAATCCGCGCTGATGGCTGCCGCAGCGGCCATGCCGACGGAGAGTTTCCTCGTCGAGGCGATGGTGATGGACGCGAAAGTCGAGTTGCTGCTTGGTGTCGTGCTTGACCCCGCGCACGGCTACGTCTTGACCCTTGGCGCTGGCGGCACGCTGACCGAGATTATGAATGACAGCACCAGCCTTTTGCTGCCCGTCACTGATGACGACATCCGCAGTGCCCTGGATCGTCTTGCCATTGCCCCGTTGCTGCACGGTTATCGCGGTAGCTCCTCCGTTGACGCCGGCGCCATTGTTGCAACCGTTCTGTCCCTGCAGGACTATGTGCAAGCCGACCACCCGTTCGAAGTTGAAATCAACCCGCTGATGTGTGGCCCTGACGGGGCCACTGCCGCCGACGCCCTGATCACCACCGGAGAGCCCCATGACTAACACCCCCATCAAAACCGCGCGCGCGGGCCACATCCTGACAGTGACGCTCGACCGGCCCAAGGCCAACGCAATCGACCTCGCCACCAGCCGGATCATGGGCGATGTCTTTGCCGGTTTTCGCGACGATCCTGATCTAAGGGTCGCAGTTGTGACGGCTGCGGGTGAGAAGTTCTTTTGCCCCGGCTGGGACCTGAAGGCAGCGGCCGAGGGTGATGCGGTTGATGGCGATTACGGCAAGGGCGGCTTTGGCGGGCTGCAGGAACTGCCGCATCTGAACAAGCCGGTGATCATGGCGGTGAATGGCATCTGCTGTGGGGGTGGGCTGGAACTTGCGCTGTCGGGTGACATCATCCTCGCAGCGGAGCATGCGACATTCGCCTTGCCGGAAATCCGGTCGGGTACAGTGGCGGATGCGGCCTCGGTCAAGCTGCCCAAACGCATCCCCTATCACATCGCGATGGAGATGCTCTTGACCGGGCGCTGGGTAGAGGCGGAAGAGGCCGCACGCTGGGGGCTGGTGAACCGTGTTGTCCCGGCGGATCATTTGATGGATGAGGCGATGAAGATGGCCGAACTCATCGCCTCCGGCCCGCCGCTCGTCTACGCCGCCCTGAAAGAGATCGTGCGAGAGGCGGAGGACATGAAGTTTCAGGACGCGATGAACCGGATCACCAAGAGCCAGTTCAAGACGGTCGAGACGCTCTATACCTCCGAGGACCAGCTCGAAGGCGCCCGTGCCTTTGCCGAAAAGCGCGATCCGGTCTGGAAGGGCAAATAGGCGCTAGGCCCGGCCCCGCCCGATCCGCCGACAAAGAAGGATGACCGGAATTAATCCGATGGCCGCAATCACCAGGCTCGGCACCGCCGCCCCCTCCAGCCGCTCGTCCGAGGCGAGACGGTAGGCCTGCACCGCTAGTGTGTCATAGTTGAAGGGCCGCATGATCAGGGTCGCGGGCAGCTCCTTCATGACGTCCACAAAGACGATCAGCCCGGCGGTCAAGAGACTGGTGCGCAAAAGCGGCAGATGAATGCGCCCGACGAGCCCCGGTGTGTCCTGCCCCAGCGTGCGTGCGGCGGCATCCATGTTGAGCCCGACGCTGGCAATCCCGCCCTCATAAGCGCCAAGGGCTGCGGCCAGGAAGCGGATCAGATAGGCAAAGACTAGAAGCCAGATTGACCCAGTGAAGAGAAGCCCGGTCGAGACATCGAAATTCGCCCGCATCCACGCATCAAGCGTGTTGTCGAAGGCAGCAAAGGGGACCAGCAGCCCCACGGCAATCACCCCGCCCGGCACCGCATAGCCGATCCGCCCTAGATAGAGTGCGCCCGCAGTTTGGGGCGATGGGTGAACGCGGTGCAGCGTTCCCAACACGATGGCGGCACAGACGGTGACCACTGCTGCCACCGTCGCCAAGGTGAGGGAGTTGCGGATGAAGCCAAGGTAGCGTGGGCTGAGCAGGTCTTGTTCAGATCCGATCGCCATCGTTGCCAAAGTGATCACTGGCACGATGACACCAAGGAAGACCGGCAAAAGACAGAAGGCCGCTGCCAGCCAGGATTGACCGCGCGAAAGCCTGAGCCGCTCCATCGGTTGATTGCGCCGCCCGTTGGCATAGCGCGCCGCGCCACGATTGGCCCGTTCGATCATCGCCAGAAGCAAGGCAAAGGCGAGCAGGCCAAGTGCGAGTTGTGCGGCGGCGGCGCGGTCGGCCAGCGTGAACCAGCTTGTGTAGATACCCACCGCAAAAGTCTGCACCCCAAAATACGCGACCGTGCCAAAATCCGCGATGGTTTCCATCGCGACAAGCATCACGCCAGCCGCCACAGCCGGGCGGGCCATGGGCAGGGAAATGCGGAAGAATGCGCCGGCTGGCGAACGCCCAAGTACCCTTGCCGCCAGAAACGTACCCGCACCCTGTGCCGCAAAGGCCGCACGGGCGAGCAGATAGACGTAAGGGTAAAGCACAAGCGTCAGCATCATCGCCGCACCACCGAGCGACCGGATTTCGGGGAACCAATAGTCGCGGGGGCCCCAGCCCATCAGGTCGCGCAGCGTTGACTGCACGATGCCGGGATGATCGAGGATATGGGTGTAACCGTAGGCGAGCACGTAGGCCGGAAAGGCCAGCGGAAGCGCCAATGCAATCTCCAGCCAGCGCCGTCCGGGAAAATCGGCCATGGTTACGAGCCACGCGGCACCTGCGCCGATTACTGCCGTGCCCAGCATCACAAGGGCGACCAGCACCAGTGTGTTGAGCGTGTAACGCGGCAGCACCGTGCCTGCGAGTTGCCCCAATGTCTCGAAAGAGCCGGTTAAGGCCGCCGCAATCACCCCAAGGTACGGGATCACGCAGATCAGTGTGACCAGAACCGCTGCAATCGTGAAGATCGCCGCGAGGCCAGACCGGCGCATTCGCATTTTGCCGTAGGGTATTTGCATGTGCTGCACATAGTCCAAGCCGCGCAAAAGGGGCAAGGCGGCAAATCAGCTGCGGTTCAGCAGCCCCTCAACCGCGGCGAGGTCAACGAGGCTCACAATCTCCACCGGGTCGAGCTTGCGGCCCAGTTTTTCCTCGACGGCGAGGACCAGACGGAAATGCGCAAGGCTGTCCCATGCCGCGGTGTCGGAGAGGCTGGTAGAACCATCCACTTCTGCGGATGGCACGTTCAGTGCCTCGGCCAGAAGGGTTGCCGCGCTCATGTTGGTGCCTCCAACCCGCGCTTATCCCGCCAGTCTTTGGCAAGCATCTCGTAGTGCATGGTGTCGCAATACTCGTCCGTGATCGGCGAAAGCCACGCCTGCCGGTCATGCCCAATCAGGCGAAAGCCGAGCTTGGTGTAGTTATAGATAGAGCTGAAGTTGCGGCTGAGCACGCGGCCATAGAAGCGGTTTACCTTTTCCGAGCGGCTGAAATGATCGAGGATCGCAGTGCGCACCTCATCAAACACATCTTTGCCCCAGAAATGCCGGGCATGCACGACGATGGCCATGCTGGCATTGCCGGACCGGTCGAGGTTCAGGCGGTGCGTGCCGATAGTGCCACCCGCATGCCGGTCAACGATCCCGTGATAGAACAGCGTCGCACCATCTGGCTTGCCCACGTTCCGCGCCCAAGCATACTTGGAATAGCTGGGTTTGCCCATCATTAGGTTATGCAGCACCTCTGGGTCCACCCGCCACGGCAGGGTGACCTTGATCGCCTCTGACCGGTTGCAGTTCACAAGGTGAAAGCGCTCCGTCTTGATCGGCTTGATAAGGTAGGGGTCAGGTGGTGGGCGTTTCTTGCCAATTCCTAAGACCATTGTGCCAGCATCCTTTCCCGCACCTCTGCACGTGCGATCTTGCCGCGATCATTTTTGGGGATGTCATCCACAATCTCAATACGGGCAGGCACGGCATCTTGGCGCGCTTCCGCGCGGCACCATGTGATCAGATCAGAGGGCGTCAGGTCTGGGTTTTTAGTGCGGACCGCTGCGGCAGGGCGTTCCCCCGCGATTGGGTCGGGAAGCCCAAAGGCGCAGGCCTCGGCCACGTCCGGATGCCGTTCTAGTAGCAGATCGACCTCTTCCGCCAGCACCTTGATCCCGCCCACGTTGATCTCATGCTTGCTGCGCCCGATCAGCCAGAGGCGTTGGTCCGGGTCAAGGCGCCCGATGTCTCCGGTGCGCATGAAGCCGTCGATCATCAGGACGTCGGTCTGCCCCGGGTCGCCCCACAGGCCCAGCATCTGACCAGGGCTGCGCACCGCGACCTCGCCCTCACCCTCCGCCTGCAATGCGCCATCCCGGATGACACGGAATTCGCCGCCCCAAGGTTGGCCGACATATCCGTCTTGTCCTTTTGACTGGGCTCTCGTTCCGCCCGAAATCCAATTGGCCGTCTCTGTCATCCCATACGTGTTGTGCACCTGATCGGTACCGCACCAGTCGCTGATCTCTGCCCAGAGCTGCTGCGACAAGGGGGCAGACCCGACCTGCACGCGCTGCGGCGGGGTCTCTGGGCGTGGGGAGGTGGCGAGGACCATGCGCCAGAAAGTCGGAACAGAGCTGAAGAAGGTGATCCCCTGTGCGTCTAGTGTCTGTCCGAAGCTTGGCAGTTCATCAATCCGAGGTTGGGGCCAAAGATGTAGCGTCCCGCCCGCCGCCATGGCCGTCAGGCTGTTGCCGATCAGGCCATGTCCGAAAAAGAGCGGCAATGTGCAAAGGGTCTGCGCAAATGTTGCCTCTCCAATCTCTGCGACATTGGCGGTGATCCTTTGCCGAAGCGTGTGAAGGCTGTGAGTGACGCCCTTGGGGTCCCCCGTTGTGCCAGAGGTCATCAGGATCAGCGCGGCATCCGGATAGTCCCCCGGCGCCGCATTCACGGGTGCCAAACGCTCCGTCCCTGGATCTCCGATCCAGAGCGTAGCGCCTGTTTTAGCGATCACGCGCGCTTTCTCGGCGTCCTTGATCGAGGGACTGACGAGGACAGCGCAATGCCCGGCTTGCCAGACGGCAAAGAGGGTGATCAGGCAATCGATCGGATCGGTCAGACTGACACCGATAATCGGTTGCTCTGCGGTCTGCGTGTCTGAAAGGGTGGTAGCCGTCTGATCAACCGCGGCAGCGAATGCATCCCGTGCCATGCGTCGCCCCGATCTGACACAGTGCAGGGCCATTGAAGGGGACAATCCAATCTTTGAGTTCATTATTGTACGGATCCGATCAACAATCACTGCCCAAACACAGGGTGACGCAGCACCCAAAAGCGATCAATGGCATAGTGTTGCAGGGTTTTTCTAGACGGATGAAGAAGTTCCCAATAGGTTAACAGCGAACTTTAGTCAGGGGAATGAGTGACATGCTGAACAAATTGAAAGCTACTTTTGCAACGTTTACAGCCGCGTCGGTCTCTGCAACGGGCGTCGTTGCGGGGGGGCTGAGCGACCAGATCGTTGAGGCGCCTGTGGTTGAGGAAGTCGTTACAGCGCCTGCAGAAAGCAGTGTGCCATCGTGGGTGATCCCTGTCGTGATCCTCGGCGTGATTATCGCTGCGGCGAGTTCGTCTGACAGTGAGTGTGATCCAGAGGAAAAAGGATGCAATTCCGGCACATCTGGCAACGTTGACGTATTCTAGTTCTTTTTGCGGTAGTTCGACAACCGCACGCATCACATCAAACGCAGTTGTGTCTTTCACAGCTGCGTTTTGCATGTTTGACTAGGCGCGAAGACGAATTTTCATCCTTGCACCTATCGGAGCGAACATGCGCGCCCATCTTTTGGCCCTGAGCCTTTCTTGCCTGCCCATTGCGGCGCAGGCGCAGTCACTGACCGACGACCAGATCAAAGAGCTCGCTCTTGAGGCGATCCTCGAAAACCCCGAGATCATCGTCGAAGCCCTCTCAATCATTGAGCGTCAGCGCGCGGCAGAGCAGGCCGCGGCACAGGCGGAAACGCTGCTGCAGCAGCGCGCCATGCTGGAGGATGATCCAAACGCGCCCTTCACCGGGGATGCGGACGCAAGTGCCGTGATCGTCGAGTTCTTCGACTACAATTGCCCCTACTGCAAACGCGCGGCCAATGATGTCGCGGCGCTGCTGTCAGAAGATGATGACGTGCGCGTGGTCTATCGGGAATGGCCGATCCTAGGGGATGGGTCTGTCTTTGCCGCGCGTGCCGCACTTGCCGCCCGGGCACAGGGTAAATACGCCGAAATGCATGAGGCGCTGATGAGCATGCGTGGCCGCGCCGAAGAGGCCAATGTGCTCGCTACAGCACGCGACCTCGGCCTCGATATCGACCAGCTCTTGGAAGATATGCAGTCGGAAGCGGTCACCACACATATCGCGACGTCGCGCCAGTTGGCCCAGAACCTGGGGATCACCGGCACACCGGCCTTTGTGATCGGTGATGCGCTTGTGCCGGGCGCCGTCCCGCTCGCCGATTTGCAGAACTATGTCGCGGCGAGCCGGAACGAAGGCTAGCCTGCACAGGAAAGACAGAACTGCGCGCGGGTCTCTCGACAATCCGGGCCGACCTTGCCTATGGTGCTGCAAAACATGCCCTTTGGGCAGGGGGTAAGAGGTGACATTGAGATGGTTCTGCGGCAGCCCAAACTAGCGTGCCTGGCCCTTTTGGGGTGCTGGCCCACCTTGGCATCTGCGGACGGCTTCGCGGGCCAACTGGGGGCAATCGACACGCCGTCGGCGACGCCTTGGGCTGTTGATGATGTCGTCATGGGCCTCGATTTGCGGGAAGAGGTGCGGGTGCTGTCATTCGGGTTTCAGGCGACGGAACGCCTGCAACTTGATTTTCGGTTTCCGACATATGACAATGGCGGGCCGTCGCGGGGCAGTGAATTCAACCTGGCCTTTCGCCTGCTCAACGAAGGTGCTTACACACCCAGCCTCGGGTTTGGTCTGACCGGGCTTGGCGGGGACGACCGCGGCGCCGGTGAGTACATCATTGCGGGTAAGCGCATTGGGTCGGTCGACATTGCCGCCGGTGTGGGGTGGGGGCGCTATGCCGGGCTGACCTCTGGCCGTCGTGATCCGGGTGCCGCGGAAGAAAGCTTAGCCACGGGTCACCTCTTTTCCGAAGACAGCGCCGCCTTTGCCAATATGCGGTGGGACACACCTGTTGAGGGGCTGGCTCTATTGGCGGAGTATGCTGAAACGCCACTGGGCGCCGAGGACGAGGTGATTGCTGCTGGTTTCAGCTATCAATTGGCCAAAGGTCTGACCATGACGGCCTTCGGCACCAGTGATGAGCAGGCGGGCCTGCGGTTCAGCTTTGTCGCCAATCCCGGTGATGGTTACATCCCGTTGCACCTCGACCGCGGCCCTTTCCCATATGTGCGTCGGTCCGAGGCGAGCGTGCCTGCGGCGTCAGCTGCAAGCGTTCTGGCGATCCTGGAAGAGCGATTGGGTGACGAGGACATCGCCGTCGTCCGGTTTGCGATGTCAGAGACAGCCGTTGACGTGATGGTCAGACCGCCGGCAAATACGACGCTGGCCCAAGCTGCCGGTCGCACCGCGCGGGTTTTGTCTGCGATTGCCCCGACGGATGTGGAGACCTTCCGTATCTCGCGCCCCGGTACACCGTTCGACAGCCAGGTGGTCGTGCTGGACCGGGCAGGACTGGAAGCCGCCCATGGTGGCGCCGATGCTGGCACCCGCGCGTGGGAGGCTGCATCGATCGCCTCTGCTCCGCTGGCGTGGCCTGACAGCTTGAAAAATCCTACTTTCACCCCGGGTTTCAGCTACGGGTTTGCCACATCGCTCAAGGCGGACTTTCTGACGTCGGATTCTTTGGAACCCACAGGCACCCTATCGCTGAACGGAAGCTATGTCTTTGCAAAGGGTACCACAGTATCCGGCAGCCTTGGCTATCGCTTTCTCAACCAATGGGAACAGGCAGACCCACCAGCCGAACCGGGTATCCGGTCAGACCTGACGAGCTACACGCCGGATGAGATCTACCTCAACGCGCTGTCGCTACGGCACAAGTTCCGGCTATCGCCAGAGGTCTATTCCCGCGTCTCAGTGGGGTACTTTGAACGGCAGTATGGGGGTGTGAGTGCCGAAGTTCTTTGGCGCGCGCCAGAGCTAGACTTCGCCCTTGGTTTCGAAGCGACATATGTGCAAAAGCGGGCCTATGAAGACTGGTTCGGGTTCGAGGATGCAGATGCCACCACAGTGATCGGCAGCGTCTATGCCAACATCGGTGAAAGAGGTGATTTTGTCGAACTGGACGTCGGTCAGTATCTGGCCGGTGATACGGGCGTGGGTCTGACTGTGGGCCGCAATTTCCCCAACGGTTGGCGCGTCTCCGCAAACACAGCGTGGAGCGCGGATAGCGATGATACGATCAAGTTCGGGGCCCAGTTGCGGGTGCCGCTGGGCTGGACGATCCCCGATGCCAGTGATCGTGCGGTCACCATCGGGATTGGTGGCCCGTCAGGGGATTTTGCATCGCGTGTGTCCGGGACCGGCACGCTTTATGACGATATCCGGTCGTCGGACCGGCAGGTGATCAAAGGCGGATGGGGGCAGTTTTGGAATTGATCCGAAAAGTGGCCCTTGGGGTCGTACTGGTGGCAACCGCAGGCTGCGGATCGCCCGTTAGTGATCTTGCGCAGGCGGTCTGGGGTGCCCGCGGTGGCGAGGAAGAGGCGGAGCCGGCACCCGCTTTGCGCCCTGACCGCGCCGCGATTGAAGCTGCGGATCTGGCTGCCATCGTGATTGCGGGTGAACAGTATGGCGTCACTGCAATTGCGGGTGCCATCCAGTTGCGCGAGGATCGCGTGATCTTTAACAGCTCGGAAAACCGCAGCGTGATGCTGGACGGCGGTCTGATCTACACCACGCGTGGGTTCGGGGAAAACCTGCAGGCTGTCGAAACCGCAGCGGATGATCCACTGGTCACCAAGGCCAGCCCCGCCGACTGGCCGGATGAGTTGACACGGACCTACCTCTTTTCTGGCTACGGCCCGCAATTTGCGCCGCTTATCGCGACCTGCCGCATCAGCGTGGGCAGCGATGTGGCCCAGATCGACGTGGTTGAGGCCACGCGCAATGCAGTGACGATCACCGAACGCTGCACGGCAGAGAATGGCAGCGCGTTTACCAATCAGCATTTCGTCGACCCGGCGGATGGTGAGGTCTGGCGTACGCTGCAATGGACCGGGCCAAAGCAAGGCTTTATCCTTGTGGATGTGATCGAGCCCTTTACAGGATAGGTCTAGGCAACGACCCGGATGTGCCGGTCGGCTGTGCCGCGAGCGGCAGTGGCAGATTTTGGCCAGCGGATCAGCAGCATCGCTTCGCCCTTGATCCCGTGTGTGACTAAAGTCTCGGCCAGACGGTCCGCGCTGCAACGCGCCGTCACCTCACCCTTGCGCTGGGCCTTCGCCACGATGCTGACGTCAAGCGGCGCATCGGTGAACGCCTCTGCCAGATGCGCGCTGATTTGCGGGGCCGCACCAACAGCCATGTAAAGCGCCACGCATTGCCCCGGTGCCAATTGCCTAATCGCCTGTGGCAGCACGTAGCCATCAGTGGCATGCCCGGTGGTCAGGGTCAGTGTATCCACGGCCTCGCGCTCTGTCAGGCTTTCCTGCAGGCTGGCGGCTGCGGCAAAGGCTGCGGTCACGCCTGGCACGATCTCAAACGGAATGTCGGCGGCGCGGAGCGCATCCATTTCCTCGGTGCTGCGGCCGAAGATGCCCGGATCACCGCACTTCAACCGCACGACTCGTTGTCCCCGGTGCGCGGCGGAGACGAGCGTCGCCGTGATCTTTTCCTGCGGCCAGGCGTGGCAGCCGGGCGCTTTGCCGACATAGACACGCTCGGCATCGCGACGGGCGAGTTCGAGGATTTCCGGGTCGAGTAGCCGATCGTAAAAGATCACATCAGCCTCTTGCAGGCGCTGGACACCACGCAGCGTAATCAGGTCTTTCGCGCCGGGGCCCGCACCAACAAGGCTGACAGAGCCCTTTGTATCGCGGCCAATCTTGCCTGTTTCGATTGCCGTCTTGATCTGCTTTGCCGCTTCACGCTCTGCCCCGCTGGTGAATAGGCGCCGCGGGCTGTCGTTGAAGACCCAGCGCCAGAGGTCACGGCGCGCGCGGGGGGACAGGCGCGCAGCGGCAGCGGTGCGCAGACGCCCGGCGAGGGCTGCGAGATCACCCAGACGCGGCTCAAGGCTTTCTTCCAGCTTGGTCTTGATCTGGCGGGCGAGGACGGGGGCGGTGCCTTCCGTCCCGATGGCCACCACAACCGGGTCGCGGTCCACAATTGAAGGGGTGATGGCATCACAAAGCTGCGGCTGGTCGACGACATTCACCGTCGCGCCCGCCGCCTTCGCCAGCCCATGCAAAGCCATGTCGGTGCCGGGGCAGCCGGTGGCGATGAAGACAAGCGCCGTGTCGGCGAAGCTGTCGGGCGTGATTGACCCGGTCTGATGCGTGATGCGGCCCGCAGCGGCGAGGTCCTCCAGTTCGGGGTCCAGTTCCGGGGCCAACACTGTTACGGCAGCCTCTGACTTCAGGATAAGACGCGCCTTTTGCGCGGCCTGTTCGCCACCGCCCGCGATGACAACGCGGCGCCCGGCCATTTGCAGAAACATCGGAAAAGTCTTCATGCGGATAGGCTTTCTGGCTGGTGGCGTTGGGCCCAAAGGCTCTCCGCCATGGATTGTGCGCTTGAAAGGTCGGATGTTGCTTGCAGCGTCCAAAGGGCAAGGGCCGCGGTGCCCGTGATGGTGGCAACGGCGAATGAGTGCGAGTCACGCCCGTGCCAGATCGCGGCCAGGTCGATCTGCTCATCCACCTCATGCAAACGCCGGGTTTCTGCGTGGATCGCGGGTGCGCTTGTCTGGATATGCGCGCCGTCGCGCAGGCCAAAGAGGGTGATCTCCTTTGACGGATGCCGCTCAAATTCCCCCCCGCCGCCCTTGATGATCGTCAGGTCGCGCTGGCCCAGCATCTCTGCCGCCTGTGCCTGGAGCGATCGGTAAGATGGGTGGAACACGCCTTGTACTGTGGCGGGTGCGCCGCAGGGGTTCCACATTCGCAGGACGGTGTTGAAGCAAGAACGCAGGCCAAGAACGTCGCGGAGCCGCAAGAGGTCGAAGGCCGCAGGTGAGAGGTCTTCCAGCGCATGATATTGCACAGCCGGCCCGGCGAGCGGCAAGGCAGCGCGCAGGCTCGCAGCACTCGCCTGATGCGAATTCCAGCCGTGCATCGAGACCTTGTAGCCTGCTTGTGCAACAAGTGGGGCCGCTAGCAGAAATAGTGGCGCGCCTCGGCTGCGCCCGGCAGCATAGCACGGCCAGTCGAGATCAGCGGCAGGCAGGTTGCCTGCCACGTGGGCGCGAAGCGCTGCGGTGAAACCGGCGATTTCCTGCGGCTCTTCCCCGCGCATCCGCAGGACCATCAAGAGCGCGCCAATCGCCTCTGGCGCGGCATCGCCTGCCAGGATCAGCGCCATCGCCTCTTGCGCTTCATCAAAGGTCAGTGCTCGCCCGCGCCCTTTGCCGCGCGCGACGATCTGGACGAACGGTGCGAGGCTCATTCCGCCGCCATCGGGAGCGATGCCTCTGACAGAAGGGCTGCGAGTTCGGGCTTGCAAGAGCCGCAATTGGTGCCAGCGCAGGTCGCCGCACCAAGTGCTTCGACAGACCGCGCACCATCTGCGATAGCCCCCAGCAGCGTGTTGCGCCCAACATTGAAACAGGCGCAGACCGTCGCGCCGGGGTCCGGCTGGTCTGCTGGCGTCCGTCCGGCAAGGGCGGCCAGCGGGGCCATGTCAGTGCCGATGCAGGCAACCGTCGCCGCGCGCGACAGCACAACAGGGTGGGGGGACGCAAAGAACAGGCCGGTGATCTGGCCGTCTTCCTGGAAGGCAATGCGAATGGTGCCGTTTGTCGGGTCTTCTTGCACGGAGGCGTCCGCCTGGGCGCATCCCGTCAGCGCACGCGCTTCCACCAGCCAGTCTGCTGGCCACTTGCCTCCGGCCATTTCCGCTTGCCAACCGGTCACCGTGCGGGCGACCGCAGCGTAGGGTGTTTGCGGCGAGATGGGCGTGGCAGCGGCGAGGAAGCCGTACCATTTGGGTTGGTAGAGGGTCGCCGTGACCTCGGCCCCCTTCAACGCGGGCTGGCCAGAGATGGGATCGGTCACCGGCGCGGTGGCACTGTTGACGGTGCCACCAGATGAAGTCTGTCGTGTCCAGTGCATTGGCGCAAAGAGCTGGCCGGGGGCCACACGCGGCGTGATCAGCGCGCGCAAGACTGTGCGGCCATGCGTGCTTTCAACGGCGACCAAAGCACCCGGCGCAATGTCTCGGCTTGCCGCATCCTGCGGGTGGATTTCCACATAAGGCTCCGCCAGATGCGCGCCGAGCTTCGGCGATTTTCCCGTCCGCGTCATCGTGTGCCACTGATCGCGGTTGCGGCCGGTGTTCAGGCGCAAGGATTGTGTGGCTGGCGCAGGCGCCGTGATCGGCAGCATTCGTGCCTTGCCGTCAGGGTGGTAAAACTGCCCATCGGCAAAGAACCGGCGGTCGTTCGCGGGCCACTGGGCGGGGATCAGGTTCGCATAATCGGCATCGGCAAAGACGCTCAGGTCAAGGTCGCGCGGGAAGTTGCTGACCGCCTTGTCGAGCGCCACGTATTCGGCGAAGACCTCGGCAGGTGAGGTGAAGTCAAAGGCGTCATCAAACCCCATCCGCGCCGCCACATCACTGATGATCTGCCAGTCCGGGCGGCAGGCGCCGGGGGCAGGCAGGAAGGCGCGCTGGCGCGAGATGCGCCGTTCGGAATTCGTGACCGTCCCGTCCTTTTCGCCCCAGCCGGTTGCCGGCAGCAGAACATCAGCCAGATCGCCCGTGTCGGTCCGCGCCATGATGTCAGAGACGGCGATGAAGGGCACATTCCGGATCGCCGCCGCGACACCGTCCGCGTCGGGGAGAGAGACGGCAGGGTTCGTGGACATAACCCAGAGCGCCTTGATCTTACCGTCCGCGCAGGCCTGAAAGAGATCGACGGCCTTCAGCCCCGGGGCTGTGCATATAGTCGGGCTTTCCCAAAACTCCTGAACCGCATCCCGGTGACCCGCATTCGCGATCTCCAGATGGTTGGCGAGCATATTGGCGAGCCCGCCCACTTCTCGCCCGCCCATCGCGTTGGGCTGGCCGGTGACGGAAAACGGCCCACAGCCGGGCTTGCCGATGCGTGCTGTGGCAAGGTGGCAGTTAAGGATCGCGTTTACCTTGTCGGTGCCGCAGACGGATTGGTTTACGCCTTGCGAATAGACGGTGACGACCTTCTCTTTGTGCGCCCAGAGCATGTAGAACTGTGCGAGTTCCTGGCTCGTCAGCCCGCTTTCGCAGGGATTGGTGGCTTTGGCGGCGGAGATGGCCTCGGCCATGCCAGTCACGTGCTGCGCGGTGTAGTCCGCGTCGATCTGGCCGCTTTCGGCGAGATGCGCCAGCAACCCGTTGAAGAGTGCAATGTCCCCGTCGGGGGCGATTTGTAGGTGCAGATCGGCCAGATCGGTCGTGGCTGTGCGGCGTGGGTCCACATTCACGACGCGCATGTTGGGTCGGGCCGCTTTGGCCGCCGCGATACGTTGGTAAAGCACAGGGTGGCACCAAGCGAGGTTTGACCCCACCAGCACAATCAGGTCTGCCTCGTCCAGGTCTTCGTAGGTGCCCGGTACAGTATCCGTGCCAAACGCGCGCTTATGCCCTGCCACTGAGGACGCCATGCAAAGGCGCGAGTTGGTGTCGATGTTGGCCGAGCCGATGTAGCCTTTCATCAGCTTGTTCGCGACGTAGTAGTCTTCGGTCAGAAGCTGGCCTGAGACGTAAAACGCCACGCTGTCGGGCCCGTGTTCGGCTATGGCATCGCTGAAATTCTTGGCCACAAGGTCCAGCGCCGTGTCCCAGCTGGCCTTTTTTCCTTCTACGACCGGGTGCAGCAGGCGCCCGTCCAGATCAATCGTCTCGCCCAGTGCCGCGCCCTTGGAGCAGAGCCGCCCGAAATTCGCCGGATGCTCCGGGTCGCCCATGATCGTGCCATCAGGCCCGGCCAGCACACCGCAGCCAACCCCGCAATAAGGGCAGGTGGTGCGCGTCAGGCTCATGCCGCGGTCCGCGCCCGCAAGAAGGTACGGTCGAGCAGGATACGCCCGTTTTCGACCCGGGCAGGGTAGGTCGATACCCGCCCTTCATCCGCGCCGTGCGCCTCACCCGTTTCCAGCGAGATCACCCAGTTGTGCAGGGGGCAGGTGACGGCCTTGCCATGCACAATCCCTTCGGCGAGTGGCCCGGCCTTGTGCGGGCAGGCATTGTCGAGGGCGTACACTTCATCCGCGCCGGTGCGAAACACGGCGACGCAGCCTTCGGCAGTCTTCACCACGCGGGCACCGCGCAAGGGTATGTCCTCAATGGCCGCGATATCGATCCAGTTGGTCATTCAGCGGCCTCCAATGCGAGATTTGCGAGGGGCTGATAGCTCTGCGCCTTCTCAGCCGCGTGCTCTACCCAGGGGTCTTTCTGATAAATGCGCTGGCTGAGATCAAAACGGGCGACGAGGGCGGCACGTTCGTCAAGGTCATCGACCACCCGTTCCGTGATCCAATCAAGACCGACCTTGCCCATCCATTTGTAGATCCGGTCGAGGTATTTGGCGTGCTCACGGTAGAGCTGCGTAACCGCCTTGATCACCGCAATCGCCTCTTCCTCGGTGGGGACTTGAACGAGCAGTTCGGTCTCTTTGACGTCCATCCCGGCGGCCCCGCCGATGCTGACCTGATAACCGGAGTCCACACAGACTACGCCGATATCCTTGCAGGTTGCCTCCGCGCAGTTCCGGGGGCAGCCCGAAACAGCCAGCTTCACCTTATGCGGCGTCCATGACCCCCACAGCGCCTTTTCGATCTGAATGCCAAGACCGGTGCTGTCCTGGGTGCCAAACCGGCAATGGTCTGTGCCCACGCAGGTTTTCACCGTGCGCAGCCCTTTGGCGTAAGCATGGCCAGAGACGAGACCCGCCGCATTCAGATCCGACCAGATATTTGGAAGATCCTCACTTTTGACGCCGAGCAGGTCAATCCGCTGTCCGCCGGTCACCTTGACCGTTGGCACCATGTATTTGTCAGCCGCATCGGCAATCGCGCGCAGTTCATCCGGTGTGGTGATCCCGCCCCACATCCGGGGCACGACGCTGAATGTGCCGTCCTTCTGGATATTGGCGTGCTTGCGTTCGTTGATGAAACGGCTTTGCGGATCGTCCTGGTATTCCACCGGCCAATCGGCCAGCAGGTAGAAATTCAGCGCCGGACGACACACATGGCAGCCGCACGACGTCTTCCATCCGCACTCCTGCCAGACGGCGGGCATGGATGTGAGCTTTTGGCTTTTGATCATGCGGCGCACGTCTTCATGCGTCATGTCGGTGCAGCCGCAGATGGATTGCGCTGCGGGGATGACAAAATCATCGCCCAACGTGACGGCCAGCACCTGCTCGACCAGCCCCGTGCATGTCCCGCAGGACCCAGAGGCTTTGGTGGTTGCCCGCACGGCGCCCAGATCAGTGGCGCCTGCTGCGATCGCGTCTTCGATTTGCCCTTTGCAGATACCGTTGCAGCCACAGATCTCCGCGTCACGCGGTAAGGCTGCAACAGCTGCTAAAGGGTCCAGGGGGGTCCCCCCTTGATAGGCCGGGCCAAAGATGAGCGTGTCGCGCATCTCGGCAATGTCGGTCTTGTCGCGGATCAGGCCGAAGAACCAGTTGCTGTCGGCAGTGTCGCCGTACATCACCGCCCCGATGACCGTGTTGTCCGCGATGATGAGGCGGCGATAGACACCGCGCGCCGGGTCACGGAAGACAATGTCTTCACGCCCCTCGCCGTCGGCGAAGTCGCCCGCGCTGAAGAGGTCGCAACCTGTCACCTTCAGCTTGGTGGAGAGTTCTTTTTGAACGAACGCCGCGTCTTCGCCCATCAGGGTCTGCGCCGCCACTTTCGCCTGATCGTAGAGCGGTGCAACAAGGCCGAAGAGCGCGCCATTGTGTTCCACACATTCGCCAACCGCCAGCACATCCGCATCCGAGGTGATCATCTGATCGTCCACATGGATGCCTTTGCCGACGGCAAGCCCCGCCTCTTGCGCCAGTTTCACATTGGGTCTGATACCAACCGCCATAACCAGCAGGTCGCAGGGCAGTTCGGTGCCGTCATCCAGCAGCAATGCGCGTACCCTGCCGTTCTCGCCCAGGATTTCCTTGGAATTGGCGGAGCATTTGACGGTGATCCCCTTGTCTACCAGCGCCTTGCGCAAGAGGTACCCGGCGGCCTCATCCAACTGCCGCTCCATCAGGTGGCCCATGATGTGCACGACCGTGACATCGACACCGCGCGCGGCCATGCCTGCGGCAGCTTCGAGCCCCAAGAGGCCACCGCCGATCACAACGACCTTGTTGTCGGGACCCATGCCCATCATCAGTTCGGTGTCTTCCAGATCGCGATAGGCGATCACACCGTCCAGATCATGGCCCGGTAGCGGGATCATGAAGGGGTTTGATCCGGTGCCAAAGATCAGCTTGTCGTAGGAGAGCACGTCGCCGTTTTCCGCCGTTACGGTTTTTGCCGCGCGGTCGATGCTGGCGACGCGTTCGCCAAACCGGCAGGTCACGCCGTTTGCGGCATACCAGTCCCCGCCATGTGTCACGATCTCTTCATAGGTCTTGTCGCCCGCGAGAACGGGCGACAGCATGATGCGGTTGTAATTCCCGCGCGGCTCGGCGTTGAACAAGGTCACGTCCACATCTGCGCCTGCGTCGAACAGTTGTTCGAGCATGCGCCCCGTTGCCATGCCTGCGCCGATGACGATCAGTTTCTGGGTCATTGGGCTGCTTTCGGATACGCGGCTGCAATCATGACGGATGACAGCGTGTCATAGGCCGTGGCCCAGCTTTCCTTCAGGCTGGGGGTGAAATCGTCGCCCAAGCCTTTTTCAAGTGTGAAGAGCAGGGCGGCGCCGACAGGCTGATAGTCTTCCGGTTTCACGCCGTAGTCGACGTGACGCACGGCAAGCGCCTCGGCCACCGGCACGATCTTGTCGAGGTCGCGCAAGCCATTCACGACAGCACCGAGCGTGGCCATCAGCTTCGCCCCTTGTTCAGTCATGTCGCCCTTGAAGTAAGGCTTTACCTCTGGCGCGATCTCAAAGAGGCGGGTGTAGAAAATCTCTGCCGCCGCGTCACTGATCGGCGCGACCTTGGCAAAGCTTTCCTGTATTTCAGTAATCTGGTCTGGGGTCATGTCGCTCACTCCGCCGCGATGGCTTTGGGCTTGGGCTTAGGTTTCGCGCCGTGCTCATACTCTTCAAGGAAGTCGAGCACCTCTTGCCGGTAGGTGTAATAATCCGGGTGTTCCAGCAGCGCCTTACGGCTGCGGGGGCGGGGCAGTTTGACGTCGGTGATTTTGCCAATCGTCGCTTGTGGGCCGTTCGTCATCATGACGACGCGGTCGGCCAGCAGGATCGCCTCATCCACATCATGCGTGACGCAGATCGCGGTGACCTTGGTACGCGACCAGACCTCCATCAGCACTTCCTGCAGTTCCCAGCGCGTCAGGCTGTCGAGCATGCCGAAGGGTTCATCGAGGAGGAGCAGCTTCGGTGACAAGGCAAAGGCGCGGGCGATACCAACGCGCTGTTTCATCCCGTTTGACAGGCTCGCCGCGCCTTTATCCATGCTGTCGGCGAGGCCCACGCGTTCCAGGTAGTATTCAACCACGTCCTGCCGCTCGGCCTGGCTCGCCTTGGGGTAGACCTTATCGACACCAATCGCGACGTTTTCCTTGGCTGTCAGCCAAGGGAAGAGGTTGGGGGACTGGAAGACAACCGCGCGCTCCGGGTCTGCACCTTGCACATCCCACCCATCCAGACGGATCGCGCCGCTGGAGATTGGGTTCAGCCCGGCGGCCATGGTCAGCACGGTGGATTTGCCACAACCGGAATGCCCGATGAGCGAGATGAACTCGCCCTTGTTGATCTTGAGGTCGAAATCCTCGACGACGGTCAGCGGCCCGTTCGGCGTTGGGTAGACCTTATCAAGTTTGGCGAAGTTCAGGAACTTCTCTTCGATAGCGCTTTCCTGCGCCTTGGCGACGGCAGCGGGCACACCGTGGATAGGTGTCACATCCGGAAGAATGCGCGAACCCTCGACCTTGGCCGCAATCCCAACATCCATCAGGTAGTTAGTGACTTCACCGCGGAGCCTTTTGAAGGTCGCATCGTTGTTCATCGCGATGCGGTCGCGGGGGCGTGGGATGCTGACCTTGAACTCCTGCCCAAGCGTGCCGTCGGGGTTCAGTGCGATGATGCGGTCGGCGAGGATAATCGCCTCGTCCACATCGTTGGTGATCAGGACGCAGGTCTTCTTGTCCTGGTCCCAGATCGCTTCGATCTCGTCCGCCAGATTGGCACGGGTCAGCGCGTCAAGCGCCGAAAGCGGCTCATCCAAGAGCAGCATTTCGGGGTCCATCGCCAAGGCCCGGGCCACGTTGACCCGTTGGCGCATGCCGCCGGACAATTCCGCAGGGCGGCGTGTCTTGGCGTGGGAGAGGCCCACCATCTTAACGTAGTGATCGACCTTCGCCTTTCGTTCTGCCTTGGGCAGGCCCGCAAACATCGTGTCAACGGCGAGTGAGACGTTTCCGTCTACAGTGAGCCAAGGCATCAGCGAATAGCTTTGGAAGATCACGCCGCGTTCTGGCGAAGGCTCTGTCACCTTCGCCCCTTTGAACATGACCTCGCCCGTGGTGGGCATTTCCAGCCCAGCCATCAGGTTGATCAGCGTGGTTTTCCCGGTGCCGGAGAAGCCGAGGATGACGACAAATTCACCCTCCGCCACATCCAGCGAGATGTCTTTCAGAACCGGCGTGTCGCCATAGCTCTTCGAGACGTTCTTGAAGGAAAGAAAGCTCATGATGCTCACCGGTTGTTCGAGAATGTGAACATGGACTGCAGGGCGTACATCACACGGTCCAGCAGGAAGCCGATGATGCCGATGGTGAAGACAGCGACCATGATGCGGGCGAGCGACTGGCTTGAACCGTTCTGGAACTCATCCCAGACGAACTTGCCCAGACCAGGGTTCTGCGCCAGCATTTCAGCCGCGATCAGCACCATCCAGCCAACGCCAAGGGACAGACGCAGACCGGTAAAGATCAGCGGCAGGGCGGATGGCAGAACCAGTTTGGTGATCTTGGTCCAAGTGTTCATCTTCAAAACGCGGCTGACGCTGACGAGGTCCTTGTCGATGCTGCTGACACCCAAGGCGGTGTTGATCAGCGTGGGCCAGAGCGAGCAGAGCGTGACAGTGATGGCCGACACGAGGAAGGATTTGGAGAACATGCCGTCGTTCGTTGTGTAAACGGCAGAGACGATCATCGTCACAATCGGCAGCCAGGCCAGCGGTGACACGGGCTTGAAAATCTGGATCAGCGGATTCAGTGCCGCGTTGGCTGTGATGGAAAGTCCCGCTGCAATCCCCAACGGGATGGCCACGATGGACGCGATCAAGAAGCCAAAGAAGACGGTCTGGATCGAGGTCCAGATCTGGTCATAGAACGTCGGTTTGCCAGTATAAACACGCTCGCGTACGCGGTCAGAGTTGCCATTCGCGATAAGTTCCGCATTGCGCGCCTCTTGCCGTTCGTAGAACGCGATTTCCTTTTCGGCCTCGCGCTGTGCGTCGGCGTGGAGGTTGCCGACCTGTTCCCAGACTTGTGCAGGTCCGGGGACTGCACCAAGTGATGTCTGCACCTGCGGGGCTAGCGTGCCCCAGAGCAGTAGGAAGCCAATGATCGCAACAACCGGCACACCCAGCAGCTGCCAGATTTCTTTTATCTGGGCGCGGGGATTGTCGCCTGCGATGGCTTTCAGGATGGGCGTCATCCAGGAAAGACCCAGCACCTTGAACCAGGCGTCGGCCTTGTTGATGCGGGTGAAGGTACGGGCGCGCCGGGCCTCGGCGGAAAGCGTATCAGGATCAATGGCGGTCATCTGTCTGGTCCAACTGCTGCGGTTGACGGGATTGATGAAAAAGACCCCCACCCCGGCAGGCGCCGGGGCAGGGCAGGGAGAGTGTGTTAGCCTTGGATTTCGCTACCCACGACCGTCTGGCCGGACTTCAGGCCGATGGGCAGGCTGTCGATGTAGGCGTTGGGTGTCCGACCATCGTAGGGGATGCCGTCAATGATATCGGCGGATGGCGTTGCGTCTTTGAACCCGTCGCTGTCCCATGGGAAATCCGCCTCATCCGCGATGCCTTCGTCCACCAGGAGGCGTGCTGCTTCGAGATAGATGTCAGGGCGGTACACTTCTGCTGCTGTCTCGAAATACCACTCATCCGACATGGTTTCCGGGATCTGGCCCCAGCGGCGCATCTGGGTCAGGTACCAGATTGCGTCGGAGTAGAACGGGTAGGTCGCGTTGTAGCGGAAGAACACGTTGAAGTCGGGGGCAGGGCGCACGTCGCCCTTCTCGAACTCGAAGAAGCCGGTCATGGAGTTCGCAATCACTTCATAGTCCGCGCCCACGTATTCAGAACGCGACAGGATCTCCACCGCCTCTGGCCGGTTGGCGTTGTTGTCGGCATCCAGCCACATCGCGGCACGGATCAGTGCCTTGGTGATAGCGAGCGTGGTGTTGGGGTTTTCTTCGGCGAATTCATCGGTGATGCCGAACACCTTTTCAGGGTTATTCTTCCACATATCGTAGTCGGTGATCACCGGCACACCGATGCCTTTGAACACGGCCTGCTGGTTCCAAGGCTCACCTACGGCGTAGCCAAAGATGGTGCCTGCTTCCATCGTAGCTGGCATCTGTGGGGGTGGCGTCACGGACAGCAGAACATCGGCACCAATCTGGCCCGAGATATCCTGTGGGCTGTAGTAGCCAGGCTCCAACCCGCCGGCGGCCAGCCAGTAGCGGATTTCATAATTGTGGGTCGAGACGGGGAAAACCATGCCCATGTTGAACGGGATGCCCATGTCTTTGTAATCCTCAACAACCGGGGCCAGCGCGCTGGCGCTGATCGGGTGCTGCGGGCGGCCATCGTCCATCAGCGGCACGTTTGGCTTCATTTCTTCCCAGATTTCGTTGGAGACTGTGATGCCGTTGCCGTTGAGGTCCATCGAGAAGGGCGTGATGATATGCGCCTCGGTCCCGTAGCCGATTGTTGCGGCGAGTGGTTGACCAGCCAGCATATGCGCGCCATCCAGCTCACCACTGATGACGCCGTCCAAAAGCACTTTCCAGTTGGCTTGCGCTTCAAGTGTGACGAAAAGGCCTTCGTCCTCGAAATAGCCAAGCTCATAAGCAATGGCCAAAGGTGCCATGTCTGTCAGCTTGATGAAACCAAAGGTCAGTTCGTCCTTTTCAAGGTCAAGGAATTGGGCCGAGGCGGTTGTAGCCAGAAGGCTGGCAACGGTGGCCAATGATAGTGTTGTTCTCATCTGTTGGTTCCTTTTCAGTGCCAAGATGGCGAAAACGAAAAAAGCCGCACGTAGCATCACGGGGGAGGAGGTCCGTGGGTCTACGAGCGGCTTTGCTCTTTTGTGGAATGCATCGCCATCTTCGGCTGATGCGGGGTGTGGGCAGCGTTGCCCCTCATCCAAAGGGTGGTCTGAGAGCGGTGAGAGAGACAATCGAAATGCTGCGCTGCCGCAGAAAATCTTGCGGCGGTGCAGAGTGTGCTCATTTATTCAGCGGTTTTCCGGGGCAAAATCGAAGGTTTTGCCGTCAAAGAAAGCATCGGGTGCCAGAATCAGGTGCCCGCGGGCAGAGGCGACAGCAGTCTCAAACCGCAGCGCGCCTTCCTCTTTTTCCGATGCGCCGGGCATATCTGTGCTGACATCCGTCAGATTCTGTCGGTAGAGGTCCGTGCGGAAGCAGGCTTTGGCGCGGGTGATTCCCGCCTGATCCGCCCCCAGTTGCTGCGCGATCCAGGCGGCCTTGCTGCGCCAGGGAAAGTTGGCGGCGTTACGGTGAAATTGCAGAAAGCGGTCGACCGCGACAGGGTGGGCGCCTTGCGCGGGGGTGATATGCCCGGTCAGCGCAGGATCGATTAGGTCGGTCGGCAGGCCCAGATGCTCGCTCCGTCCCAGAATCTCGACGGCAAGAGGTTTGTTCCGGGGTGTATCGAGCCAGGCCGCCGCCTGAAACACCGCCCGCATCAGGCGCCGCACGGTATCGGGGTTTGCGTCGATCCAGTCATGCCGCGCGGCGAGGACCTTCTCAGGGGAAAACTGCCAAACATCGCGGCCCGTCATCTTGAGCGTGGCCACACCGCGCCCGACGGCGACGCTGCCCCAAGGCTCGCCGACCCAGAAAGCGTCAACCAGCCCGTCGGCAACCGCATCTGCCATCCGGGGTGGCGGGACGGTGACTTCCTCGATTTGCATGCTCTCGGCCCCGGATACCCAGTAGGACAGCAGCAACCGGTGCATGGAATGGTGGAACGGCACGCCGACGCGCAGCGGTCCGTCAGCGACGTTCGTCAGACGCCGCAGCAGCGTTTCGGCATCGCCGAAGGCCACGTCTTCCAGCTTTGCCGCCAAGGGTTGGGATAGGCCGAAGACGGTCCCATTGACGGACATCACCATTAGCGTGTCCACCTCTGCCGGCAGGCCGCCAAGGCCGATAGACATGGCGACTGGCATGGGAGACAGCATCTGCGCGGCATCCAAGTGCCCAAGCGCCAGCATATCGCGCAGGGCGGACCACGATGGCTGCCGGATCAAGTTCAGCGCCAACCCTTCTTCGGCAGCGAACCCCAATTCCTCTGCAATCACCAATGGCGCGCAGTCCACGAGTGCCACGTAGCCGCAATTCAGAAGTGTCCCGCTCATGACAGCAGATCCGCTGCGGTGACTAACGCGCGCGCCATGTCGATTACCTTCCGGCCCTGATCCATCGCAGTCTTTCGGAGGAGAGTGTAAGCCTCTTCCTCTGACAGGTTGCGCTGGCGCATCAGAATGCCCTTGGCGCGGTCAATGGTCTTGCGGTCTTCCAGTGCCTGTTTGGCGGCGTTCAGTTCGGATTGCATCTGCCGCATGATCTGAAACCGCGCTATAGCTGTCTCCAACACCGATTTGATCCGGCTCATCTTCAGCCCGTCGACCACATAGGCGCTGATCCCTGCATTCAGCGCGGCCTTGGTCAGGCTGTCGTCGGTCTGATCGACGAAAAGGGCGACGGCGCGCTTCTCGCTTTCAGTTGCGTAAGAGATATGTTCGAGCGTGTCGCGGTCCGGGTTGGCAAGGTCAATGAGGACGATGTCGGGTGCGTATTCCTTCACGGTGCGCGTGAGTGAGGTGATCTGCGCCAGCGCCTTCACATCACCCCAGCCTGCGGCGGTCAGCGCGTCGATAATCTCCCGTGCCTTGTCAGGGTCGGGTTCCACAACCAGAATACGCAACGTCTCAGTCATGAGCGGAGTCCTTGGGGCATCAAGGCCAAACGTCCACGGCTATCCCACGATTGGCCTAGAGGGCCTTCCTTGGAATGTCAGAAATTAGGCAGTGCGGCCTTGGCTGCCCAATCCGCAGGCAGACTGTGGCCGAGCGGCTATTGCTGCAGAATCGCGTTGGTCCATTCCGTCTCAAACGCTGCCCGCTTCAATCGGTCAAGGTAGACAAGTAGCCCCGGCCCAAGATCGATCCGGCGCAAGGCCGCCGCATCGCTTTGCCCCAGCCATCGGTCGATGCCAAACGGGCCGTTGCCGCCACTATGTGCCTGCCCGACCATGTGATCGAGGAAAGCGCCTGCGGCATCCGGCGCGGTCGCAGTCTGCGGGATCAGCACGGTGCGCAACATGAGCGCCGTGAAGTCCGAGGGGAAAAGGATATGGACGTTCTCCTCGCCTTCCCGCTGCAGGGCGTAGCTGCCCAACACGTTGTAGGCCACGGCTAGATCGCCTGAGGCCACATCGTCGATCATCTGCGATGAACAGCAATAAAGGCGCGCATTCAGGCCGCCCATCACCTGTGTCAGCCGCCAATAGGTTTCTGACACGCGGCTTTCCTGCGTCGCGAAGAGATATCCGAGGCCCGAGATGCGGAGATCATATGTGCCAACCTTCCCCGCAAATCGGTCAGGATGGCGGCGCAGCAGGCTGATCAGCTCTTCCCGGCTGCGCGGCATGGTGAGGCCCGCGAAGGCGGTATCTGACAGCACAATCGCCGCAGGTTCTTGCGTGAATGCGAACACCATGTCGTTCCAGCGCGCCCACTCTGGCAGTGCGCGGGTGACGGCAGAGATATGCGGGCGGGCATAACCGTCGTTCGCGAGCTTGATCTGCAGGTCCATGGCGCTGGAGATGACAAGATCGAACCTCTCGTCCCCATCGATCACCGCCCCGGCCACATCCGTTGATGAGGCTACAGTGTATGCAATTGCGGTGTCCGGGGTGATGGCCAGGTAGCTTTCGATCATCGGGGCGAAGATAGCAGTGTCCGTTGTGGACAGGATATTGAGCGTCGTCGCGGCTTCCGCCGGACCAAAGCGGGCCTGATCCTCAATCTCGAAGGCAGTGGTCAGGCTGCCCCAACAAATCAGGCAGAGGGAAAGAACAAACTGGCGCATGCGCCGCCTCCTGTCGTGTTGGAAAGCTCGAGGATGCCGCCATGGGCAGTGATAACCTCTTCCACGATGGTCAGACCGAGGCCCGAACCGATGATGCCAGCCGCATTGGCACCGCGGACAAAGCGTTCGGTCAGCGATGTTTGCGCCTCTGTGGGCAACCCTGGCCCCTGATCCGTCACGCAGAGCCGGGCGCCATCAGCCTCCTGTTCCAGTGCAACGGTGATTGCTGTCCCCGCGGGGCTGTACTTGATGGCATTGTCGATCAGGTTTTGCAGGGCGTTCTGCAACAGGATTGGATCGCCTTTTACGGATGCCGCATCTGCCACGCCGGTTTCCAGCAAGATATCGGCGATATCAGCCATCGGGCGCAGCCGGTCGACTGTCGCGACCATAAGGGCGCGCAGGTCAACCTCTTCCTGCGCCAGCCGGTCCAGCCGGAAGGACACCATTGCATGATCGAGTAGCTGCCCGGCGGTGCGCGAGCTTTCGTCGATAGCGGCGATCATCTCGGCGATGGCGGCCTTGTTTTCCTGTCGCTTGACGTTGTGCTGGATGATCTCTGCCTTGGTGCGCACCACAGCGAGGGGGGTGCGGACGCGATGCGCGGCCTCGGCGATGAACTCTTCCGAGCGGTTCAGTGATGCCTCAAGCCGGTTCATGAACCCGTTGAGCGAGGCGACCAGTGGCGCCATTTCCTGCGGTACAGGAGCCGTGACCGGACGCAGGTCGGTCGGGCCGCGGCGGGAGATCGAGGCCGTCAGGCGCTCGAAAGGGCGCACCGTCGCGCGTGCGATGAGAAGGGCGAGGATCGCCGTCAGTGCAAAGAAGCCTGCCCCCACGCTAAGCGCCAGACGTGATGACCGGGCCAGGCTTTCGCGCTGGCCGGAAAGCGTCTGCGCCACGCTGACCTCAAGCAACTCACGCCCTAAATCGGTGGAAAACGGGCGGGCGACGGCGGCGATGCGGATTTCTTCACCGAGATACTGCGCTGACAGATGCGTGGCCTCGGCACCTGCTGCTGTGACCCGCGGAAGATCGGCATAGCCTGTCAGCACCTCCTCCCCAAAGCGGATCGTGTAGAACACCCGTTCGTCCGTCACACTGTCGAGCATCGACAGGGCCGCATAAGGCAGATCGACAGTCAGTTCCCCGTCCACCGTGCGCGCGCTGTCGATCACGGAAAGTGCGGAGGCCGACAAGATGTTGTCTTGGCTTTGCTGGGCGACCTGTCGGGCGACGTTCTGGACGACGAAGTACAAGAGCACGGCCAAAAGCCCCGCGCTGCCAATCAGCATCACCAGTAGGCGGCGGCGGATAGAGCCTGCGACGGCTGGCGCTGTCATCTGCGTTCCAGCTTGTAGCCAAGTCCGCGCACGGTGGTGATGCTGACATCCGTGCCGGAAAGATGCTTACGCAACCGCCCGATATAGACCTCGATTGCGTTTTCAGAGGCGTCCTCGTCATAGGAAAACAGCCGGTCGAGCAAGGCGTTCTTGGAGAAGATCATGCCGGGGGCGTTGATCAGGACCTCGAACAGGCGCAGCTCTCGCGGGCGCAACTGCACCTCTGCTTCGCCTGCATGCAGCACCCCGGCAACCGGATCAAAGCGAATCAACCCCAGCGAAACTGTGTTGGCACCACCCCCTTTGTGGCGGCGCAGCACTGCGCGGCAGCGTGCCTCAAGCTCTGCAAAGTCGATGGGTTTGACCATGTAATCGTCTGCGCCAAGGTCGAGAAGGCTGATCCTGTCGGAGACTTCCGACCGGGCCGTGAGCACGATGATCGGTGGGCTGTCATCGCGCCGCCGCTGATGGGCAAGAAAGCTGCTGCCATCCCCGTCGGGCAGCATAATATCCAGCAAAATCAAATCGTAAGTTGTGGTCGCGGTGTAATCCTTCGCCGTTTCCAGATCGCCTGCATGATCGACCACGTGCCCATCCAGACGCAGCCGGTCCACCACGGCCCCCGCCAGTTGCACATTGTCTTCGATCAGAAGGAACCGCATCGAGGTGGCCTTTCGCGCATCTTGTCAGCTTCGTGTCAGGTTCGCGCCTGACGCTTCTGTCATGACGCGCGTCAACGTCGCCGTCAAATGGGAGGAAATACATATGACTTTTGAATTGGGCCGTCGCGCCCTGCTTGCTGCTGCGGCAGCTTTCGCGATGTCCGGGCCAGCCATGGCGGACGGGCATCAGGTGCTGGATAGCGTTCACTTCCTGATCCCCGGCGGTGCCGGTGGCGGCTGGGATGGCACCGCCCGTGGCACGGGTGAGGCGCTGACAGGGGCCGGGCTAGTTGGCACGGCGTCTTATGAAAACATGTCAGGTGGCGGTGGCGGCAAGGCCATCGGCTACATGATCGAGAACGCCGACAGCCTGCATGATACGCTGATGGTGAATTCTACGCCTATCGTGATCCGGTCGCTGACCGGCGTATTCCCGCATAACTTCCGTGACCTGACGCTGGTGTCTGGGACGATCGGTGACTACGCCGCGCTTGTCGTGAACGCCGACAGCGACATCAACTCCATGGATGATTTGCTGGCCGCTTTTGATGCGGACGCCAATGCAACCGCCATCGGTGGTGGTTCTGTCCCCGGCGGGATGGACCATCTGGTTGCCGCGATGGTGATGGAGGCTGCTGGCAAGGATGCTCTGAACGTCAAGTACATCCCCTACGATGCGGGTGGTGCGGCCATGGCGGCGTTGCTGTCGGGCGAAATCCGGGCGCTTTCTACGGGCTTTTCCGAAGCTGTCGCACTGGCCGAGGCTGGTGAGGTCAAGATCATCGGTGTCACGTCCGACAAACGCGTCGATGCCTACCCTGACGCGCCCACGATGATGGAGCAGGGGATCGACACGACCTTCATCAACTGGCGCGGGTTCTTTGGTGCCCCGGGGATGCCGGAAGACAAGCTCGCCATGTATCAGGACGCCATCGCCAAGATGTACGACACGCCTGAGTGGGAAGAAGTTCGCGCCCGCAACGGGTGGGTGAACATCCACAACCCCGGCGATGATTTCCAGGCCTTCCTGGAAGAGCAGGAAACCGTCATCGGTGATCTGATGCGCAAGCTCGGCTTCCTCTGATCGAAGCCTTTGGGCCGGGCAGCACATGGCGGCTGCCCGGCCTCACTACAGAATAAGAAGGGGAGGGAGACATGGCGCTCGATCGTTGGATCGCCTTTGTCATTTTGTGCATTGCGGTCATTTATGCCTATGCTGCGTTCTTCACCATGGACCAGCTGTTGCCGCCATTCATGCAGCGCAACCCGATCTGGCCCAGTACATTCCCCAAGATCCTGTCTATTCTTGCCATTCTGACGGCGCTGATCATCCTGCTTGGATTGGAGAAGGCGCCGCCGTCGGACCGCGCCCCTGATATCGATTACCGCCGCCTGGGTGACTATCACCTGCTGCCAGCGCTTGCACTTTTGGGCCTCATGGTGGCCTACGCACTCCTGCTGCGGCCTGCGGGTTTTCTGCTGTCGACTGTGGGGTTCCTAACCATTGGCGCGATGATTTTGGGGGAGCGCAAGCTCTACCTCCTCATCCCCGTCGCTTGTGCTGCCACGGGATTTGTCTGGTATCTGGTGGATCAGGTGCTTGGCATCTTCCTACGTCCACTGCCGATGTTTCTCTGAAGGAGTGGCGCGATGATTGAAGGACTTCTGATCGGCCTCGGCGCGGCCTTCTCACTCCAGAACCTGATCATGGTGATTGCGGGCTGTCTGATCGGCACGTTCATCGGGATGCTGCCGGGGCTGGGGCCGATGTCGATCATCGCCATCATGATCCCTGTCGCGATCACGATTGGTGACCCGTCCGCCGCGCTGATCCTGCTCGCCGGTGTCTACTATGGGGCGATCTTTGGTGGCTCCACATCTTCGATTTTGTTGAATGCGCCCGGCGTGGCGGGGACTGTCGCGACCAGCTTCGACGGCTACCCCATGGCGCGGAGGGGACAGGCGGGTAAGGCGCTAACGATTGCTGCGATCGCCTCTTTCTGCGGGGGGACCATTGGCGCGATCCTTTTGATGGTTTTTGCTCCGATGCTGTCGACCGTGGCGCTTCTTTTCCACTCCGCGGAATACTTTGCACTGATGGTCGTAGGGCTGTCGGCCATCGCGGCATTTGCCGGTACCGGCAATGTGGCCAAGGCCGTGTTGATGACCCTTGTTGGTCTGATGCTGGCCACAGTGGGCGAAGGCGCGCTTTTCAACATGCCCCGCTTCACGATGGGGCTGATGGACCTGCAGTCGGGCTTTTCCTTCATCACGCTGGCGATGGCGATGTTCGCCCTGCCAGAGGCGATCTTTCTGGTATTGAACCCGGCCCGGTCCGGACAGGGCGGGGCGAGCGGCAAGATCGAGAACCTGCGCATCACCCGCGAAGAAGGACGCAAGATCGCCCCTGTGATCGGGCGGCAATCGGTGCAAGGGTTCTTCATCGGTGTCTTGCCGGGGGCGGGGGCCACGATTGCCTCGTTCCTTGGCTACGCGGTGGAACGCAACATCGCCAGCAAGGAAGAGCAGGAGGAGTTTGGCAAAGGATCGGTCAAGGGCCTCGCTGCGCCGGAAAGCGCCAACAATGCCGCTTGCACCGGGTCTTTCGTGCCCTTGCTGACGCTGGGCATTCCCGGCTCTGGCACGACTGCCATCCTGCTCGGCGCGCTCATCGCGCTTAACGTCACGCCGGGGCCGCGCCTGATGCTGGATGAGCCGCAGATCTTCTGGGCCGTCATCATTTCCATGTATATCGGCAATCTGGTGCTGCTGATCCTGAACCTGCCGCTGATCCCTTACATCGCAAAGGTGCTGGCGATCCCGCGCAACTACCTGATCCCATTCATCCTCTTTTTCACTTTGATGGGGAGCTACATCGGGCAGAACAACGCGACAGAGTTGTTGATCCTCGTCGGGCTTGGCGTCTGTGCAACGATCCTCCGGTTCGCAGATTATCCGCTCGCGCCGCTGCTCATTGGCTTCATCCTTGGCCGGATGCTGGAGGATAACTTTGCCCGCTCCATGCAACTCTATGATGGTGTCGGATTTGTGCTGGACCGTCCGATGACCCTCGGTTTGTTGGTGATCGCTGGCCTTCTGGTCATCATCCCGAGCTACAGGGCGCGCCGTGCCCGCGCGCGGGCGGCAGGCGTTGCCGATGGGGACTGACCCGCTGGCCGGTATCCGGGTGCTGGACCTGACGAATGTGCTGGCGGGCCCTTACTGCTGTTACCAGTTGGGGCTGTTGGGCGCCGAAGTCATCAAGGTCGAACGGCCCGGTACCGGGGACCTTGCCCGCAACCTTGGCGCTGATCCGGCGCGCAATGCGGCGGGCATGGGGATCAGTTTTCTCGCGCAGAACGCGGGCAAGCGGTCGATCACGCTGAATATGAAAACCGCGCGGGGGAAGGCGCTTTTGCGCCAACTTGTGCGCAGCGTTGATGTCCTTGTCGAAAACTTCCGCCCCGGCGTAATGGACCGCCTGGGGTTGGGGTATGAGGTGCTGCGGGCCGAGAACCCACGCCTGATCTACTGCGCGATCAGCGGTTTCGGGCAGGATGGGCCGCGCAGTGGTGACCCGGCCTATGACCAGATCGTGCAGGGGGTTTCTGGCGTCATGGCGATCACCGGCACGGCAGAGAGTGCGCCTTGCCGCGTGGGTTACCCTTTGGCCGACACCTTTGGGGGGATGACGGCCGCCTTCGCGATTGCGGCGGCGCTGAACGCAAAACCCCGCGGTGCGTTTCTGGACATCGCGATGACGGATGCGGTCGTGTCATCGATGGGATGGGTCGTTTCGAACTACTTGTTGGGCGGGGTGGCGCCCGGCCCGCAAGGCAACGAAAACATGACTTCGGCCCCTTCCGGAACATTCGCCACCTCCGACCAACCGATCAATATCGCCGCAAACCGGGATGAGCAGTGGGAGGCTCTGGCGCAGTTGTTGGAACGCGAGGAGCTTTTGACCGACCCTGATTATCTCACACGGGAAGACCGCAAGCGGAACCGCCACGCCTTGCGCGAAGCTTTGGAAGAGAGCCTGCGCAAACAGCCTGCTGCGCATTGGGTGCCAGCGCTCAACGCCGTGGGCGTGCCTGCCGGGCCTGTGCTGACCGTGCCGCAGGCGCTTGCCGATCCGCAGATTGCTGATCGTGGCTTGGTGGCCGAGGTGCCGAGCGAAGATGGCACCCTACCCCTGGCGGCGAGTCCGGTCGTGATCGGCAACAAACGCCCGGCGCCGTCGACGCCGCCGCCCGCTTTGGGCGTAGACAACGACGAGATCTGGCAAAGCCTTGGCCTGAATGCCGAAGACCTGACAACCCTGCGCGAGGACGGCGTGATATGAGTGACGTGGCAGACTGGTGGGGCACCGCCATCATCGACATGGAACCGGGGCGGATTGCCCTGCGCGGCGAACCGATCGAAGACCTGATCGGCAACCTTGGCTTTGCCGAGATGATCTGGCTGATGGTCCGCGGTGACAGGCCAAGCCCCGCGCAGACGCGCCTATTTGAGGCGGCCCTCGTCGCCGCTGTCGATCACGGCCCGCAGGCGCCTTCTATTGCGACGGCCCGCATGGCCGTCACCTGCGGTGTGTCGCTCAACAACGCGATGGCGAGTGCTGTGAACATGTTGGGCGATGTGCATGGCGGGGCAGGGGAGCAGGCGGTGATGCTCTATCACCATATCGCCGAGTACGCTGGTGATCTGTCCGACGCGCTGGATGACTGGGCGGCGCAACACGGCAAGATCATCCCGGGTTTCGGCCACCGCTTTCACACACCGCAAGACCCGCGTGCGCCGCGGCTGATGGCGCTGGTGGAGGTCGCCGCGCAGGAAGGTGTATGCACCGGGGATTTCATGCGGATTGGACAGGCAGTCGAGGCTCATCTGGCTGCCACCAAAGGCAAGTCTGTGCCCATGAACATCGACGGAGCGACGGCCGTGATCTATGCCGAACTTGGCTTTGCACCCCCTTTGGCACGCGGGCTGTTCTGCCTGTCCCGCTCCGTCGGTATCCTTGCCCACGCGTGGGAACAGATGCAGCAGGGCGGCCGCAACAAGGGGCCGACGCCGCCCCACTACCGCTGGACCTACACGCCGGAGTGACCTGACAGATCGCCTGAGACACTGCGTTGCCTTTTGATTGCGGGCGCGGATGGTTATGTAGGTGGTGAAGAGAACACTGGGCAAAGACCATGACGACCATGACAAAGGCCAAGCTGCGGGTCACCGGCATGCATTGCGCGTCCTGCGTGGGGCGCGTGGAAAAGGCGTTGGCAGAGGTGCCCGGGGTGTCGTCTGTGGTCGTAAACCTCGCCAATGAAACGGCCACTGTCGAACGGGCGAGCGGGCAGCCCCAGGACCTGACAGTGGCTGTCAGCACGGCAGGCTACACCGCCGAGGTGATAGAGGCGGATGACACCGCAGCCTATGACGCTCGCAAGGCGGAAGAGGCTGAAAGCCTGCGCCGTCAGTTGATCCTTGCCGCGATCCTGACCGTGCCGGTCTTTGCGCTGGAAATGGGGTCTCACATGATATCCGCCGTCCATATGGCGATCATGAACACGATTGGGATGCAGGCAAGCTGGGTCATCCAGTTTGTGCTGACTACTGTCGTGCTCTTCGGTCCGGGAAGGCACTTCTTCTTGCGCGGTATCCCTGCGTTGCTGCGGGCAGCGCCTGATATGAACAGTCTTGTCGCCATGGGCACGGGTGCGGCGTGGACCTACAGCGTGATCGCGACATTCCTGCCCGCCCTTTTGCCCGCTGACGTGCGCGCCGTCTATTTTGAGGCGGCAGCGGTGATTGTCGTCTTCATTCTTGCGGGCCGCTGGATGGAGGCACGGGCAAAGGGCCGCACCGGCGCAGCCATCAAGGCGCTGATGGGCCTGCAGGTGCGCACGGCGCGGGTGCTGCGGGACGACAAGACGGTCGATGTGGCTGTCGAAGAGCTGTACGTCGGTGACGTAATCGTTGTCCGCCCGGGTGAGCGTATTCCAACCGATGCCAAGGTGATCGAAGGCTCTAGTAACGTCGACGAAAGCATGATCACGGGTGAACCTGTGCCGGTGGCCAAGGCGGCAGGTGACGTGGTCACAGGCGGGACGGTGAACGGCAACGGCAGTCTGCAGGTGCAGGCGACGCGCGTGGGGGCCTCCACCGTCTTGGCGCAGATCATCCGGATGGTCGAGGATGCGCAGGGCGCCAAATTGCCCATTCAGGGGATCGTGGACCGGATCACGCTGTGGTTCGTGCCCGCGGTCATGGCGATTGCGGCGCTGACGGTGCTGGTTTGGCTGATCGTCGGGCCAGACCCCGCACTGACGCTGGCACTTGTCACTGGCGTGTCTGTTCTGATCATCGCATGCCCTTGTGCGATGGGGCTGGCGACGCCGACTTCCATTATGGTGGGAACCGGGCGCGGGGCCGAGATGGGCGTTCTCTTCCGCCGTGGCGATGCGTTGCAGGCGCTGGCCGAGGTGGATGTGGTTGCGCTCGACAAGACCGGAACAATAACGCTTGGCCAGCCACGGCTGACCCACGTGACCGTGGCTGACGGGTTTTCACGCGATGACGTGCTTGCCGTTGCGGCTGCGGTGGAGGCGCTGTCCGAACACCCGATTGCCGAGGCTGTCGTTACCCAAGCGCGCGAGGAGGACCTGACGATCCCAGCGGCCACAGAATTTACCGCAATCACCGGGTTGGGTGCCCGCGCCGTCGTTGACGGCAAATCCGTCCTTGTGGGGAAGGCTGCGCTTCTGGCGAACGAAGGCGTCGCGACCGAAGCGCTCGACACCCAGCTTCTTGAACAATCTCAGGCCGGGCGGACCGCCTTCTTTGTCGCCATTGACGGGCGTGTCGCCGCCGTCTTGGCCGTTGCGGACCCCATCAAACCGACAAGTGCCGCAGCGATCACAGCACTCAAGGCGCAGGGGCTGCGGGTGGCGATGATCACCGGTGACAATCAGGCCACGGCGGAGGCGATTGCAGCAGAATGTGGTGTGGATGAGGTGGTTGCCGGGGTCATGCCGGATGGCAAGGTGACAGCAATCGACAAGTTGCGCAGCATCGGGCAGACTTTGGCCTTTGTGGGCGATGGCATCAACGACGCCCCGGCGCTGGCCCATGCGGATGTTGGGATTGCGCTGGGCACCGGCACCGATGTGGCGATTGAAACGGCAGATGTCGTGCTGATGTCCGGGGACCTCAATGGTGTCGTGAACGCCCGGGCGGTCTCGGCCCGCACGATGGCCAATATTCGGCAGAACCTTGGGTGGGCGTTTGGCTACAACATCGCACTTATTCCGGTTGCGGCCGGGGTGCTCTACCCGGTTTTTAGTGTGCTTCTATCACCGGTCTTTGCGGCGGGGGCCATGGCGCTGTCTTCCGTCTCTGTCCTGGGCAACGCGTTGCGGTTGCGGCGCATGAGCCCTGCAGTGTCCGCGTCTGACCGGCCCAATCGGCCCGGGCCGCCGATGCCAATTGCGACACCCGCGTCACAGGGTACGTGAAAACCCCCATGCTCACGGATGCGTGATCGGCGCTGCGACACAAGCCCGTATAATTGCGAAAGGGCTGCTGCCATGCCATCAACTGCCAGACTTGAATTACAGGGACCTGTCATGCTGACACGACGTCATTTCATCTCGACCTCAACAGCGCTTTTTTCAGCGCCAATCGCCAATGCCGTCTGGGCGCAAGAAGGTGAAGAGGCGGCGGATGCCGCGATTGCGACCGTCGATCCCGCGGTCACCGAAGAGGGTAGCGAAGTTGCCGTTGTCGAAGAGCCGGCACCGCGCCCACCGATTTCGGACCGGAGCATGTGGTCGACATGGGATCGGCGCGTCACGCCGGTTGATTACGATCCAATGACGTCAAACCCCTGGGGCTTTCACCCCCGGTTCCTACCGCAGCGGGTCCAGGCGAACGAAGGCCTGCGCCCGGGCGACATCCACGTTGATGCCGTTGCCCGCTACCTCTACCACATCGAACCCGAGGGCACCGCGATGCGCTATGGCGTCGCCATTGCGCGCGGGAACCTCTACGAACCCGGGACCTATACGATCCGTATCAAACGTAAATGGCCCACATGGCGGCCAACCGATGAGATGATCGAGCGTGATCCGGACTCTTTCGAGCAGTTCAAAGACGGGATGGATGGCGGTCCGCGCAATCCGCTTGGGTCACGCGCGTTCTACCTCTTTGAGGGGCGCCGCGACACCTACCTGCGCATCCATGGCACACCTTCACCGCGTTCCATCGGTGGCCGTGCAAGCTCGGGCTGTGTGCGCATGGTCATGGCGCATATCAACGATCTTTATGAGCAAGTGACGCCCGGGGCGACCGCGTATCTCTACGCGCCCTAACTGGCTGGCGTTTCCGGCTCTGCCGGTGGCGCCGCGCAAATCGGGCGGCCGCGATTGCTGCGCAGTGGCAGTAGGGTCGTCTCGACTGGTCCGACGTGTTCATACCAAAAACAGTTGTCTTCTTCCAAGAATTTGACGGCCTGTAGGTTTTGGTTCGGGCCGGCAATTGCGGCGACTTCCGGTGGAACCTCACGCAGGAAACCATCGCGCTGAAGGCCGTCATCGCAGGCAGCCAGGGCAAGAATGGGCAAAAGGGCAAGCGGGTATTTCATAAACGTCACCAAGTCGGGGTTTTGCCGCACACTACGTCTTCGCTTTTCGGGTGCAAGGGTTGAGCGCGTCGCGCTGCATTTAGATCAGTACTGTTGCAAAGACTGCGAGTGCTGCGCTCCGTCGTGGCGCATCACACCGTTCATCACGAGTTGCACATGGGCCTCAAAATAGCTGTCGAACTCCAGCTCTCCCGCCGCGCTGAACATCATGTTGTGCAGGGCAAAGAACACTGCCGGGGCGATGACGATCTGCGGGTTCTGCAGGATGGCACTCTCAGCAACTTCGCCCCGCTCCACGCCCCGTTCCAAGATCCGGCGTAAGAGCGAGGTGCCCCGCTTGATGGTCATGGTGTGGTAGCTTGAAACAACATCGGGAATGCGGTCGCCTTCGGTGATCAGAATGCGAAAGAGCGCCTGTGCGCGCCCTTCGACGAACCGTTTGTAGATGCCCCGCAAAAGGCCGGTGAGCATCTCGGCTGTCGATCCTTCAAACGTCTCTAGCGCAGTCTCGTTTTCCGCCATGACGGAGATGACGTGCTCTTCCACAGCGGCCAGGAAGAGCGCCTCTTTCGACGGGTAATAAAGATAGATCGTCCCCTTGGAGATCCCCGCCGCCCGCGCGATCCTGTCCAGCCGCGCGCGCTCGAAACCATGGGCCGCAAACTCTGCAATACCGGCCTCGATGATTTCGGCGGGCCGCGCCTCTTTCCGGCGGCGTGTTTTGGCCTTGGTCAGTTCTGTCATTGGTGCGTCGCCACCTGGTTTCTCGGACAAAGGCGCAATTTGCCCGCAATTCATTCCGAATTAAATCACATCCACTGGTGTGCCAGCAACGTAACAACAGCAAATTTCACTTTACTGACTCTTCGGTCACCTGCTAATGACCCGAGAGTCACTAACAGGAGAGCGCCATGCACAAGGCACTTCGACTACTGGTCACCGGGATCAGGGAACTTTTCTGGATCGGGGTTGCCGTCGCTATTGTCGGCGGGGGCTTTCTGGGGTTTCAGTATCTGGGCGAGAACCGCGCAGTCGTCGAAGCAGAACCTGCCACGCGCCCGGTCACACTGGTTGAAACCGCAGACCTGATGTTGGTCGAAGGCCCTTTGCCAATTCGCGGTGAAGGGTTTGTGGAGCCGTTTCGCACTGTCGCTCTTTCTGCCCCCACCGGAGGCCGCATCGTCACGCTGCACCCCGCAATCACGGACCGTGGCAAGTTTCAGGCTGGTGAGGTTTTGGTCGAGATTGATGCAAGCAACGAACGCGCACAGATTGAACAGGCCAAAGCCTCCATCGCTGCAACAGAGGCCCGGCTGGACCTGATCAACACCCAACTGACGCGGGCACGTAACCTCTTGGAACGCAACGCAGTTTCCCAAGCCACGGTGGACGACCTGCTGGGCCAGGAAGAGGAGGTGCGCGCCAACCTTGAAGGGCAGAAGGCGCAGTTGGCTTCGGCCGAGATCGCCCTTGAAAACAAGATCGTTCGGGCGCCATTTAACGGCACCGTGCAGACCAAAGAGGCCGAGATCGGCAACGTCGTCGCGGGAGGTGCGCCCATCGCGCAAATCTATACCGATGACCGGATGGAAGTGAGCGTTGCGATCCGTGAAAGCGATGCCGCGCTAATCCCTGGCCTCTTTGAAGGCAGTGCTGCGCCTGCGACCGTGACGATCACCTTTGCCGGCGAAGCGAAACAGTGGACGGCCAAGGTTGTCCGTGTCGACCCCGCGCTTGACCCGCAGACCCGTACGCTGACAGCGACAGTCGCTCTGACCGACCGGGTGGAAACCGACACGACGCTCGCATCAGGCGCGCCACCAGCGCTGATCAACGCCTTTGCGGAAGTGGTGATCGACGGGATCGAGCCCGCAGAAACCTACGCATTGCCGTCCACGGCGATGCGCAATGGAGACGGTATCTGGGTCCTGCGGGATGGTGCGCTTGCCGTGCACCCCGCGGAATTAGTGCATGTGGACGGCGAAACATCTTACGCCCGCATCACCGATCTTGCGCCAAATGATCGCCTGATCCTGACGACGCTTGCCGCCCCGCAGCCCGGAAAGGCCCTGCGCGACATCGCGGATGAGGCGCGCACCTCTCAGGTCAGCGAATAGGGGGCCGCCATGAACGCCGCAATCAAATGGATGACGGAACACCCGGTTGCCGCCTGGCTTGCCATGATCATGTTGGTGGGTCTTGGCGGGCTGACGGCGGCGAACCTGCCGCAAAAGACATTCCCCGAATTTGCGCTCGACAGTGTTTCGATCTCTGTCAACTACCCCGGCGCATCCCCGGTAGAGATCCAGGACAGCATCGTTCAACCGATTGAGGATGAGCTGAGCGGGGTCGACGGTATCGATGACGTAACCGCGAACATCTCCGAAGGGCGGGGCGGTGTCACGGTCACTTTCCTTGACGGCGAGGATATCGAGGCGAAGCTGGATGAGGTGAAGACGGAAGTTGAGGGGATGGATGTCTTCCCCGAAGATGCCGATGATCCTGTTGTCGTCCGCTCTGACAATTCCACTCGGGTGCTGGAGATTGCGTTGCACGGCGCAGCCAGCGAACGGGTCCTGAAAGAGGAAGCACGTCGGCTCAAGGATGAACTGACGGCAATCAACGGCATTTCCTTTGTCGAGGTCGCCAACACCCGCGACTATGAGGTCAGCATCGAGATCGACCGCAACACCCTGCGCGCCTACGGGCTGACGTTGGGTGAGGTGGCGCAGATCGTTGGCGTGAACTCTCTCGAACTCCCCGGCGGCTCGATTGAGACCGAAAGCGTGTCGATCCCGATCCGTACCTTGGGCCGCAACTACACGCGGACTGATTTCGAAAACATCGTCATCCGCACCAGTCCCAGCGGCGCGCAGGTCTTCCTGCGCGATATCGCGACAGTGACAGATGGGTTTGAGGACAGTGATTTGTCGTCGTCCTTCAATGGTGACCCCTCGGTATCCGTGAACGTCTACCGTGTTGGTGACGAGCAAATCCTGCAGATCGTCGACCTTGCCGAGGATCATCTGCGCACGTCTTTCCGACCCAGCCTTGAGGCGGGGATCGAAGCGACGATCTGGCAGAACGAAGCCACGCAGCTGCAATCGCGCATCGACCTGCTGACGAAGAACGCCATCACGGGTCTGTCGCTTGTCGTTCTTTGCCTTGCGCTCTTCTTGGACGTCCGGCTCGCCTTCTGGTCAGCGATGGGCATCGGGATCAGCTTTGCGGCGACCTTCATCGTGATGGGCGCGCTGGGCATGTCGATCAATATGATCAGTCTTTTTGGCTTTATCCTCGCCATCGGGATCGTGGTGGATAACGCCATCGTGGTGTCCGAGAACATCTACAAGAACGGCGAACGCGGGCTGTCGCCGGTTGAGGCCGCGGTGAAAGGGACCCAGCGCATCGCGGTGCCGGTTGTGTTTTCGACGCTGACAACGCTTGTTGCCTTCTGGCCGCTCTTGCAGATGCCTGCGCCGCTTGGTTCGTTCCTTGGTGATATCCCAACGGTCGTGATGATCGTGCTATCGTTGTCGATGCTGCAGGCCTTGCTGATCCTGCCGCGCAACCTGTCGAACCTCGATATCGGGCCGAACTATCGCCCCAACATCGTCTTCCGTTTGCTGGGTGCGGTGCGCGGTGTGATTGACCGCGGATTGAAGTGGTTCATCAAATATCCGCTCGACGCAATGCTGCGGTTCTGCGTGAACCGGATCTTCGTCCCTATCGCCGCCGTCATCGCCCTGATGACGCTGACGGTCGGGCTGATTTCCTACGGCTACGTGCGCTTTAGTTTCTTCCCCGAAATTCAGGGAGAGTTCGTCACCGGCGCAGTGGAAATGACCGATGGCACCACATTCCAGCGGACCGAAGATGTGGCCGAGGAAATGCGGATCGCCGCCATCCGCGCAGGTGAGCGGCTGCAGGATACGCTGCCTGATGATGCGCCGGCTGTTTTGATTGGCCAGTACGTTGTGGTCGGTATCGGCGCTGGTGGCGGCGGGCCAACGGGTGAATCTGCGCCTGTCTCTCCGACGTTGGCGCAAGTGGTGGTGGAAGTCACGGAAGCCTCTGCCCGGGATTGGGAAACCGCGGCCTTTGAACGGCTCTGGCGGGAAGAGGTCGGGCAGATCGCCGGGATCAACACGCTGACGATTTCGTCGTCGCTCGTTGATGCTGGTGACGCGATTGCCGTTGAACTGTCTTTGCCTGGTGACGCGGACATCACCCCAGTGGTGGATGAGTTCCGGGCCGGGCTCGAAGGGATACCCGGTGTGTTCCAGATCCTTGATGACAACTCGTCAGGCAAGCTGGAATACAAGTTGGAGCTGAAACCAGAGGCGCGCCTTTATGGGCTGACGTTGCAAGACCTCGCCGTACAAACGCGCAACGGCTTCTTCGGGGTGGAGGCCACGACGGTACAGCGCGGGCAGGACAATGTCGCCGTCATGGTGCGCTTCCCGTCAGAGGATCGGGATAGTCTGGCTGACCTGCTGGATACACGGATCGCGACCGCAACCGGTGACCTCTTGCCATTGTCTGCCGTGGCGACACTGGTCGAGGGTCTGTCACCTTCTGAAATCCTGCGCCAGAACGGGCGGCGCGTCACGACGGTGACGGCAGATGTGGACGAGAGCATCATCTCTAACGGTGAGGCAAACCGGATCATCCGGGAAGAGTTGCTACCGCCGCTGGTGGCGGCCAACCCGGGCCTCAATGCGAGCTTCGGTGGCGAGCAGGAAACCCAAGGCGATGCGCAAGCAGCCCTTGGTCAGGCACTGGGCATCGCGCTTTTCGTGATCTTCGCGCTACTCGCCCTGATCTTCCGCAGCTTCGTGCAACCAATTGTCGTGATGCTGGCCATTCCGCTGAGGCTGATCGGGGCTGTGACCGGCCACCTGATACTTGGTATCCCACTGGGCTTGCTCAGCTTCTTCGGGATCATCGGTTTGGCCGGTGTGGTGATCAACAACAGCCTCGTGATGATCGACCTCTATAACGAATACCTGTCAAAGGGTTACGCGGTGAAGGATGCCGTGGTCGAGGGCACAAAAGACCGCTTCCGCCCCATCCTGCTGACCTCTGTCACGACGTTCCTTGGGGTCTATCCGCTGATCATGGAAACCTCGTTGCAGGCGCAGTTCCTGATCCCGCTGGCGGTTTCTATCGGTTACGGGGTCTTGATCGGAACAGGGGTGATCGTGCTGGCGATCCCTGCTGTGTTCATGCTGGTGCATCACATCTCGACCGGCGTGTCCGCCGTGGCGCGCGGGTTTGGTGACGGCGACCGCCCTGATCAGGACGACACGCCGCAAGACGCTTCGTTTGAGGATTACGAGGCCCGCCCATCGCTGCCATTAAAGGCGGCGGAGTAGCGACCTAAAGCCATTCGACCTCATCCTGCATCACCTTTCGCTGCCTCTCCGCTTCGCTGCAAACGCGAAAGGTAATGCATGATCTTTCTGGTTAAGGTCGAAACGCTCTAGTCGGCGGTGAATGATCCGACGATAAACAGGTTCCCGGTGCCGGCCCTGTCATCAATGGTAAAGACGCCGCCCACTTCATCTGCGCCGGGGCCATAGAGGGCGGCATTTGTCATCACGATCTCATTCGTTGTGAGCGAGGTATCGATCTCGCCAATCGTGCCAGTAAACTCCGCCGTTCCGCCGGTGATCTGGTTGTCCGTCAGCGTCGCCCCAAGAATGGAAAAGACCGCAACATCATCGACGGCATCACTGTTGTTCTTTGTCCCGTCGAGGTTGGTGAACATCATGTCGGCATTGCCACCTGCAAAATCGACGTCGACACTCAGCGTCGCCGTGAGGTCATAGATGTTCGGGCCGGATTGGCTGTCGATGATGACAACGCGGGCGTCCGTTGCCGCGTAAACCTGCCCTGTTGTGGGGAGATCACCCACCGCAGTCGGCACGCCCACAACCCCGTTGAAAGGGTCGACGCCCACGGGCTCTGCCGTGAACTGCGCCACGAAGGTGGTGGGCCCGTTTGTCAGTGTGGCAGTTCCCCCGCCATCGAAAGTGACGGTGCGGGTCGCGGGGTCAAAGCTGCCCGGCAGACCAGCAAGGGTGATGGTATCCGCGCCGCGGTTCAACTCTTCTTCATCGCTGTCCTGCGCGCCGGTCGACGGGTTGACCGAGGCTGTGATGAGGTCTGACGTGGCGGCGGAGGACGCATCAAACAGCGCTGCATAAGAGAAACCGGCGTTGCCACCGCCGCCACCGCCGCCGCCCCCGCAGGCGGCCAGCAGGCAGGCGATTGCAGTCAGGGCGGGTGTTTTGAAACCTGTCATTGTCGCCTCACACAAATGCAAAATCATCGACGCTCAGCTGCGCCTTGGTCAAATCGTGGAAGATGACCACCGTGTTCTGATCGCGGAAGGTGGCGCGGCCATTCTCATCGCTGATCTGATCGAAGATCTGGGCGGCGGCGGTATAGCCAAAGCCATCGAATACCGCTGTATCAAGCCCCACCTGCCAGTCCGGCCCATCAATGCCGATGATCGCAGGATTGTCGAAATCCACGTTGAACACAGCGATTGTGTCCGTTCCGTCGCCCGGGTTGAAGATGAAGGTGTCCTCACCTCGCCCACCCGAGAGCAGGTCTGCCCCCTCACCACCCTCAAGCGTATCGTTGCCAAAGACAAAGTCGCTGATATCCGCGATCAGCACGTCTCTTCCAGCCTGCCCTGACATCGTGTCATTGCCGATACCGCCCTGCATCAGGTCGCGGCCTGTACCCCCGGTCAGCGTGTTGGTGCCCGAGAGCACGGTGAAGACATTGTCGCCATTGCCGCCGGTCAGCGTATCGTCGCCATAAGGGTCCGCCAGCACGTCGCCGAAATCGCCGCCGATCAGCGTGTCATTCCCGCCGCCACCGTCGAGCACGTTGGACGCATCAAGGTCAGCCTGCAGGAACGCTTCGCCGCCAGTGTTGGCCAGCGTGGTGCCCTTTTCCGTGATGATTTGCTGATCATGGGCATCCACGGTCCAATAGTGTTGCAGGCTGTTGTCCGATCCGGGGTCTTCGAGGGGCGCGCTTGCATTGGCAAGGATCGTGGCCCCATCCAGCACGCTGTCATAGATACGGATATCACCGATGCCGCCGATGAAGGCTTGATTGGGGCTGATGGTCCCGCCGTGGCTATCCTGATCTTGCCCGAACATCAGCCAGCCGGTTCCGTCGATCGGGCCTGCAAAACTGGCGATAGTGTCCGTCCAGCCCAAGATGCCGTCGACGAAGATGGCGACTGTCCCGTCGCTTGCATCCCATGTGAATGAAAGCCGGTGGTCGGTCCCGTCAAGGAGACTGGTCGCTGAAAGCGTCGTGTCGATAAAGGCGCCGTTGATAATCAGACGCATGACGTGATCGCCCGAAGTTGTCCCGAAATCGGAGAAGATGAACAGCAGCTCGTTGGTTGATGCGTTGGTGCCCGAGGAATAGGAAACGACCGAGGCCTCCGTGCCTGCCACCGGATCATTGCCGTTGATCATCATCTCAATTGTGAAGGCATCCGTCGGCATGGCGATCGAAGCGGCCTCCAGCCGGTCATCACGCGCGCCGTCCTGATTGATCAGCACAAGGTCCATGACGCGGCTGCCGGGGGTTTCGCTGTCGCCGCGGATCGTGTCATTGCCCGCACCACCGAAGAGCGTATCGCCGCCACCGCCGCCACTGATTATGTCGTCGCCGTCCCAGCCGCGCACAGTTTCGCCAATGCCGGAACCGGTGAAGCTGTCCGCCTCATCCGAAAGGTTGAAGTCTTCGATGCTTGTGAAAGTGACGGTTGACGCGATGATGCCGGGTACCCCGCCGCTGCCCAGAAGCGGGAACTGGTCGTCGAATTCATAGCTGGCAAAGCCTGCAGTCGCGTCAATCGTGATCCCTTGTGCCCCCGCACGCAGATCGAGCTTATCAAAGCCCGCACCACCGTTGACCACGTCCATTCCCGGCCCGGGTGTCAGGCTGTCATCCCCATCACCGCCGTTAATGGTGTCATTGCCGCGCCCACCGCTGAGCGTGTCATCCCCATCGCGTCCGTTCAGGGTATCGTCCCCGTCCGAGCCGTCGATCGTGCTGCCCACGCCCTCACTGTCGGCAAAGGCCGCATCAAACGTGTCGTCACCCAGACTGCCAATGAAGGATTCAAAGTTCAGCAGCGTCACAAGGCCGACCGCGCTGTCGTTGATAGGCACTCCAGTGTAAAAGCCGATCGTGCCCTGCTGGGCTTGTCCCGTGGCCAGATCAACCCGCCAGTAAAAGCTGTCGTAGACGACATCGAACTGATCAAAAACATGGGTATCGTAGTTCGTGGTAAAGCCTAGATCGGGGGAGTACTCGAGGATCCCGGCAAGGCGCACGGTGTCGAAACCTTCATCGCCATCAATCGTCCCACCGCCGCCGCTGACATAGACAACGTCATCGCCGGTGCCTGCGTTGATCTCGATATCAGCGCCCCATGAGTTGAAAAGGACAGGGTAGGTCCCCGCATAGATGATGTCATTGCCACCACGGGCAAAGATCGTGTCTTGCAGCCGCCCGCCAGAAATGATGTTGGCCTGTTCGGTGCCGGTGATCGTGTTGGCGCGGCGACCACCGATCACGGCTTCGAAGCCGGTAAAACCACCCGAAACCTGATCGCTGTTGAAGCCGCCGCTGAATGTCTGTGAGCCGAGGTCGATCGTCATGTCCATGTCGAGATCGCCCAGATCCAACACGTCGAAACCTTCGCCCCCTGTCAGGTCAAATACAGCGTTGAAGGTCCGTTCAAAGCGCCCGTCGTCATGGATGGCCATGTAGTCATTGCCGGCGCCACCATCATAGATCTCTGTCTGGCCACTGCTATTGGGTGTGATCCAAATGCGGTCATTCCCCGCACCACCCATGACGGTATCGGCTCCTTTGGACGAAACGACATCGTCATCCCCATCACCCATATCGGCGACGATGCCAGCGGTGCTGTCATAGGCTTTCAGGTAGTCATCACCGCCGTTGCCCTCAAAATAGAGCGGGTTGGCGTAGCTGCTGCTGGCGTCATTGTCGATAATAGTGAATGTGTCGGCCTGTTCGGAACCAAGGATGCGCTCCCATTGCTGGACGCGAAACTGATCATGCGCCTCGAAATCTGGCAGATCGGCGTATGCGTCAAAAAGTGACGGCTTCAGCTCATCAATCTGGACAAACAGGTCTCGGAAACCGGGCACTATGTCCAGTGTGCTGATCAGGTCTGACCATGCCTCACCCGTGCCATCGTTATCGTTCATCACAAAGACCCAGGACAGGTCTGATCCGGTCAGATCAAGCGTATCTGTCCCAATACCGCCAGACAGTTCGCGTACCCGCGCGCCGGCATTTTCGATGACATCGCCGTTGTCATCCAGCACATCATCATCTTCCGGTGCGGAATCGACACCAAAGAGGATGCTAAGCGCGACGCGGTCGTCGCCCTCTTCCCCATAGAAATTCTCGTCCCCTGTCTGGGACAAGAGCGTGTCACTGTCGGCGCCGCCCCAAATGTCAGGCGCACCAAAGATGCTTTCACTAATCGTCGTGTCGGGCATGTACCCGATGAAGAGATCGTTGCCGCCCAAACCTTCAAGGAAGTCCGTCTGGTTCGCGAGCTGGAATTGGTCATTCCCGGCTGTGCCGTAGATAGTGAACGCCCCTTCCAGCCGGTCCTGCGTGACGACGCCGTCATGGAATTTGTCCACCGTCGTGATCATGTCAGACCCGATCGTGACCTCGATCCGGTCGGGGAAGTCATCCACACCGTCGGCGACAAATGGGGTCAGATAGGCCGAGACTACGCCAGAGGTGTCTTCGCCATAGTAGATCAGGTTGTTGGCCGCATCGTCGATATCGGCATAAAGGTCTTCGCCCTTGCTGCCGAAGTACACATCGCGGTCTGCCCCGCCGATAAGCGTATCGTTCCCATCGCCACCCCAAAGGCCGAAATCCACGCCCGCTCCGCCGATCAGGATATCATCGCCGCCAAAGCCGTGCAGCACGTCAGACCCTTTGCCGCCGTTTAGGCGGTTGGCATTGTCGTCACCCAGAATGAAGTCAGCGAAGGCCCCGCCAACGACGTTTTCGATGTTGATCAGCGTGTCGGTGGCATTGGCTGCGTCCGGGTGTGTCGGGTCAAGATAGACCCTGATGAAATCCGTGGCCTCTGGGGCGTAGTCGACGGTGTCGATCCCATCGCCGCCGTCGAGGATATCCTTGCCACCAAACCCGATCAGCGTGTCGTCACCACCCCCTGCAAGGATGGTGTCGGCCTCTGGCCCGCCCAGCAAAAGGTCGGCCAACGGTGTCCCGTTCAGCGTCCGATTGCCGCCAGTGTAGTCAATCGTCTGCGCATTCGCGAGTTCCGAGGCGGTGAAGGTCACGCCATTGAACGACAGGTATTCGATGCCTGTCACGTCCATCGAGCCCACAAGGCTCCGGTCACCTCCGATGTAGGTCAGGAAGAAATCCCATGTGTTCGGTGCCGTCTCTTCATACCGCAGGGCGTAGTCGGTGAACTCACCCGTCAGCGCCAACACATCTTCCAGACCGGCGCCACCATCAACCTGATCCTCGCCACCGCTGCCGATGATCATGTCAGCGCCGCTGCCGCCTTGGATCGTGTCATCGCCACCGGCACCCATGATCACGTCGTCACCGCCCAAGCCGTCAAAGCTGTAGTCAAGGATACTGCCGAGGTCGCCCGGCAACCCTGCAAAGGCGATCAGAAGGTCATCCCCGTCCGTCGCAGGAAGGGAGAGGGACCCAAGGAAATCAGCCTCGAGCGCGAAGAGATCAGCAAGTGCATCAAGGTCGTCAAAGAGGCCGATATCGCCGATGATCTCTTCCAGCGCCGCACCAAGATCATCAAACGGGTTGAGCACAGCGATATTGGGCAAAAGGCTGGTGATCTTGTCGGCCAGATTGCGGATCAGGCTGGTCACACCTGTTGCTTCGAGGATCGGGTCGACAATCGGATCAAGGATTTTGCTGATCAGCCACTCGGCCTTTTCGAGCACCCAGAAGAATCCATCAAGGGCATCCACCAGCCCGTCAAGCGGGCCGTCGAGGAAGGCGATCTTGCTGTAGACATTGTTGAACTCGCGCTCAATCGTGCGCAGGACGCTGCCAAGGCTGCCAAAGCCCGAAATGCCAGCGAGCATTGCATCGAAATCTGTGTCGAAACCGGCAAAGGCGGTTTCAAGGTCGGGCGCGTTGAAGTTTGTCATCAGGTTGTCGGTGGCAACCTGCAACTTTGCTTCGATGGTGGCATTTGCGGCCTGCACCGCCGGTGGCGCATCGGGGCCAAAGACGTCGATGGCCTTCTGCACCACAAGCGCCCCGGCGAGGGTACCGAGGACCCCATACTGCGCATACTCCAGCTTTTCGTCGAAGCTGTCGATCCGCTCGATCAGGCGGGTGATGCCCTCTCGCTGATCGGAAATGAC
>JBCBOD010000136.1:0-9537 GCA_039821425.1 Pseudomonadota bacterium
CGCTCTGAATAGAGGCCCGCAAGACAGGCCAGCAGAAGCGGCGTTGCCAGACGCAGGGTTGCGTCCAGCATCTGCAGAAGGGTTCCGAAGTCCATGTTAGGCGGCTTTCTCCATCAGGAAGGGGAACAGGGCGAAGAAGCGGTCAGCCACTTCCGGATTACGGCGCAGCGCGGCTTCGGCCTCGCCTTGCGTGATGTCGACGGCCTGTGTCTTGTCGCGGCGCAGGAAATACTGCAGCCCCAGCATCGCATCGAACCGGTCATCGGTGATGAACGGGTCATGCGGGACCCGCTCCATCACGTGTTTGGCCGGCATCAGCACGCTTGTGGGCTTTTGCAGCGCCAGAAGGGCCACCAGATGTGGCGGCACGTTGCCGTCAGGTGTGTGATCAATCACGTGGTGCACCCATTGGTGCAGTTCTTCCATCGTGATCATGCCAAGTGCCAGACAGCTGAGCACAAAGCCCAGGTCGGCACCGGTGTCGTCATCGACACCGATTTTGAAAGGTCCTGCCATCATGTTTTTGCTCTCCTCATTGATAGGAATAGCCGCTCGAGCGGCATGCGCACCATGTTGTCCAGTGCGCCCGTGAAGAGGATCACCAATGCCTGTATTACGATGATCAGCTCACGGGGGATCGACGTCCAAAGGGCGAGTTCTGCGCCGCCTTGATAGAGGAAGCCGAAAAGGAGGGCCGCCAACAAAACCCCAAAGGGATGGCTGCGCCCCATCAGTGCGACGGCGATGCCGATAAAGCCCGCCCCCTCCACTGCGTTCAGGACCAGCCGTTCGGCCTCGCCCTGTACGTTGTTGATGGCCATCATGCCGGCGAGTGCGCCGGAAATAAGCATGGCGACCATGATGATTTTTGTCGGGTTGATGCCCGCGTATTTCGCGGCCGATTCAGAGTGTCCGAATGATCGGATTTCGTACCCTAACCGGGTGCGCCAGATCAGCGCCCAAAGAAAGACGCAGGCCGCCAGCGCCACGAAAAAGCTGACATTGGCAGGGGCGCCGCGGAAAAACGTGGTTTCCCCGAAATTGAACATGTCCTGAAAGGACGGCAGATGCGTCGCTTCGGGAAACTTTCCGGTTGCGGGTTCCATCGAGCCGGGCACCTTCAGCGCGCCGATCAGGAGGTAGTTCAAAAGTGCAGCGGCGATGAAGTTGAACATGATCGTGGTAATCACGATGTGGCTGCCGCGCTTGGCTTGCAGAAATGCCGGGATTGCGGCCCAAGCAGCGCCAAAAATGGCCGCACCAATGGCCGCGCCCAGCAAGGCAAGCGTCCAGTGTGGCCATGGGATATACAAACAGACCAGTGCGACACCCAGACCACCGATCAGGGCCTGCCCCTCACCACCGATGTTGAACATCCGCGCATGAAACGCGATCGCGACCGCCAGACCGGTAAAGATAAAGTTCGTCGCGTAATAGAGCGTGTAGCCCCAGCCATAGGTGGACCCCAAGGCGCCATCGACCATCAGCTTGAGCGCTTCCCAGGGGTTTTCACCAATGGCGAGGATGACAATGGCGGAGAGGATCGCCGCCAGAAGGATCGAGATCAAAGGGATCAGGATCACATCAGCCCATTTTGGCATCACGTCCATTATGCTGCTGCCCCGCTCATCCCTGCCATCAGCAGGCCAAGCTCTTTTTCGTCTGTTTTATCAGGCATCCGCTCGCCCATCATTTTTCCGTCGAACATAACGGCAATGCGATCCGACAGCGACAAAATCTCTTCCAACTCCACTGAAATGAGCAAGATTGCCTTGCCCTGATCCCGAAGTGCAACAATCTGCTGGTGGATGAATTCGATGGCACCGATGTCCACGCCGCGTGTGGGCTGGCCAATCAGCAGAAGGTCCGGGTTGCGCTCAATCTCACGGGCCAGCACGATTTTCTGCTGGTTCCCGCCAGAGAAGTTCTTGGCTGCGAGCGCGGGGTTGGGTGGCCGCACGTCAAAACGGGCCATCTTTTCCTCGGTGTCCTGCCGGATCGCGACATTATCCATCAGCAGTTTTGAGCGTTGATAGCGATCATCATGGTGATAGCCGAAGGCCGTGTTTTCCCAGGCATGGAAATCCATGATCAGCCCTTCGCGCTGGCGGTCTTCGGGCACGTGGCTGATACCCTTGGCCCGGCGGCTTTGCCCGTCAGACTTCGCCCCCGTCAGGTCAATCTCTTCGCCGTTGATCTTGACGCTGCCGGTCGCCTTTTCATAGCCGCCCAGCACTTCAAGCAATTCCGACTGCCCGTTTCCTGCCACCCCGGCAATGCCAAGGATTTCGCCCGCATGCACATCAAAGCTGACACCTTTGAGCCGGTGCACGCCTTTGCTGTCCGTCACGTTGAGGTCCTTGACCTCAAGGATCTTCGCCCCGACCTCGGCCGGCTTCTTGTCGACCCTGAGGAGGACCTTGCGACCGACCATTAGCTCGGCCAATTCCTGCGGACTGGTTTCAGAGGTTTTGACAGTGGCCGTCATTTCCCCGCGCCGCATGACGCTGACGGTATCCGTGATGTCCATGATCTCGCGCAGCTTGTGGGTGATCAGGATGATCGTCTTCCCTTCGCGTTTGAGGTTTTCGAGGATCCGGAACAGGTGATCAGCCTCTGCCGGGGTCAGCACGCCGGTGGGTTCGTCGAGGATCAGGATGTCAGCCTTGCGGTAGAGCGCCTTGAGGATCTCCACCCGTTGCTGCATACCGACGCCCACCCCTTCGATCAGGGCGTCCGGGTCGACGTTCAATTCGTATTCTTCAGCAAGGCTCTTGAGTTCACGCCGCGCGCGGTTGAGCGAGGGGCGGAGGAGGCCACTGTCCTCGGCACCCAGAATTACGTTCTCGAGGACCGTGAAGTTTTCGACCAGTTTGAAGTGCTGGAAGACCATTCCGATGCCTGCGGCAATCGCGGCCTGGCTGTCCGGGATGGCGGTCTTCTTTCCGCTGATGAAAATCTCGCCCGCGTCTGCCTTGTAGAACCCATAGAGGATCGACATCAGCGTCGACTTGCCAGCCCCGTTTTCCCCGATGATCCCGTGGATCGTGCCGGGCATCACCCGGATCGAGATATCCTTGTTTGCCTGCACAGGGCCGAAGGCCTTGGAGATGCCTTTGAGTTCGATGGCGGGGGCGAGATCGGACATGGAGGAACCCTTTGATCATCAAGCAAAAGGCCGCGCGGATTGCTCTCGCGCGGCCTTGTTGTTCTTGGCCTGGTGGCTGGCTTAGAAGCTCAGCGCCGGGCAGCTTTCGTCGCTCATGTAGTCATGCACGACCAGCTCACCGGAAGAGATCTCGGCCGCAGCTGCGTCCACTGTCGCCTTCATTTCGTCGGAAACGAGCGGTGCGTTGAATTCGTCGAGCGCATAGCCAACGCCTTCGTTCGAAACGCCCATGACGTTGAAGCCTGTTTCAAGATCGGTGCCCTGCGACATCGCCTCGTACACCGCGTTGTCGACGCGCTTGAGCATGGATGTCAGCACTTCACCTGGGTGCAGGTAGTTCTGGTTCGCGTCCACACCGATGGACAGGATGTCTTCGTCAGCGGCTGTCTGCAGCACACCCACGCCGGTACCGCCAGCAGCCGCAAAGACCACGTCAGACCCCTGGCTGATCTGTGCTTGTGTCAGTTCAGAGCCCTTCTGTGGGTCGTTCCAGGCGGCAGGTGTCGTGCCGGTCATGTTGGCGATGACGGTTGCATCAGGGTTTACGGCCTGCACACCCTGGGCATAGCCGCAGGCAAAGCGGCGGATCAGTGGGATGTCCATGCCGCCGACAAAGGAAACCGTGCCGGTTTCAGAGGCCATCGCAGCCATCATGCCGACAAGGTAAGAGCCTTCATGCTCGTTAAACACCACGGAACGCACGTTTGGTGCATCCACAACCATGTCGATGATCGCGAACTTGGTGTCAGGGTAGTCGGCTGCGACCTCACCCAGCGGTGTGGCCCAGGAAAAGCCTGCCATGACGATGGGGTTTGCACCGCTTTCAGCAAAGCGACGGATCGCCTGCTCGCGCTGTGCGTCAGACTGGATTTCCACCTCGGCGTATGTGCCGCCGGTTTCTTCGGCCCAACGCTCTGCCCCGTTGTAGGCGCTTTCGTTGAAGGATTTGTCGAACTTGCCGCCAAGATCGAACAGGATGGCGGGTTCTGCGGATGCGGCACCTGCAGTCAGGGCCAGCGCTGCAGAGGCGCCAAGGAATTTCTGCATAAGGGTCATTCTTTTTCTCCCAGGTCGTTACGCGAGGGTTCTTGCGGGCGAAACGCGCCCCCCTCCTTTATCAGGCAGACTGCCATGAGTCCGCTCATCAACCGATAAGGCCCCGGCTCGCCGGGAAGATCAACTGCTTTTTGGTCGCAAGCGGGGCCATCAGCCTAAAATATATGGCTCTTTGGTGGCTGACGCCGGGTTATTCAGCAGGAAATTCCTTGCGCATGACAAGGGCGGCCACCGCCTGTTGTCCGGCGCGCGCATAATAGCCCTTTCGCCGCCCGACAATTGTGAAGTTTGCGGCAGCATAAAGTCTGCGCGCCGCCGTGTTGTCATCGGCCACTTCGAGGAACATCGCGGCTGCGCCATGACTGGCCGCCTGTGCCTCTGCCGCGGCCAAGACGGCCCTTCCGTGCCCTTGTCTGCGTTCGTTGGGGGCAGTCGTGATTGTCAGCAGCTCAGCTTCGTCCAGGGTGATCCTGATCACGGCAAAGCATCGTGCATCACCGATCAGCACGGTTCCCTTTTGCGCAAGAAGCTCTGCGAACTCTGCGGCAGACCATGGGCGGGATGTAGTAAACGCCTGCGCGTGCAGATCGGCGAGGACCTCTGGCGTCATCGCAGGATCGTCGGTGCGGGATCGCGGGGCGGTGCGGCATCGGCGCTGCGGATGTATAGGGGCGCCGGCTTTGCAGGGGTGTCGCCCATACGCGCGGCCCCGATCCGCGCCGTCGCAGCGATCAGATCTGCGGCGGGCTTTTGTGGCCCGGCAGGAATGTCCGCCTGCACCGGATCACTGGCGGTGCCGTCCACCGCAAACGTCTGGACGTAGGATTGCCCACGCGGCGCGGGCACCGTGGCTGTGTAGGGCAAGGTTTCGCCAAAGGCACGCGCGTCAAAGCCGTTGACACCAACCGCGGGGATATCAAGCCCCAGCGCCAGACCGCGCGCGGCAGAGACGGCAATTCGGATGCCTGTGAAGTTACCGGGGCCAATGCCGACCGCGATGGCGTTCAGATCCTGCCAGTTCAGCCCTTCACCCGCGAGCATCTCTTCCAGCATGGGCATCAGTTGCTCGGCTTGCCCTTTGGCCATCTCATCGACCCGTGTGACAATCCGACCGCCCAATAGCAAAGCGGCGGCGCAATGCGCCGCCGATGTGTCAAAGGCCAGAACGATAGGGTCAGGCGGCAACTGGCCGCACCTCCACCACTTCGGGGATATAGTGACGCAGCAGGTTCTCGATCCCCATTTTCAACGTCAGGGTCGAAGAGGGGCAACCGGCGCAGGCGCCCTGCATGTGGAGGTAGACAATCCCGCGGTCAAATCCATGGAAGGTAATGTCGCCGCCGTCCTGTGCCACGGCGGGGCGCACGCGGGTGTCGAGCAGCTCTTTGATCTGGCCCACGATCTCGGCGTCTTCACCATCATGTTCGGCATGGCCGCTGGCAGGTTGGTGATCGCCTGCCATGACCGGCTGGCCCGACTGGTAGTGTTCCATGATCGCGCCGAGGATGCCGGGTTTGATGTGGTCCCATTCCGCCGCGTCGTCCTTGGTCACCGTGACAAAGTCGATGCCAAAAAACACGCCTGTCACGCCGCCAGCGGCGAAGATGCGCTGGGCGAGTGGCGATTTCTCTGCCGCTTCGGTGTTCGGGAAATCAGCAGTCCCAACCTCCAGCACGTCCTGACCGGGCAGGAACTTCATCGTGGCGGGGTTTGGGGTGGATTCTGTCTGGATGAACATCGCGCAAACCTTCTCTGTCTGGCACTGATATGCGAAGGCTAGCAGACCCTGTCAAGGTTTGGAATGGTTCTAAAGAGAATTTCTGACTATTTTCGTCAGGTGATTGCTTCCAGCCGCTCCTTGGAGAGATCACCCGGCACGATTGTCATGGGGATGGGCAGGCTGCCCGACTGGCGTGACAGTTGTGTGACTAGTGGGCCGGGGCCCTTGTTGTCTGTCCCGGCGCCGAGCACCAGCACACCAATTTCAGGGTCTTCCTTGATTTGCGCCATCAGTTCGACCAAAGGCTCTCCCTCGCGGATCACAAGCTCTGGATGCACATCTTGCTTGTCGCGCATCCACTTGGCGAAGACCTCATAGTGGACCTCGATCCGTTCGCGGGCCTCGGCGCGCATGATCTCACCCACGCCGATCCAGTGGTTGAACTCTTCGGGTGGAATCACCGAGAGGATCGTGACACCCCCACCGGTATGCGCCGCACGCATCGCGGCAAAACGCATGGCGTTCAAGCATTCCCGGCTGTCATCCAGCACCACCATGAATTTGCGCATCATACTCTCCCCTGTCGGGACGACTGTGGCGCATCACGCAAGGGGTGGCAACGCGCAATTACGCGGTGCTGGCGGCCCAGTCCCAATACATCTCGCGCACCCGGCGGGCGACAGGGCCGATCTGATACTGGCTGTCTTCGAATGCCGTGACAGGCGTCACCTTGGACATGTTGCCGGACAGAAACACCTCGTCCGCGTCGTTGAAATCTGCAAAGCTGAGAACTGCTTCATGCACCTTTGTGCCGTCCGCCCGCAGGTTTTTGATATGCCGCGCCCGGGTGATCCCGGCAAGGAAGGTGCCGTTGGGGATCGGGGTGAAAACTTCGCCATCCTTGACCATGAAAACGTTGGCGGTGGCCGTTTCAGCCACGTTACCCATCGCATCAGCGACCAGCGCGTTGCCAAAGCCGCGTGCGCGGACCTCAGCCAGCATGCGTGCGTTGTTGGGATAAAGGCAGCCCGCCTTTGCGTTCACGACCGCATCCTCCATCACCGGGCGGCGAAAACGGGTGCGGGCGAGCGTGGTGGTGGACGTCGCCGGGGCGAGGGGGATTTCCTCCAGACAAATGGCAAAGCCGGTTTCATCCGGGGCAGGGACAATCGCTGTGGGGTCGCCATGGATCGCCCAATACATCGGGCGGATGTACACAGCCGCATCAGACGGATAGCGGGCGAGCCCCTCTTGAACGATCGCGATCATGTCCTCGGTGCTGACCGTCGGCGTGATCATCAGGGCTTGGGCCGATTTGTTGACGCGGTCGCAATGCAGATCAAGATCGGGGGACAGCCCGTTCACGTAGCGCGCCCCGTCAAAGACACTGGTGCCGAGCCATGATCCGTGGTCAGCCGCCCGCATGATCGGCACGTCATCGTCATGCCATGCACCGTCAAAATAGGTCTTGATGTTCTTTCCGGTTGCCATGGCTGCCTCCCTTTCGGGGCAACCTAGGATGCCGTGTGCGCCGGGTAAAGGGAGTGCGGCGTCCGATGCCGGGGAACATCGGACGCCAAGAGTGGGCCATGGTGTCCGGGGTGGGACGAGGGAGTTCACCGTGGCAATGCGGGCAGAGCGAATCAATGCCTGCCCGCGCACCGTCACATGGGCGAGATTCAGTTTTGTGACGATGCAAGTGCGAGGATCGCGGGCACGTCCAGCGGTGCGTTCACCATCTTCAAAGCGCCGGTTTTGTCGCGCGGCCAGTCCTCTTCCGGCCGGTCAACATAAAGCTCCACCCCGTTCTCATCAGGGTCGCGCAGGTAGATCGCCTCGCTCACCCCATGATCGGCGGCACCATCAATCGGGATGCCTGCCGCAACAACGCGGTTGAGCGCGACCGAGAGGCTTTCGCGGTCAGGAAACAGGAAAGCGGAGTGATAGAGCCCCGTGTGTCCCTTTGGTGGTGGGGTTGCGCCAAGGCTTTCCCAGGTGTTCAGCCCGATATGGTGGTGATAGCCGCCAGCGCCCAGAAAGGCCGCGCCCTTGCCGTAACGCTGGGTGACGGGGAACCCGAGGATGTCGCTGTAGAAGGCAATTGCGCGGTCGAGGTCAGAGATGCGCAGGTGCACGTGGCCGACGCGGGGATGGTTTGGCTGTGTCATGACAATGATCCTTTGCTTTTCATCAAACATAAGGACCTGGATCCTTTGCTTTTCATCAAACATAAGGACCTGTGCGGTTGCACAAAATACGCACCTGCGGACCGATTGCGTGCGTGGGCGCGCAATTCTCGGATGCTTTGAGGGCGCCGCCGCCGGAGCCTCCGGCGGCGGTATTCTTTGACAAAAGAAGGTAGGAGCTGGGCCGCTTAGCGACCGTGTCGCACAAGGCCGACGATGTCGTAGGTCTCGGCGAGGATCGGGTCGGCGATTGCGCGCGCCTTTTCGGCCCCAACCGCGAGGATGCGGTCGATTTCCGCAGGATCAGCCATCAGGCGGCCCATTTCATCGGCGATCGGCGCCAGCTTGGCCACGGCCAGATCGGCGAGCGCGGGCTTGAACTTGCCCCAGCCGGCGCCCGCGTATTCCGCGATCACCGCCTCAGGAGTCATGTCGTTCAGAGCAGCATAGATATCGACAAGGTTGCGCGCCTCTGCCCGGTCTTTCAGGCCGTCGACGGTTTCGGGCAGCGGCTCCGGGTCCGTCTTTGCCTTCTTGAATTTCTTCGCGACTGTATCCGCATTATCGGTCATGTTGATGCGTTCCATGTCACTTTCACCCGACTTCGACATCTTCTTCGTCCCGTCGCGTAGGTTCATGATGCGCATGGCGGGGCCTTCGATAACCGGCTCGGTCAGCGGAAAGAAATCACGCTTGAAGTCATGGTTGAACTTCGCCGCGATGTCGCGTGTCAGCTCCACGTGCTGTTTCTGATCGTCGCCTACTGGGACATGGGTGGCGTGATAGAGCAGGATGTCTGCCGCCATCAGCGATGGGTAGGCGTAAAGGCCGAGCGATTGCTTTTCGGCGTTGCTGCCCGCCTTGTCCTTGAACTGCGTCATCCGATTCATCCAGCCGACGCGGGCCACGCAGTTGAATATCCACCCCAGCTCTGCATGGGCGGATACGGCGCTTTGGTTGAAGAGGATGGATTTCGTGGGGTCGAGCCCGGCGGCGAGGTAGCCTGCAGCGACCTCGCGCGTCATGTCGGCAAGCGCGCCCGGATCTTGCCAGACAGTGATGGCATGCAGGTCCACCACGCAATAGACGGTTTCCATCTGACCTTGCATGCCGACGAACCGTTTGATCGCGCCAAGGTAGTTGCCAAGCGTAAGCCCACCAGACGGCTTGATGCCGGAAAAGACGCGGGGTGTGAAACTTGTGTCGCTCATCGGTGTGTCCGGGCTGGATTTCAGGGCAGGGGTCGCATACCCATGCCGGACAAGCCCGTCAACATGCGCCAGGATCCCATGACAACCGAAAGCCCGTTCAACACGCTGCCACCGCTTGTGATTGTGCTGACACTGGCGATCCTGGGGATCGAGGCTGCATTTCAATTGGGTGAGGCGAACCTTGTGGGCGACCCG
>JBCBOD010000206.1:0-3735 GCA_039821425.1 Pseudomonadota bacterium
GCGCGGGCAGTCTGCCGCGCCGGTGTGTCCTGCAAATGCCCAGACAAAGCAGGGGTCGTCTCCGCATCTCCCTTACCGTGATCGGCCATCTGCCTGTCCTCTGGCTGGGTATGTGCTTATGCGTGTTTCGCCCTTAGGTCCATCTATTGTCTGCCGCCGCATCGCGAATGTCAAAGCAAATTGACATTCGCGGCGCGCTCAGGTGCCGTGAGACTGATTTTTCTCAATTTTTTAAAAGGATAGCGGCACTGTGCCGGGATTGCGTCACCAAAGCCAGCATCAATAAAGAATGTAACTTCAAGTTGACACTTGGGTGATGTGACACCTAATCTTGACACAGAAAGCTGTCAGGGAAGTCTTACATGACATCGGCCAGCACCGAAACGTCCACACTCGGGCGGCCTACCATGCCGCTCTATACGGACGCCGAACGCGCCCGCCGCGATGCGACGATCTGGACCCTGGTCCAGGGCGTGCTTGCGCCTGCGCAGTTTGTCGTCTTCCTGATCTCGCTGGCGCTGGTCATTCGCTACCTTTTGACCGGTGCCGGATATGACGCCGCGACCCTCTCGATTGTCGTCAAAACCGGCGTCCTTCTTTTGATCATGGTGACCGGTGCGATCTGGGAAAAAGTGGTCTTTGGCCAGTGGCTTTTTGCACCTGCCTTCTTCTGGGAGGACGTGTTCAGTTTTGCGGTTATCGCATTGCATTTGTTATACGTTTTCGCCCTGCTGACAGATGCGCTTGCACCTGTTGGGCTGATGTATCTGGCGCTGGCGGCCTATGCCGCCTACGTCGTGAATGCGGCCCAGTTTGTCTGGAAACTCCGCCTTGCGCGCCTTGATGCGGAGGGACGCGCATGAACGCCCCACGCCCCCCTGCCAACGGCGGTTGCCGAGATGCGCCGGTCCTCAAGGAACGCGGCCAGCGCGAGGTGTTCTGCGGCCTGACCGGCATCATCTGGCTGCACCGCAAAATGCAGGATGCCTTCTTCCTCGTTGTCGGGTCCCGCACCTGTGCGCATCTGCTGCAATCGGCGGCTGGTGTCATGATCTTTGCCGAACCCCGATTCGGTACGGCGATTCTGGAAGAACAGGATTTGGCCGGCATGGCAGACGCACACGCGGAACTTGACCGCGAGGTTGCGCGCCTGTTGGAACGCCGCCCAGACATCCGCCAGCTTTTCCTCGTCGGGTCCTGCCCGTCAGAGGTGATCAAGATTGATCTGGCGCGTGCTGCCGAGCGTCTGTCTCAGGTCCACGCCCCCCACGTCCGTGTCCTGAACTACTCCGGCTCGGGGATTGAAACGACCTTCACTGAAGGTGAGGATGCCTGCCTCGCGTCGATGGTGCCGGTGCTGAAAGACACTGACGCGCGCGAGTTGCTGGTGGTTGGCGCCCTGCCCGACGTGGTTGAGGATCAGATGGTCGGCCTTTTGTCCGACATGGGCATCGGCCCAATCCGCCTGCTGCCCGCCCGCCGCATCGACGATACGACCGCCGTGGGCAAGAACACCGTCTTCGCCCTGACGCAGCCGTTCCTTGGCGAAACCCATGCCGCACTTGAACGCCGTGGCGCCCACCATATCGCGGCGCCTTTCCCCTTTGGTGAGGAAGGGACCACCGCCTGGCTACGCGCCGTCGCGACCGAGTTCGGCGTGGATGAGGCGACATTTGACCGTGTGACCGCCGCACCCCGTGCTCGTGCGCGGAAGGCTATCGCCCAAGCGGCAGAGGTCCTGTCTGGCAAATCCGTCTTCTTCTTCCCGGACAGCCAGTTGGAAATCCCGCTTGCCCGGTTCCTAACCCGCGAATGCGGCATGACGGCTGTAGAGGTCGGCAGCCCCTACATCCATGACGCGCTGCACGGCCCCGATCTGGACCTGCTGCCCGCTGGCCCGCAGATCGCCGAGGGCCAGGATGTGGACAAGCAACTTGACCGGGCCCGTGCGGCCCGTCCGGATCTGACCGTTTGCGGCCTTGGCCTTGCCAACCCGCTAGAGGCCGAAGGGCTGACGACGAAATGGGCCATCGAGCTCGTCTTCACCCCGGTGCATTTTTACGAACAGGCGGGCGATCTGGCGGGTCTCTTTTCGCGGCCCGTCCGGCGCAAGGCGCTGCTTCACTTGGAGGCGGCGGAATGACTTGGCACCCAGATATGCAACCGAGTGCGGCCGCATTTGGCAAAGCCAATCGCTTACCCGTATGCGTCAATTTGCATGAGGTGCCCTCATGAAATTGACGGTCTGGACATACGAAGGCCCCCCACACGTCGGCGCGATGCGTGTCGCCACGGCCATGAAGGGCCTGCATTTCGTGCTGCACGCGCCGCAGGGTGACACCTACGCGGACCTATTGTTCACAATGATCGAGCGGCGCGACCATCGCCCGCCGGTCAGCTACACGACATTCCAGGCGCGCGACCTCGGGGCAGATACGGCGACACTTTTTAAGTCGTCCTGCTACGATGCGGTGGAGCGGTTTGACCCAGAGGCGATTATCGTCGGCGCCTCTTGCACGGCTGAACTGATCCAGGATGATCCGGCGGGCCTGGCGGAAACGATGGGGCTCGCAATCCCTGTCATCCCGCTGGAACTGCCCAGCTACACCCGCAAGGAAAACTTCGGCGCGGATGAGACGTTCTATCAGATCGTCAAACATCTGGCGAAACCGCAAGAGCGGACGGCGCGCGTCACCTGCAACATCCTCGGCCCCACCGCGCTGGGCTTCCGTGCCCGCGACGATGTGGAAGAGCTGACAGGGCTACTGTCCGATATGGGCATCGACGTGAATGTTGTCGCCCCACTGAATGCGACCCCCGCCGATATCGCCCGCCTGACAGCCGCGCATTTCAACGTGCTGCTGTGCCCGGAAACCGGTGAAGCCGCGGCGAGGTTGCTGGAACGGAACTTCGACCAGCCATTCACGAAAACAGTTCCAATTGGTGTCGGCGCAACCCGTGATTTCATCAAAGAGGTTATCGCGCTCTCCGGCGTCACAGGTCAGATCGACGAAAGCCGCCTGCGTCTGCCGTGGTGGTCCCGCTCGGTCGACAGTACGTACCTGACCGGCAAACGTGTTTTCATCTTCGGCGACGGCACCCATGTCGCCGCCCACGCCCGCATCGCGCGCGACGAGATGGGGTTCGAGGTGGTTGGCCTTGGCTGCTACAACCGCGAAATGGCGCGCCAGATCAGGGCGCTCGCCAAGGACTATGGTGTCGAGCCCTTGATCACCGATGACTATCTGGCGGTCGAGGCGGAGATTGAGCGCCTCGCGCCCGAGATGATCCTCGGCACGCAGATGGAACGCCATATCGGCAAGCGCTTGGGCATCCCATGCGCCGTCATTTCGGCACCTGTGCACGTGCAGGATTTCCCGGCACGCTATTCCCCGCAGGTCGGGTTCGAGGGCGCGAATGTTATTTTCGATACGCTGATCCATCCGCTTGTGATGGGGCTGGAAGAGCATCTGCTGACCATGTTCCGCGATGATTTTGAGTTCCATGATGCAGCTGGTCCAAGCCATCACGGCGGCAAGGCCAAAGCCAAAACAGAAGATGCCGCCGTTGAGCAGGTTCAGCTGACTGATGACAACGTGATCTGGCTCTCTGATGCGGAGCGGGAATTGAAGAAAATTCCGTTCTTTGTGCGTGGCAAGGCGCGGCGGAATACCGAGGCGTTTGCGGTGGAACGCGGTGTGGCGGAGATCAGCGTCGATACCCTATATGAAGCGA
>JBCBOD010000085.1:0-17415 GCA_039821425.1 Pseudomonadota bacterium
GGCCTGCACCAGCACCCAGCCAAAGCCCTTGTAGTTGAACAAGGTCTCGACGATCACGACGCCGTTCAAGAGCCACGGGAACTGCAGCATGATCACCGTAAACGGTGCGATCAGTGCATTGCGCAGGGCGTGTTTCATCACGATGGTCGGGAAGCTCACACCTTTGAGGCGGGCCGTTCTGATGTACTGTGCCGTCATGACTTCGGTCATGCTGGCCCGCGTCATCCGGGCGATGTAACCCATGCCGTAAAGCGCGATGGTGATCACCGGCAAGAAGAAGTTTTCAAATGTCGCGTCTTCCATGGCACCGGTTGCGGTGCCTTTGAACGGGATCGTGTCCCATTGGATAAAGGCATTGGTCGCCAAAGCCGCGATCAGGATAACACCAGATACGTATTCCGGTGTGGCGGTCGATACGATGGAGACTGTGGAAAGGCTTCGGTCGGTGCGCGAACCTTCTCGCATACCCGCCAGGACGCCGATGATCAGCGCGCCAGGAACCATCACCATCATTACCCAGAACATCAGCATGCCCGTCAGGCCAAGACGTGTTGCAACAATCTCGCTCACATTTTCTTTGAAGACTGTGGAGAACCCCCAGTCCCCCTGCAGGATCCCGCAGAATGTCGGGGCGTCTTCAATCGGCTCTCCTGGGGTCTGACATCTTGCGCGGGTCTCACCATCGGTGCCTTCGATCACGTAACCGGGCAGAACCCCAAGCCATTGACCATATTTGATTGGCAGCGCTTGATTGTAGCCGCGGTTATCCAGCCATGTGACAACGGCTTCGTCCGACATGCGGGCGTTGCCTTGTGTCTTGGCGAGTTTTTCGAGGTTTGGTCCAAGGTTAGTCAGCCAGAACACGATAAATGTCAGGCAAAGTGCCGTGAGGAGCATCACCCCAAGGCGGCGCAGAATAAACAGTCCCATAAAGGCCCCTGTTGGTGAGCAGCGTCAGTACGTTGTCTGACTTATGGTTATCGCGGCCCCGGTTTTCCGGTGGTCCGCATCTGATTTGAAAAGGGCCGCCCGATCGCGGGCGGCCCTCAAAGTTTTACGCCGCGAAGGCGACCTTATACATCTGTGGCAGATACGCGATGTGCATATCCCAGCCCACGATGCCAGGCTTGGCGTGGCGGTAAAGCGAACGCCAGTATGGCTGGATCGTCACACCTTCGTCCGTCATGATGCCCTGCAGCTTGGCCATCACCTCGCGCCGTGCATCCGCATCAGCGATGGAGTTCGCTTCGGCCAGCAGCGCGTCAAACTCTGCATTTGCAAAGCCGCTTTCGTTCCAGGCTTCACCCGAACGATACGCCAGGCCAAGGATCTGGGTGTCGAGTGGACGGTGGTTCCAGTTGGTGGAGCTGAATGGGTACTTCGTCCAGTCGTTCCAGAAGGTCGAACCGGGGATGATTGTCCGCTTCACGTTGAAACCAGCGTCGCGCAGCTGCGCGGCAACGGCGTCGGTCGTGTTCTTGCGCCAGTCATCGTCGATGGAAACGATGTCAAACTCAAAGTCGGCCATGCCGGCCTCTGTTAGCAGGGCAAGCGCACCTTCTGGATCGTATGGCATGCCAGGAACGTCAGCCCAGGCTGGGTGCATTGGGCCCACGTGCTGGTTGCGTGCAACCTGACCAAGGTTTGAGTAGCCCAGTTCGAGGCAGACAGCGTTGTCGACAGCCATTGCAATGGCCTGGCGGACACGCTTGTCCGCGTAGGGCTGCATGCCATCGACTTCGGCAAGCTGGTTTGGACGGATGACGATGGTCGCCGCAGATGCGATCTCGGACCGTTCCCAACCAATGCTTTCGACAACTTCCACGAAGTCACCGACGGTTTCATAGAACATATCAACTTCGTCAGCGGCCGCTGCAGCCACCCATGCGGATGGGTCTGTGCCGTAGTCGATGTATTCGATACGATCGAGGAAGGCGCCTTTGCCTTCGGCATAGCCCCACCACTCGAAGCCTTCGTTGCGGACGAGCACGCCCTTCACGCCAACCTCAAGGCTTTCTGGCAAGTAGGGGCCAGTGCCCACAGGGTTGCCGACCATGTTTTCAGGATCAAAGTCCGCGGGTGTGATTGCCGCCGGATAGTCTGCCATACCAGCAATCAGCGAGATGTCAGAGCCGGGCAGGTTCAGACGCACGGTTGTGCTGTCGACAACCTCGATCCCGCCGTCAATGGCGGTCCCGGTGGCTTCATCAATCAGGATCGCAAAGCGACCGGCCATCGAGTTACCCTCGACGTTCTTGTCGCACCAGCCAGCGATGTTGCGGGCCACGTCTTCGGCGGTGAAGTCATCACCGTTGTTCCACTTCACACCCGGCCGGACGTTCAGGGTGTAGACGGTAGCGTCATCGTTCACTTCCCAGCTTTCCAGCAGCATCGGTGCGAAGGAACCGTCGTTGTTGTACTCAACAAGGTACTCCAGCCAGCCGTGCGAGAAGAACGCAATCTGCGTCCAGTCATAAGTCCGCGGATCCTTCAGGGCGCGCACTTCCATCTGCATGCGGATCGTGCCGCCTTGCTGTGCGTGACCACCAGCTTGGGCAGGTTGCGCCGCGCCAATCAGGCTGTAAGCCGTGGCAGCGGACACACCCAGCGCTGTTGTGCGCGAAAGGAATTCACGGCGGCTGAGTTTGCCGGCCTTTTCTTCCTCGGCGTACATCAACGCAGCTGGATGGATGGGTTTGCTCATGTGCGTCATTCGTTTCTCCCTGTGACACATTTCTTGTTTTGCGAAGGGTGTTGCGCTGTCGTCCACAACGCCGCCCCCCTCGATTACCGCGCCATTCGGCACAATTTTCCGATACAGGTCAACAGACCCTTTGAAAAATCATTGCACATTTGCGACAGGATACAGGCCAATAAGCGACATCGTCGAGAGCGAAGTGACCAAGATGTGGACGCTGCGGCGCGGCATTTCGCCCCGATCAGCGGACGGCCGACTGCCCCTGCATGCGACGGAACGCCGATGGCGTCAGTCCGGCCTTCTCTTGAAAGCTGCGTGTAAAGTACGCAGCGGAGCGAAATCCAAGATCAGCCGCGATACGGCTGACAGGGGTTTGAGTGTCTTTCAGCATGGTGCAGGCGGCAAAGTGGATCCGGTCGCGCAACAGTTGAGAGGCAGAGTGCCCGCAGGTCTTGCGGCAGCTACGTGTCAGATGCGTGGGCGTCACGTTCAGTCTGGCCGCATAATCAGCGACGTTTTGGCCAGTCTTGAACTCGCGCCCCACCAAATTGGTATAGCGCGCCACAAGCCGTGCCGCTGCCGTATCGGACCGGTCGTTTTCCGATGGTTCAACTGTCGCGCCCAACTGCCGCTCGATAAAGATGGTCAAGAGGCCGAGATAGCAGCGCGCAGCCCGGATATCACCGGATGGTTTCAGCTCGCGCTCGATATTCTCAAGAAGGCCAATCACCTCTCTTTGCGGGTCGACATCGCGTAGCCGCAAATGAAACCGTTCCGCTGGCCAGCCTGTTGTGTCCGGCAACGTCAAAACCTGTCCAAAGACCGAGGGACCAACATCCATTCCGTACATGGTGCCTGCCGGGATGTAGATCAGGTTGTTGGGGCCATAACCCGTTGTCAGCCCGGCCACCGTCATCCGCCCCTGACCTTTTGAGACATGGATCAACCGTGCGGTCGAGTGGCTGCGCATCGCTTCGGTCCGCCAGCGCGATGTTGCCCCGGCAAAGCTGAGCGATTGCAGTGTGAATGTGTCGGTTCCGTGCATAATAATGCCCACGAGATCTGTTTGAGCAAATCTTAGGGCCAATTTCGTAAGGCTCAATCGTATGCATCACCGACAAGTCGCAGTGTTGCCGAAAAATCAGCCATATCGGCGGGAATATGCTGCCACGCGCGATGGCGCGCGCGAAACCAGGTGCGTTGTCGCTTGGCATATTGCCGCGATGCTATGATCGCCGCCTCGCGCGCGGCCTCAAGGGACATGTCACCTTGCAAATGCGCGATGAGCTCGGCGGCACCAATTGCCTTGGAGGAAGGGTGTGATGGGTCCCATGTCTGCAACATCGCTTCGGCTTCTTGCAAGGCGCCCGACGCGAGCATCGCGTCAAACCGACGTGTGATCCTGTCGTTGAGCCAGTCTTTTGGCGCGTCGAGCGTCAGCGCGACGCAAGCTGAAAGGGGAAGGAGCGGAGGCGGCGTGTCGTCCTGCCAGTCGGCCAGCGGGTGGCCCGTTGTGCGCAGTACTTCCCAGGCGCGTTGGACGCGGGCACGGTTCTGCTGGTCGATGCGAGAAAGTGTCTTTGCATCAAGGGCGGCAATCAAGTCGGGCAGGGGGATTTTATCCGCCTCCGCTCGAACCTCTGGCGGGGTTTGCGGAATCTCAGCCAACCCCTGTGTGAGGGCGTGAAAATTCAGCCCGGTGCCACCTACGATGATTGGACGCGCCTCATTTTCCTGCAAAGGAGTGACATCACGCAACCATTGCCCAACCGAATAGGGCGCATCAAATGGGATATGGCCATAAAGAGCGTGTGGCGCGCGTGCCAGATCATCATCGTCCGGGCGGGCCGTCAGGATGCGCCAGCCATCGAACACCTGCAGCGCATCTGCATTCACGATCACGCCACCTTGTTCTGCCGCAATATGCAGTGCCAATGCGGACTTTCCGCTGGCTGTTGGGCCCGCGATCAAAATGGGTTTGTCCGGCGCGATTGTGATCATGCGGTCTAGATGCCGGGTCTGCGCTGATTGGGCAACCAGCCATTGAACCTGCCCCCGATATCGGACATTTTGCGGCCAGATCGGCGGAACGCGGGGGACAGTATGAGCGACGGATCAAAGACAGCCTACAAACGCGTGATGCTAAAGATCTCGGGCGAGGCGCTGATGGGCGAAACCAGCTTTGGCCTGCATCCCCCGACAGTCCAGCGGGTCGCCAAGGAAGTGCAATCTGTCCATCAACTGGGCGTCGAGATCTGCATGGTGATCGGCGGCGGTAACATCTTTCGCGGGTTGCAAGGGTCAGCCCAGGGGATGGAACGCACAACGGCCGACTACATGGGGATGCTGGCCACGGTCATGAACGCGCTGGCGATGCAGTCAGCGCTGGAAGAGCTAGGCATTCATACCCGTGTGATTTCCGCCATCACCATGAACGAAGTGGCCGAGCCCTACATCCGTCGCCGTGCCGTGCGCCACCTTGAGAAGAAGCGGGTGTGCATCTTTGCCGCTGGCACGGGTAACCCGTATTTCACCACCGACACCGCAGCGACCTTGCGCGCAAGTGAAATGAACTGCGAGGCGATCTTCAAGGGCACAAAGGTGGATGGAGTCTATGACAAGGACCCCGCAAAGCACGACGATGCCAAACGCTATGATAATGTGAGCTATGACGAGGTGCTGCAGAAACACCTTGGCGTTATGGACGCATCCGCGATCGCGCTGGCACGAGACAACGACCTGCCGATCATTGTTTTCTCGCTTGATGAGCCGGGCGGTTTCCGCGGCATTCTTGCGGGCGAAGGGACTTATACGATTGTGAAGGACTAAGCGGAGCGGCTGCGCCGCACGCGATTTTATGGGATGAGGGGCGCTGCCCCTCAAACTCCCCGCAGTATTTGCTAACATGAGAAGCGGGGGAACTCTGCACGGGATCTGCCCATTTGCCTGTCTATACAAGATGGGCGGCTTGGCCTAAAACACCGTGAAAGCGGCGTGCCGCAAAAATGAGCAGAGAAGACATGTCAGACGATTTTGAAGTGGATACCGACGACCTGACCCGCCGGATGGAGGGTGCGATTGCCAATTTGCGGACCGAGCTTGCCTCACTGCGGACCGGGCGCGCGTCAGGCTCCATGCTGGAACCGGTGATGGTCGAAGCCTATGGCGCGATGACCCCGATCAACCAGGTCGGCACGGTGAATGTGCCTGAGCCGCGGATGGTCACGATCAACGTCTGGGACAAGGGCCTTGTCGGCAAGGTGGAAAAGGCGATCCGCGAAAGCGGCCTTGGCATCAACCCGCAGCTGAATGGCACGATCATCATGCTGCCGATCCCCGAGTTGAACGAGGAACGCCGCCGCGAGCTTTCGAAGGTGGCTGGCCAATACGCTGAAAGCGCGCGCGTTTCGATCCGCAATCTGCGCCGCGACGGCATGGACCAGATCAAGAAGGGCAAGGCCGATGGCCTGTCAGAAGATGATCAGAAGTTCTGGGAAGCAGCGGTTCAGGAAGTGACTGACGCGCATATCAAACTGGTGGATCAGACGCTGGAAACCAAGCAAGCGGAAATCATGCAGGTGTGACCCCGCGCAACGCTGCAGAAGGGGCCACATGATGCCCAGAGATGACATCAAGCTGAGTGCACCTGCCCATGTCGCCATCATCATGGATGGCAATGGCCGATGGGCGCAGCAACGCGGGCGGCCGCGTCTGTTTGGACACCACGCGGGTGCACGGCGCGTGCGTGATATCCTCAAATCCTGCCCAGACCTGGGTGTCAAATACCTCACGATCTTTGCCTTCTCGACCGAAAACTGGAAACGGACGCAGACCGAGGTGGCGGGCCTGATGAGCCTCTTCCGCCGGTATCTGGAGCGAGAGGCGCAAGAGCTATTCGAGAGCGGTGTCTGCGTGCGTTTTATCGGCGACCGCATCAGGCTCGATGAAAAGCTTGTGGCCTTGATGGACGATCTTGAATTGCGGACGGCGGACAATGACCGGGTGCATCTGACCGTCGCCCTGAACTACGGCGGCCGTGACGAGGTGACGCGCGCGGCAAAGCGATTGGCCTTTGAGATCGAACAGGGGCGGCTAACGCATGAAGAGGTGGACGCCGAGACACTGTCAAAGTTCCTCGACACCCATGTGCTGCCCGACCCCGACCTGGTGATCCGCACCAGTGGCGAGGCGCGCATTTCCAACTTCCTTCTCTGGCAGTCGGCCTATGCGGAGTATGAATTCGTCGATACGCTCTGGCCCGATTTCACGGCAGAAGAGTTCGCCAAGGTGTTGAAAAATTTCGCACAACGCGACCGCCGCTTCGGGGCGATCAAGGCCTGAAGATGACGACACAGGCACCACCGCCCGCCAAATGGGATGACCTCACGGTAAGGCTGATTTCAAGCGCGGCGATGGTCGTGGTGGGTGCGGCAGGCGTGATCCTTGGCGGCGTGTGGTTCCAGATGCTGGTAGTCTTTGTGACCGCCGTCATGGTCTGGGAACTCTGGATGATGATCCGCCCGAATGAGCCGACGAAGGGCATGCTGCTCGCGGCGCTTGTAGCATCGGTGATGTCCGGGCAGCTGACGCAAGAGAGCATGTGGGGCATGCTTTTCTTCCTTGTCGTGCCTGTCATCGGCGCCACGCAACTGCGGACAGAGATCAAGACCTTCTTCATCTTCGCGCTTGGCATTCAGTTGGCTGGCTGGGGGCTGGTGCATTTCCGGGAGGATTACGGGTTCTTCTGGCTGCTCTGGCTGATGTCAGTCGTGATCGTGACAGATATCTTTGGCTATTTTGCTGGCAAGGCTGTTGGTGGACCAAAGTTCTGGCCCGCGATCAGCCCTAAAAAGACGTGGAGCGGAACCGTTGCAGGCTGGATCGGTGCGGCGGGTGTCGGTGCGATCTTCGCCATGTTCACGAATGCTGGCCTCTGGATCATCCTGATTTCCATGGTGCTGAGCTTTGCTGGCCAGATGGGTGATATTGCGGAAAGCGCGCTGAAGCGGCGGATGGGGGTTAAGGACAGCTCGACCCTGATCCCTGGCCATGGCGGGCTTTTTGACCGGTTTGACGCGCTTTTGGGGGCGTCACTGTTCCTGATCCTTGTCGCCGACGTGTTTGATGTGCCCGGGGTCATCTTTTGAGGAAAATCAGCGTTTTCGGGGCGACAGGATCAGTCGGGCAGAGCGCGCTTGATCTGATCAAGCGGGATGCAGGCGCCTATGATGTTGTTGCACTGACGGGCGGGCGGAACCTGACGCAGCTGGCAGCCGATGCCAAGGCGCTGGATGCCGATGTGGCGGTGACCTGCTACCCCGAACTCCTCAATGAATTGAGAGACTTGCTGGCCGGAACGGATGTTGAGGTAGCTGCTGGGGATGCAGCGGTTGAGGAAGCAGCGGCGCGCCCGGTCGATTGGGCCTTGTCAGCGATTGTCGGGGCAGCGGGGCTGGTGCCGGGGATGACGGCGCTGGAACATGGCACGACACTGGCGCTGGCCAATAAAGAGTCGCTGGTCACCGCCGGCCCGCTTCTGATGCGCACTGCAAAGGCACATGGCGCGACCGTCCTGCCCGTGGACAGTGAACATTCGGCCGTGTTTCAGGCTCTGGTGGGCGAGGATATGGCCGCGGTTGAACGCGTTATCATCACAGCCTCTGGCGGTGCGTTCCGTGACTGGCCGATGGAGAAGCTGGCGCAAGCAACGCTGGCCGAGGCCTCCAGCCATCCGAACTGGGATATGGGGCAAAGGATCACGATTGATTCAGCCTCTATGTTCAACAAGGCGATGGAGCTGATTGAAACCAAAGAGTTTTTTGGCGTTCCGGCCGAGATGATCGAGGTGCTTGTGCACCGGGAAAGCCTGATCCATGCGCTGGTCGGTTTCAACGATGGGGCCCTGATGGCCCATGTCGGCCCGCCGGATATGCGCCATGCGATTGGCTATGCGTTGCACTGGCCTGACAGGAAGACGCTCCCGGTTGAGCGGGTCGACCTTGCGAGGATCGGCAGTCTGACGTTTGAGGCGCCTGATGACGCACGCTACCCGGCATTGTCCATTGCCCAGCAGGTCATGGAAACCGGTGGCGTGTCCGGCGCGGTTTTCAATGCTGCCAAGGAACGGGCGCTTGATGGCTTCATCGCCGGGGAAATCGGATTTCTGGACATGGCTGGCGTTGTTTCTGCGACGCTCGACAAAATGTCAGCAAACCATGGGCTGCAAAACGCCAACATTACCCTAGATACCATTCTGGAAACGGATCAGATGGCACGCGCCTTTGCGGGCGAGGCCATCAAACATATGGGATAAGACCTTGGACCTGATGCAGATCGTGCCGGTTTTCGGCAACCTTGCCTTTACGATTGTTGCATTTGTCGTGGCACTTTCGGTCATCGTCGCGATCCACGAGTATGGCCATTACATCGTCGGACGATGGAGCGGGATCTATGCCGAGGTCTTTTCCATCGGCATGGGACCGGTGATCTTCAAACGGACCGACAGGCACGGCACCGACTGGCAAATTGCAGCACTCCCCATCGGTGGCTACGTCCGGTTTTTAGGGGACAGCAATGCCGCAAGCGTCGGGTCCGAAGACACCGTACCAACGATAGACCCACGCACGACGATGTCTGGCGCGCCACTTTGGGCGCGCACGGCCACCGTGGCGGCTGGGCCGGTCTTCAATTTCATCTTTGCCATCGCAGTGTTCGCCGGGTCCATCATGTATCAGGGCCGCGCGATTGAGCCGTTGACCTTTGGCGAGCTGCGCCCTTTGCCACCAAGCTATGCGACAGAGCTGCGTGAAGGCGATGTGATGCTGGCGATTGAAGGGATCGCGTTTGAGGACCCGGACCGTGCAACAGCATTGAATGAGTTGGTCCCGGTCGAAGATCGCCTGACCTACACCATCCTGCGCGATGGACGCGAAATGGATGTGGAAGGGCCTTACTACTTCCCGACCGGCGTTTCGTCTGTCTCCCCCCGATCCGCCGCGGATGACGCCGACATCAAGATTGATGATGTGATTACAGGCATCAATGGCGCCCCTGTCTTTGCATTTTCACAAGTGCAGGTAATCGTGCGAGAGGCTGATGGCGCGCCGCTGGAGTTCGAAATCTGGCGGGACGGAGAGGTTCTGACCAAGACCATTGCCCCCCGCAGGGTTGATGTCCCCTTGCCGGAGGGTGGCTTTGAAACGCGCTGGCTCATCGGCATTACGGGTACGATCTTCTTTGAACCCGCCGTGGAAAACATTGGCCCATGGCAGGCCGTGACTTTGGGGGCCGAAGGGCTGTGGAACACGATGACCACGTCACTTTCGGCCATGCAGCATATCCTCTTCGGCCAGATCTCTACCTGCAACCTGTCCGGGCCTGTCGGGATCGCCGAAACAAGCGGATCGATGGCAGAGCAAGGTCCGCAGAGCTTTATCTGGTTTATCGGGGCCCTGTCTGCGGCTGTGGGACTGATCAACCTTTTCCCGATCCCGGTACTGGATGGGGGCCATCTGGTGTTCTACGCCTATGAGGCCGTGACCCGCCGCAAGCCGAGTGAAAGGGCGTTGCAAGTCTTCATGTATGTTGGGCTTTCGCTGATCCTGTCGCTGATGTTTTTCACGATCCTCAACGACACGATCCTTTGCCCGTAATCTTTGCAAAAAACCCGCTGGCGGCATTTTGACATCCCCCCCCTTTGCCGCTACTCCGATGGCAACAAGGATCAGACAGGGGCAACCGGAATGATGTTGGGTGTGGGGCGTTCTGCCGCCCGGGTTTTTGCAACGCTGCGCCTTGCGGTCGTGACGTTTCTGGCGGTTCTTGCCTTGGCTGGCGCTGTGGCGGCACAGAGCTTTGCTTTCAACAGCTTCAGCGTGGAAGGCAACCAGCGTGTGGCTGACGGTACCATCCTTTCCTTTGGCGGGCTGGAGGCTGGCGCGCCACTGTCATTGGCTGATCTGAACGCCGCAGGGCAGGACATTCGCGACTCGGGTCTGTTCGAAAGTGTTGATCTGTCGCCGCGTGGCGGCACGCTGGTGATCACGGTGGTCGAATACCCGACGATCAGCCGCATCAACATCGAAGGCAATTCGCGCATCAGTGACGCGGAGCTCTTGCCACTCATCCAATCGCAACCCCGCCGCGTTTTCACGCCGGAACAGGCCGAAGCTGATACCGCCGCTATCACAGAGGCTTACGCCCGCGAGGGCCGGATCAATGCGAGTGTGACACCACGGATTATTCCGCAGTCTGAAAACCGCGTTGATCTGGTGTTCGAAGTGATCGAATCCGCCGTGACCGAGGTCGAGCGGATTTCATTCGTCGGCAACCGGACGTTTTCCGAGCGTCGTTTGCGCGGCGTTTTGGAGACGAAAGAAGCTGGCGCACTGCGCTTCCTGATCGCCCGCGATACATTTTCGCCCGAGCGTGTGGCCCGAGACCGCGAGGTTCTAACGGATTTCTACCGCTCACGCGGTTTCATCGATTTTGTCATTCAGAACGTCGATGTCAGCCTGACCCGCGAACGTGATGCATACCTGATCACCTACAATATTCGAGAAGGGCAGCGGTTTACCTTTGGCGATGTGACGATCAGCAGCGAAATCAACGGCGTCAATGCAGCGGATTTTGAAGGTATCGTGCGTGTGCGCCGTGGCGCAATGTATTCGCCGGTGCCTGTCGATGATGACGCCACCCGGCTGGAGCGGGAGGCCGTCAGTCGCGGCATTCGTTTCCTGCAGGTTGAACCCCGGCTGACACGCAACCCCCGTGCGCTCGAAGTGAATGTCGAATACGTGCTTGTCCCGGGTGAGCGCGTGTTCGTCGAACGCATTGATATCCAGGGCAATGGCACAACGCTGGACCGTGTGATCCGCAACCAGTTCCGGACTGTCGAAGGTGACCCGCTAAACCCGCGTGAGATTGAGGAAAGCGCGCGCCGCATTCGCGGCCTGGGCTTCTTTCAAAACGTCGCTGTTGATACGCGGCCCGGCACCTCGGCCAATCAACGCATTGTGGATGTGGATGTCGTCGAAGGGCCAACTGGCACCCTGACCTTCGGTGCGAACTTCAATACCGACACCGGTCTCGGGCTTGTCGCCTCTTACAGGCAGAGCAACTTTCAGGGACGTGGTCAGCGGCTGAATTTTGACCTCTCAACAGCGGAATCCAACCGGCGATTCAGCTTTGGCTTTACCGAGCCGCAATTGCTGGGTCGTGACCTGCGCGGGTCGTTCGATCTGTCCTATGCGACAACGGACAATGAAAACGCGCTCTACGATACCGAAACACTGCGGCTGACCCCCAGTGTCAGCTTCCCGGTCAGCGAGCTGGGGCGTCTGTCGCTCTTCTATGCGCTGGAGTACACTGATCTGACGGATGTGTCTGACGACGCCAGCGTGATCATCCAGAACGAGGCCGAAGAAGGTGGCATCTGGACCAATGCCATTGGCTACACCTACAGCTTTGACAACCGGCGCACAGGGCTGAACCCGAACGCCGGCATCGTGCTGCGCTTCGGGCAGGAGTTTGGCTTTGGCGATACGCAGTTCATCAAGACAACGGCGCTTGCGGGCGCAGAAACCAAGGTTCTGGGTGAAGAGCTGACGTTGCGCGCCACACTGGAAGGTGGATTGCTCAACTATCAGGATGGCAGCAGCCGCGTGACCGACCGGTTCTTTCTTGGCAGCCGGATCATGCGCGGGTTTGAGCCTGGCGGCATCGGACCACGTGACGATCTGACAGATGATGCGCTTGGCGGGGATGCCTATGCGGTCTTGCGTTTGGAGTCTGAGTTCCCGATTGGGTTGCCAACCGAATACGGGATCACCGGTGGGGCCTTTATCGACTATGGCTCTGTCTGGGATGTGGGTGAAACCTTTGGCCAGGATGTGATCTTCAACGACTTCACGCCACGGGCGATCATCGGTGCCTCTATCTTCTGGACAACGCCCATCGGGCCGCTGCGCTTCAACTTCACGGAACCGCTCGACGTGCAGGATCGGGACGAAACCAGATCCTTTGACGTCACGATCTCCACGAGCTTCTGATGCGCTGGCTGCGGGCCTGTTTGATCTGGCTTTTGCTGGCGGTGCCTGCCAGCGCCCAGCAGGACAGCCCGCAGATCCTGATCATTGACCGCGAGCGCCTGTTTTTTGAAACGCTCTATGGCCGCCGCATTGCTGCTGACCTGGCCGAGATGGCGGCAGAAGTGCAGGCAGAGAATGACCGCATCGTGGAATCCCTTACGAACGAGGAACGCAGCCTGACCCTCCGCCGCCCTGAAATGACGCCAGAGGCGTTTCGGGCCGAGGCTGAGGCGTTTGACAACAAGGTTCAGGATGTCCGCCGGGCCCGCGATGCAAAGAACGTCGAACTGCAGGTGGCCAATGCCGAGGCCCGCGCGCGGTTCGAAGAGCGCGTGCAGGGGATCGTTGCAAACATGATGTTGGAACGCGGTGCCGTCATGGTGCTGGAACAGCGCAACGTGTTTCTGTCGGTCCGCGCGGCCAATATCACAGACGACGCGATCACCCGCATTGACGCTGAACTGGGTGATGGGGACGGGTAGGCATGCTTGCCCGTGGACGGTCGCCTTGCTAGGCATGAAGAAAATCAAAGGGGCCTTTCCGGCATGACTGAAACACCAACCACCGCTGATATTCAGCTGATCCAGAAAATCCTGCCACATCGCTATCCGTTCCTCCTTGTCGACAAGGTGCACAGCATTGATGGCACGACTTCGGCCATTGGCATCAAGAACGTCACAATGAACGAGCCGCATTTTCAGGGTCATTTCCCGAGCAACCCGATTATGCCCGGTGTGACGATTGTAGAGGCGATGGCGCAGACAACGGCCGTCATGGTGGGCACATCGCTTGGCCTCACAGAGGGCAATCTGCTTGTCTATTTCATGGCCATCGACAACTGCAAATTCCGCCGCAAGGTGGTGCCGGGTGACGTGCTGGAGATGCATGTCGAAACCACACGCGGCAAGCCCGGCGGCAAGGTCTGGCGCTTCAAAGGTACTGCGATGGTCGAGGGTGAAATGGCTGCTGAGGCTGAATTCACTGCGATGATGGATATGCAAGGCTGATGGCGGGCACTCACCCCACTGCCATCATCGAAGAGGGCGCGCAGATCGGTGAAGGCTGTACCATTGGCCCTTTCTGCGTTGTGGGTCCACAGGTGGTGCTGGGCGATGGGGTTGAGCTCAAGAGCCATGTGGTTGTCACCGGTGATACGCAGATTGGTGGTGGCACCATCGTTTTTCCCTTCGCAGTGATCGGAGAAATTCCGCAGGACCTGAAATTCGGCGGCGAACAAACGCGGCTGCGCATCGGCGCCCGCAACCGCATTCGGGAACATGTGACCATGAACTCTGGTACCCGCGCGGGCGGGGGCGAGACGCGGATCGGCGATGATGGGCTCTTCATGGCGGGCTGCCACATTGCCCATGATGCTCAGATCGGTCACCGGGTGATCGTCGTGAATTCCTCTGCCGTTGCCGGGCACTGCGTGATCGAGGATGACGTGATCATCGGGGGCCTCTCTGGCGTGCATCAATGGGTGCGAGTTGGGCAGGGGGCCATTATCGGGGCCGTGACGATGGTGACCAAGGATGTGGTGCCGCATGGGCTGGTGCAGGGGCCGCGCGGTGTGCTGGATGGGCTGAACCTTGTGGGGCTCAAGCGCAAAGGTGTGGCGCGGGCCGATATCACGGCCCTGCGGGCTGCCTTCCAGATGCTCAAGGATGGTGAAGGCACGTTTCAGGACCGCGCGCACCGGCTGGCCGAGGAAAGCGACAGCCCTTTTGTGCAGCAGATGGTGCAATTCATCCTTGGCGAGACTGATCGCAACTTTCTGACGCCCGGCTGATGCTGGCACTGATTGCAGGAACCGGTGACCTGCCGCCGGCGCTGATCGCGCGGTTGCCCGAACGGCCACTGGTCTGCGCGCTGCAAGGTTTCACGTCGTCAGTGACGCCGGACATCACGTTCCGGCTGGAAACTCTTGGGACATTTCTGGAAGACCTGCGCGAACGGGGCGTGACGGAGGTTTGCATGGCAGGGGCCGTCCGCCGCCCGAAGGTGGACTCGAGCCTGATCGACGCCGCGACTTCACCTCTGGTCCCGCGCATCTCGGAGGCCCTCGCGAAGGGCGACGATGGCGCGTTGCGGGTCATCATCGCTCTGTTCGAAGAAGCCGGGATAATAGTGAAAGCCGCGCACGAGATTGCGCCGGACTTGTTGCCTGAGGTAGGCGTACCAACGGTCGCGCAACCCGGCACAGCGCACCGGCAAGACGCTGTCACCGCCGAACAGGTGATCGCCGAAATGGGGGCTGCTGATCAGGGTCAGGCATGTGTTGTCCGGCGGGGGCAGGTGCTCGCACGGGAAGGGAGAGACGGCACTGACGCCATGCTGGCCCGGTTTCAGCCCGATGAAGACCCGCTCTGGGGTGCTGTCGACATGGTGGGCGATATGCTTGGCAGCACGGCGGAATGGCTGTCTGGCCCCGATGCGGTGCCTTCGGGCGGGCGTGGCGCGATCCTGTTCAAAGCACCGAAACCGCATCAAGACCGGCGTGCCGACCTCCCGGTGATCGGGCCCGCCACGGCGAAAGCTGTCTTCGGAGCAGGTTTCGCAGGGATCGTGGTCGAGGCTGGCGGCGTCATGGTCCTTGATCAGCCTGCCATCATCCGCACGCTCAACGCCGCTGATGCCTTCCTCTGGGTTCGGCCCAAGGGGGGCGCATGAAGGTCTTTGTGATTGCGGGTGAACCCTCCGGCGACAAGCTGGGGGGCGCCTTGATGGCGGGGCTTCGGCAACTGCAGCCGGATGTGACATTTGATGGGGTCGGCGGCCCGCTGATGCAGGCAGAGGGACTGACCAGCCGCTTTCCGATGGATGAGCTTAGCGTCATGGGGCTGGCTGAAATCCTGCCGAAGTATCGCGCCTTGAAGGCGCGGATCAGGGAAATGGCCGAGGCCATCCTCGAGACCAAACCAGATGTGCTGATCACCATCGACAGCCCCGATTTCTGCCTGCGCGTCGCGCGGCTCGTGAAGGCTGCCAGCGACATCCGCACGGTGCATTACGTGGCCCCGACCGTCTGGGCGTGGCGGCCGAAGCGGGCCGTCAAGATGGCGCGCCATATCGATCATGTGCTGGCGCTGTTCCCATTTGAGCCCCCGCTGATGGAGGCCGCGGGCATGGCCTGCGACTTCGTGGGTCACCCTGTCGTTGCCGAACCTGTTGCCACCGCAGATGAGGCGGCGGCTTTGGGCAAAGGGACCGTCATCCTGATCTTGCCGGGCAGCCGCAAGGGCGAGGTCGGGCGACTGGCAGACCGGTTTGATGAGGCGGCAAGTATCATTGAGCAATCCGTGCCTGACGCTAAATTTGTGATCCCAACGACGGGCGGCGTCCACAGTTTGGTGAAAGAAAAGACCGCGCATTGGCCTTTGCCGGTCACAGTGCTGGACCCCGACGATCCGGCCAAGCGCGCCTGGTTCAGGCGGGCGAACGTGGCGCTCGCGGCCTCTGGGACCGTTTCGCTGGAACTCGCCGCGGCAAGCACCCCTATGGTCATCGCTTACGATATGGCTTGGCTCAGCCGCGCGATCATCAGCCGGATGTTGATGGTGGATACAGTAACGCTGGTGAACTTGGTCAGCGAAACGCGCACAGTGCCGGAGTTCATCGGCGAGAATTGCGCGCCGGGGCCGATTGCACAGGCGGTGGTGGATGTGTTGGCCAATCCGGCGGCACAGCAAGAGGCCATGGCGCTGACGATGGAACGGCTCGGACAGGGCGGTGAGGCGCCAGGGCTACGCGCGGCGCGTGCGGTGCTGAAACGCCTGCCATGCGCGACCGTCAAGGATGATCAGGCCAACCGCCAGTAGGGCAAATCCCGCATAGGCGCGCAGCGGCAGTGCTTCACCCAAAACCACTGCGCCCAGCACAATGGCGACAGGGGCGACGAGCAGTGTGCAGAGCATCAGGTTGCCACTGCCCGCTGTCGCCAGAACCCGGTAGTAGAGAATATAGGCCACCGCCGTCGCCATCACCGCATAGTACATGATCGCGGCCCATGTGCGCGGCGCTAGGTCGAAACTCAGCGGCCCCTCAATGACGTAGGCCAGCGGCAAGGTAATCAGGGTTGCGCCAGTGAGCATGCCCGCCGCAGCGACTTGCGGGGGTAGGGTGGAAAGTGTTTTACGTGCCCAGACGCCCGCCAGCGCATAGCTGATCGTCCCCGCAATGACGGCGAGCTGACCGAGAGAGCGGACGTCAAAATCCTTGAATGCTTCCAGTCCGATAGCGGTGGAGACACCGAGAAAACCGATCGTCACACCGGTGGCCTTGCGAAATGTGAGCCGCTCGTCAGCCAAGAAGATGGCGGCGGCGATCACCCCGAAAATGGCGGTGGCGGCGTTCAGGATCGAGGTCAGCCCCGTCTCGATATGCAGCTGCCCCCAGGCCATCAGGCTGAAAGGGATGACGTTATTGAGAAACCCCATGACAAGGAACGCAGCCCAGATGCGCGGATCCGTTGGCAAGGGAAGGCGGCGTAGCAGGACGTAGCCCCAGAGGATCAACATGGCCCAAAGCGTGCGGTGCGCGACGGCTGTCAGCGGGCCGATCTCGTCCAAGGCAACGCGGATCGACAGGAAAGAGGCACCCCAAATGAAAGAGAGGGCCAAAAGCTCCAAC
>JBCBOD010000053.1:0-24886 GCA_039821425.1 Pseudomonadota bacterium
CACCGACCCGGCTGACCCTGCCGCCCACAACGCCCCTCAAGCTGACGGTCCACCCGGCGGCTGTCATGCCGCTCAGTCAACAGCACATGCAGGCCACCGCGCGCGGCAATCTCGTCCGAAAGCTTAATGTCCGTCCCGCGCCCGGCCATGTTGGTGGCGATGGTCACGGCACCCTCTTGTCCGGCCTTTGCGACAATGGCGGCTTCATCCGCGTCCTGGGCGGCGGACAGCACTTGGTGTGCGATCCCCGCATCAGTCAGCCGCTTGCTGGCCTCGTCCGATGCACTGACCGACCGCGTGCCGATCAGCACCGGCAGTCCTCTCTTGTTCAACGCGCGGGTGCGTTTGGCGACCGCATCCCATTTTGCCGCTGCCGTGCGATAGACGCGGTCAGAGGCAAACTTGCGGATGTCTTTCTTGTTCGTCGGGATGATGGTCACCGGCAGGCGGTAGACCGACCAAAGCTCCCACGCGGCATCTGTCGCCGTGCCGGTCATGCCGGACAAGCGCCCATAGCGACGGAAAAACCGCTGATAGGTGATGCGGGCGAGGGTTTCGCGGGGCGGCGATGGCTCTAGCCCCTCCTTGATCTCCATCATCTGGTGCAGGCCGTCTGACCACGTGCGGTCCGGCATCGTCCGCCCGGTGTTCTCATCCACGATCTGCACGCTGTCATCGCGCACGATATAGGCCTCATCCCGGTGGAAGAGGTGCAGGGCAGACAGCGCCTGCGTGATCGTGAAGTCGCGGATCACGGGAACGTCGAACGACCCGCCGATCCGCTCAGAATGATCATCGAGCAGATCGAACCCCTCATCCGTAAGCTCGATTTTCTTCTGGTTCTTGGGGATCGTGAAATCGCACCCTTCTTCCATTTCCTTTGCGACATCCATCGCCTGATAGAAAAGCGTGGTGTCGAAACCGGCGGTCTCCTCCACCTGCCCGGAAATAATCAGCGGCGTCCGCGCCTCATCAATCAGGACACTGTCCGCCTCATCCACCAGCGCAAAATGCAGGCCGCGCATGCGCAGCTCATCCATCGTGGGGTCAAGGGTGAGGTACTCCAGTTTCCGCCGCATGTGGCCGGGGCGATAGCGCAGGACCTGGCGGTCGCGCAGATAGTCAAAGGCGAAGGTCTTGTTCGTGCCGTAGACAATATCAGCCTGATAAAGCGCGCGGCGTTCATCGTCTGACTGATCCTCCAACACGCAAGATGTTTTCAGACCAAGGAAGGCATAAAGCGGCGTCATCTCTTCCGCATCGCGGCTCGCAAGATAGTCGTTCACCGTCATCAGATGCACGGGCATCCCCGCCATGGCCGCGGTGCCTGCGGCCAAGGTCGCACAAAGAGTCTTACCCTCCCCCGTGCGCATCTCAGCCACCTGGCCTTGCAGCATAGCCCAAGCGCCCAGCACCTGCACGTCATAGTGGCGCATGCCAAGGACGCGAACCGATGCTTCGCGGATCAGCGAAAACGCCTGCCCCACCTGACGCGGCGGCAGGTCATAGCCGCGCAGGCCGGCCTTCAGATCACGCCGCAGGTGATGGGCGGCCAGTTGCAGCGCCTCATCCGTCATGGCGGCAAAGCGTTTGTCGTGCCGCCGGGCGTAGCGCAGGATCGGGCGCAGCTTCTTGGCCCGCTCGCGTGACTTCGTCGCCACGAACCGCGCGATGATCCGCTGCCCGAAGCGGTCGAACTTCGTGTCCTTCACCTCGGCCCGTTCGGCATAGGCCAGCGGGTTCGGCAGGCGGATGGCGCGCGCGTCAGACATTGAACTGCGCGAGGAAAATCTGGCGGACACTGCGCCAGATACGGAAGGCGATAGGTTCCGACCCGTGATCAAAACGCACGAGCGCGCGTTCGCCAACAAATGTCACGGGGCGGTTGTCGTTTGGCATCACGTCGAAAAGGAACACACGTTCCAGCGCGCGCAACTGCTCTGCACCCTGCGGGTCCAGCGTGAACTGCCCACCACCCTCGGTCGACAGGGCAGCTGAGGGTAAGTTGAACTGGCTTTCGGGCGCTTCGGCCACCACGCGGCCCGGCACCGGCGTGTCGGGTTCGCGCAGGAAAAGGACATCGACCCGCTCTGTTCTGTCACGCACCAATTGCTCGCGCCCCTGGCTGACCGCCACGCGCAGGCGCATCGGCGTTTCATCCAGCATATAGCCGATAGCATCACCCTGGTTCAGCAAGCGCCCGTTCAGCATATGTGGGCGCGGGATCAGCACCTCACCGTTCGCTGGCGCACGCACAACGAGGCCCTCAGCCCTCTGCTGCGCATCGCCCAGTTGCCCTTCAATCAGCGCGATCTGGTCGCGGAACACATCCGTCTGGACTTGATCCACAAGCAGGACGGTGTTCAGACGAAACTGCGCCTCTTCCAGCCGCGCCTGTGTCAGGGCCATGCGTTGGGTCAGTGCAGGTTCAGACAGTTCAAACAAGGGCTCCCCTGCCTCGGTCACCCGTGACTCCACCGGGGTTTCATCAAGGAACCCGTTTGTCTCGACCCGCACGAAAGCCTGCTCTTCCAGCCAGACCACGCCGGTTGCCGTGGTTGCGTAGGGGAGCGGCAAGGCAAGGAAGAAAGTAAGGAGAGAGGCGAAACCCGCCCCAACACCGATCAGCACAGGTTTGCGGCGGTGGCGCAGCTTGGGGCTGGTGGCCAGAAACTTCAGTCCGCCCCAGAGCGGTTTGGCAAACGTGTTCCCCAGCGCCCAGATTGCCAGCAGGATGCCGATGAAAAAGAACTTCGTCGCCACGAAAGCCGCAATCGCGAAGGCGATGAAAACCCGGTAGAAGAAGGCGAGCACCCCGTACCAGAATAGCCACTTGCGCTCACCCCGCGCCCGCACCGGGCTTTGCGCGTCCTTGATCCGCAGGATGTAGCGCTGGCAGAGATACCAGAAATACTGGTTTGCACGTTGGCCCAGCCCGGGGATTTCAATGAGATCGGCAAAGACGAAATAGCCGTCAAAGCGCAAGAGCGGGTTACCATTGAAAAGAAGCGTCGAAATGCCACCGATCATCATCAGGTTGAAAGCGAATGCGCGCGCAAGCCCCGGTTCGGCGTTCAGCCAGAAGATCAGCGCAAGCGAGGCAACAGCCAGCTCCACCATGATCCCGGCACCACCGACAACCGCGCGCCGCCATTTCGAGGCAAAGGCAGCAGAGGCGGAGGCATCCACATAGGGCACCGGCATGAAAATAAGGAGCATGATCCCGATCTCATGCACCTCGCCACCCCAGACCTTTGTTGCATAGGCGTGCCCCAATTCGTGCAGCGCCTTCAGCACCGGGTAGGCAAGAATGAGAAGGATGATGTTTTCCGCGGCCAGCACGCGATCTGTGAAGTTCTCGGTCAGGAGCGGCCAGTTCAGAACCATCAGGACGAGACCGGTCAGCACGATCCCGAGCCAGATGACAAAGCCCACCCATGTAAACAGCGGGCGCACCAACGCGACGGTCCAATTGAGGAAATTATCAGGGTCCAGCACCGGCATCCGCAGCGCGAGCGGGTTTTTCAGCCGGGCGATCATTGTCTGGCGCTCTTGTTTCGCGTGGCGTTCGCCAATCTCGTCGATATTTGGCAGATCGGTCGCAATCAGATCGGCAGCATGTAGCTGGGAGAGCAGCTTGATCGTCTCGGACTGTGTTGGTGGCGCGTCGTCAAAACGCTCACACGCTGCTTCCCACAATTCCCCTACCGTGCGCCGCCCATTCATCATCGACAGGATGAAATTCGCCTGCGGAGTCACCCGGTGGTATTTGCCGGAATGGTGATCCTGCACAACGTACCATGTATCGCCGCGAAACACCTGACGGTGGATGTCCACCTGCCCGCGTAGGCGGGGCGTCAGCGGGGCGATCCGGTACCAGTCGGCGGAAAGGAAGCTTTTGCTCATCCCCTAGCCCCCGGGCCAGAACTTCCACCACTGCAGGCGGAACCAGTCTGCGATGGGCTGTGTCCAGACGCCGATCAGGCGGCGTTCGGTGATGTCGATCCGGGCAGCACCCTCCATCCCCGGGCGCAGCGCGGACACATCACCAATCAGCACCGCCTCGACGGTAAAAGTGGTCTGCCCTTCACCGTAGTTGGCGACCGGGGTGATCTTGCTGATCTCGATGGGCAGGCTTTGGTCTGGTAGGGCAGTGACGCGCAACTGTCCTGTCTGCCCGACTTCCACATCGGTGATGCGGCGTTCATCTACCTCTACCTCGACCCGGAACTGGCCTTCGGGTGCAAGGGTGAAGAGCGGTTCGCCCCGTTCCACAGCCGACCCGATAGATTGGCTGAGGTCACCTGCGATCACCAGCCCGTCAAAGGGTGCGGTCAGCGTTGTGCGCGCAAGCTGTTCGTCGATCAGCGCGACCTGCGCATCGACCTGCTCGATCTGATTGAGCTTGATGCGCGCCTCGGCCCGGTTTCGTTCCGCCACGGCACGGTCATATTCAAACTGTTCGCGCTGGCGCTGGGTGACAAGGCGCAGGCGCTCCAGCGCCAGTTCTCGGTCATCCAACTGCACCATCAGGTCACCCTGATTGATCACATCGCCCGCACGGACAGGCGCCGCGGCGACAAACCCTTCAAACGGCGCCACGATGGAACGCTGTTGCGCGCCCAGCACCGTCGCCGTCGCGCCCACCTGATCCGTGGTGCGCGCGAAGTAAAAGAAGACGACCAGCCCGACAAAGACCGCTGCAATGGTCTTGCGCGCCAGTTTCCCCGGCCCCAATAGATCGGCCAGTTGCCGCCCGATAATCGCGAAGAGCTTTGTAATCAGCCAACGGTCATTCAGCCGCTTTTCTTCAAGGATCGGGGCAAGGACGGTTGTGACCGCCTCCAGCATGTCCAGGTCATCCTGGTTGAACGGCTTGTCCTCAGGCCGCTCAAACGTCAGCGCACCAACGAATTTGTCCGTGGCGTAAAGGGGCGCGGTAAAGACATTCGCCGACCCATGCTTTTCGCTGAACCGCTGGTGGGCATGAGTAATGACGACGCCCTCAATCCCTTCATCGGGCCAGAGCACTGTCGCGCGCTGATCAATCGCCTCATCCTGTGCGGCGGCGAGCATGCGCATCATGCTCATCCGCTGCGAAAACTGGGCAGAGTGGGACACGGCCCTGATCTTGGAATTGCGGAAACGGCGGAAGCCAAGCGAGACACGGTCGCAGTCGAAACGGTTTGCAAGATCGGTGACAGCGGCCGTGGCGGCTGTGACAAAGCCCCGCCGTTCTGCCACGCCCACAATGGCATTCAGCGCCTCGACGGCACGGGCGTATTGCGCGCGCGCCTCACCAGCAACAGCGCTGCGGGCGATGTCGCGCATCCACGCGCCGCCCCATTGCAGCTGGCGCAAGGTACCGCGAAGGGCCGCCTGATCACCGCTAAGTTGCTCCACACCCAGCACGCCATGCGCCTTGCCGTCGACCATGATCGGCAGTGCAATCGCCGACAGCTTCTGACCCCGCGCCGGGCCGCGCATCACGGCGCGCCCTTCTTTGACAGCGCCCTCCGCCGCCGAAATCAAACCGGGGCCGGGGCGCCGTTCTGTCGGGGCAACGCCAGACATCAACAGACGGCCAGAGGCCGGATCAGGCAGGAAGACAGCACAGCATTCAACCTGGGCTCCGGCCTGTCCGAACGCCGAGAGCATCGCGATTGTCCAGCCCGGGGCAGCAGCTGTCAGGCTGCTACTGTCACGCAGGCCGGCAAAGGCCTCCACCTGCGGGGCCCCGACACGGACGGATTGAAACTCTGATTGCGGTGCCTCGGCCATCGGCCCTCATCGCCCCTGTGGCTTAGCCATCATCGGTGTTCAGCACGCCGTGCCGCGCCTCATATTCTCGCAGCACGTTGTTGAGGATGTTTGACAGGCGCTTGGCCGCGTAGGGCGTCAGGATCATCCGGTTGGTCAGCTGCACCTTGACCGGATCATCGGTCGAGACATTCCACGTGCGGTTAGTGCCAAAGAAGATCTCGATCTGTTCGCGCGTGCCCTGAATATTCACCACATTGGCGAAATCCGTGGCCATTGCGCTGTCATCCCACAGCACGGTGGACTTGCGCTGGCCCGGTTCCAGCGGGCCAGTGGTCTTCAGTTTGTCATCCGCCATGTTGCGCGCATCTACCCTTTGCTATGCCAGGGTTGAACGGTCCTGGCCTTTCCGATTTGCCTGCGTGCCTTTCAGCGCTGGAAGTGCTGCAAGAATAGCCGCACTGGACATGCCCGTCGCCTCCATCAGCGAAGTATCGAGGATCCAGTCGTCGGCCGCAGGGTCGGCCTGACCTTCACGGTTTTCCTTCAGATCGTCAATGATCCAGAGGCCGCCGTTTTCGTCGATATAGGCAAAGAGCGTGTCATCCTCATCGCGGAACTCGAGCACCGCGCCCTCGCCGCCGACCTGCGTCGTTGGCTTCGGATTCTGTGCAACAAAGCTATCGGTGTCAGGGTCGTAGACATAAGTTGTCACGTCAGTCCCATCATCCTCTGGCTGGGCCACGTCAATCACGATCTCGCTGTTGGTGACAGCGCCGATGACACGGGCATAGCCCGGACGCTCTGCACCCGTCACCGCGCTGATGATCTGATCATTGCGCGTGGTGGCGTCGGTCGCACCATCGACAACAGTCAGACCAGTCAACGCAGGCACGTAGTTACCGGTCGATGATGGTTCCAAACGCGCCCCTTCCGGGATCGGTGGAATACCGGCAACAGATTCGCCAGATGCACCACGTCCACCAAAGCGGTTCTGGCCCGCCTGTTGACCAAACTCATCCGAGTCGGACTGCACGACAATACCGAGTTCGCCAAATGGCTCTCCGGCCTCATACTGAGAGATCGGCACGCCATTGATCAGGACCTGAGGTGCATCGTTTGCACGGGTCGGGTCAGCGCCGGTCGCTGCACCAAGATCATAGAGGTAAGGCAACAACGAGTTGACATAGTTGTTGATGACCGTCGGCTCACCCGCACTCTGGAACGGAGTGTAGTAGGAGTTGAATTCACCGCGCCAGTCGACAAGGCGATCGCCGATTGTATTGGCAATCAAGATATCCTCACCGGCCCCGCCAAAGGCGAAGTCCTCGTAGGAGATATCTGGATCGGCAACATCGTTGTTACCCTCCTGATCATCGTCGGCATTGATGTAGTCCGCACCATAGCCACCCCAGAGATAATCACGCCCTGTCCCGCCCATGATGGCGTCGTTGCCGATTGAGCCAAAGATACGGTCATCACCATCGCTTGGGGAATCATTCTCGGAGCGCGGATCAACAATGCCTTCCGTGGGATCGAAGTTCAGGAAGAAGTTCGAGGAGCCGAACATGATCTTGCCACGCGGATCATCGGGGTCGAAGAACGGCATCAAGGGCGTGCCAGGCTCGGCAGTTTCGTCATACTGAAGCACGTCGCCCGGGTTGAAAGGTGTGTCGAAGCTGATCAGATCAAGCGCCTGGTCGCGTGGGTCAGCGGAAACAGGCAACGCTTCCGCACCGGAAATTGCATCGTCACCGACACCCCCATGCAGGAAGTCATCCCCCCAGCCACCAAAGATGATGTCATCCGCCTGTGAGGCATCCCAGGCCCGGTTGTCATCGTCGTTTGGATCCGTGCTGAACGGTGTCAGGTTGACAGTCTTGGTCAACTGTCCAGCGACATTGATCACCGTCCGCAGCGCCTCGTTGTCGACTGCGATAATCAGCTCATCCACCTCATCCAGAGCGCTGATCCCAAAGAGCTCCTCACCGAAGGTCGTGGAGTTCCGGCTGGTCATGATCCGTCCGTCATCACCGATCACGCCATCAACGCCGGTGCCGCCCGAAATCCACTCATGGCCCCAGCCGCCGATGATATCATCAGACTGGCCGTCACCGAACAGGACGTCGGAGCCGGTCATACCGTATATCGTGTCATCACCGCTTTCACCGTGGATCTCATCCGCCGCACCATTGTCATTGAACAGTGCTGCTGGGTCGAGATCAGGCCCACCTTCGGTGTAGTCCAGGAGCTCCACCGCGCGTGGGATGATCTTCAGCTCTGTGCTGTAGGTGTCGTAGTTGAAGGTCAGATAGGCGCCATCGTCATTGCCGTTGATCCCGACCAGACGGTAGATGTTGCCGTTGTCACCGACGATCGTATCCGCGTCACGGGCATGACCCTCGGCGCTTTCATCGCCAAGGTTGTTACGGCTGGTGTCCGTACCTGCGCCACCGAACAGCATGTCCGACCCGTCAGGGCGATCCGTTTCTGCACCGTTCAGACCACCAAAGAGGTTCGAAGAGCCACCCACGATGTCATCCTGACCAAGGTTGCCAAAGGCGGTATCTTCGCCACCGTTGCCTTCGATGTAGTCATCGCCATCTCGGCCCAGACCAAGGAAATCCTCGACCGAAGCGTTGATCGTCAGCAGGTTCTGCGGACCGCTGCGGAAGGCACCGACAGCCAGCGCGTCTGTGTCGGCAGCATCCCAGTCGGCAATGCCGTCTTCATCGAAGTCGATGGAGCCGTCACCCTGGATGATGTCGTCACCCAGCTGACCAAAGATCATGTCATCCTCGGCGCCACCAGCGATGTAGTCATCGCCGAATTCTAGCGGATCCTCTGTGTCGGAATGATCGAAGATCACGATCAGGCGTTGGGCTGTGCCATCAGGGTTGGCCTGCGCCGTACCGGTCACGAGGGCTTGCCCATCATCGACACCGATTGTGGTCCCGTAGATCTCGGTGCCAGCAAGTGCGCGCATCCGTGGGTCTTCTGGTGCGAAGGTCCGGTAGATGGTGCCGTTGTCACCCAAGACAACATCGTCGCCTGCGCCACCGTCAATCGCATCGCCAGTGTCATGCGCCAACGCGCCGTTCTGGTCGGTATCCACGTTATGGCCGCCGATGATGTCATCATCACCCGCATCACCAAAGATCGTGTCGCGCCCGATCTGGCCGAGGATCATGTCATCACCGGACCCACCCTGAATGTGGTCATCGCCACCCAGAGACGCCGGATCGGTGGAAATCGACTGGAAGTCGAACACACGGCCTGGGCCAAGCGGCAGATCTTGTGGCCGGATCAGCCCGTCAACCGTCGCATGGTCACCGAAGATCAGGTCGTTGTCAGCGCCGCCGTCAATCCGGTCAGCTGCTGTACCACCGATGATGATGTCGTTGCCGGCACCCGCGATGATGACGTCGTCGTCGCCTTCGACCTCATCGATGGAGCGGATTTGTGTGGCGTACTCAGCCCCGCTGTCGCGGATGAAGCTGATCGTCGCGTGATCACCGATCAGGATATCGGCGCTGTCATAGTCACCGATGCCTTCGCCGTTGTTCGACGTGATCTGGTCTGCACCGGCGCCGCCCAGCACAATGTCGCTGTCAAGGCCGGTTGCCAGGATATCGCCTGCGCCAATCGCGGCATCGACGGTGACAATGCTGTCGAGGACGATGGGGCGTCCTTGACCATCCATTGGTACCTCGTCCAGACCGATGATGCGCCCATTGTCACCTAGAACAATGTTGTTGCCGCCGGTATCGGTCAGGATATCGGCGCCTTCGCCCAACAGGATCAGGTCGCCACCGACACCGGTTGTCACGGTGTCGATACCGCCAACCGCATTGGCCGTGGTTTCAAGCGACATGACGTGTGCGGTTGAAGAGCCATCTGGCGTGATCTGTGTCAGGCGACCATTGTCGCCGAGGATGATATCGGCACCATCTGTGCCACCACCCACTGCGGTGTTGATCGTGTCATCACCAAAGCCGCCCATCACGATGGAAGACCCGAGGCCAAGCGCCACGTCGTCGTTGCCACCGGTGGTGTAGCTCATGGTGCGGGCGCTTGTCAGTGTGATCAGCGCCTGATTGGCGATGATCATGCCGGTTGCCGCACCGATCAGCAGACCACTGTCGGCCAGCACAACATGGTTGCCTGTGTCGATGTCGATGTCGTCGCTGCCAACGCCGCCCATCACGATGCTGCCACCGTCACCAAGCGTGATGAAGTCACCGTCGCCAATTGTGGTCTGATAAGCGCGCATCATGTCAACCACATGGGTGCCGTCAGCCTCGGGCTCGCGGAAGCTGATCAATGCGCCGTCGCCGGAAACGATGTCGCGGCCGCCAGTGCTGTCGATGTCATCAACACCCACGCCGCCGATGACGATATCGTCGCCAGCGCCCGTATCGATGTTGTCGCCGCCACCAAAGGCCTGTGCCGTGGATTGGACGCGATCCAGCGTCAGGGCGATCCGCCCTGCGTCAACCGGGCCGGTATCCTTGCCGATGATCCGGCCGTTGTCACCGATAACGACGTTGTCGCCTTCGCCAGCATCAATCGTGTCGGCGCCGATGCCACCGATAATGATGTCAGTGCCATCGCCTGTCGTGATGCCATCGTTGCCACCCAGACCCTCGGCCAGAGAGCCGATGGCATCAATGTCGCTCAGGTCGCCATCCAGGCTGACGAAATCGACATATCCGTGGTCACCGATCACGATGTTGTCGCCACCAGCAACGGTGATCAGGTCACCGTTCAGGCCGCCCATGATGATATCGTTGCCAGAGCCGGAGGTCACAACGTCAGAGCCGCCCTGATCGAAGGTCGTGCTTTCGACGCGGGTCACCTGACCGGTGTTGGCCAGACGCAGTGTACCAGCCGCCTGGGCGATGATACCATAGTCACTAAGGACGATGTTGTTGCCCTCACCGGCATCAATGATGTCACCGGCCGCTTCGCGGGTATCAGCACTGATGTACTGCGGCGCCAGATCGACGGTGTTGTCGATGCTCAGCGTGCGTGTCGACAGATCGACGGTAAAGCCGCTGTCACCATAGATATGGTCGTCGCCGCCATTGCCGAAGATGTTGTCGATGCCGCCACCGCCAGCGATGTGGTCATTCGCAGCACCGCCACGCAGCGTGTCGGCCCCGATACCACCGTAGAGCGCGACCGTCTGGTTCGCTTCCAGCGCAGAGGCATCAATGGTGTCACCGTGGGTCAGCGGGCTGCCCACGGCGTCAAACACCGCACCGTTGCCGTTGCGGGCACCGCCGATGAAGTTGTAGCGCGCGCCGTCCGTGTCGGTGTCACCGAATACGACCGTCAGGCTGTCTGCGGCTGTGTCTTCCAGCGTGATGGCATCTGCACCACCACCGCCGTGGATCAGCGTGATCGGCAGGGCGGATGTGCCATCAGCCGTCTGTGTGTCCACGTCGACGGTAAAGTCGTCGTTGCCGGTACCCAACAGGATCTCGGTGATCTCGATACCGGCATAGCTGATGCCATAGTCATAGGTGTCGTCACCGATCATCACGGTGCCTTCGCCCATGCCAAGGCCGTTCAGCAGTGTCCGGACAGCGCCAGTCGTGCTGCTGTCAGCCAGCGTCCCGGGTGTGCCCGTCGCACTGCCATCGTTGAAGACGAACAGGCGGTCATCCTGCGTTTCCTCAGGCGCAACAGGGCTGTCGAGCGTTGGCAGCGTGCCCGGATCCTCGGATGCGAGCATGACGGCAACCTTCAGTTCGCGATCGGCGGTAGAGGCACCGTCGATCAGAAGTGGACCGCGGATGTCAGCCACATTGTGGCTGCTTGGCACTGCGGTAAAGGTCGTCTCGCTCCCTTCACGCGGTTCATACCCGGTGTCGGCTTCCAGCACGACGGTCACTTCTTCATCCCAGTTCAGGGTGGTGAAGGTCACCTGCGCTACCGTCACATCGGCGACTGCCGTTGTGGACACTTCGTCATTCAGGCGCGCATTGCCGGTCAGCGTGATGGTCAGGCCATCCTCTGAAATCTCGGCAATCTGGAACGCGCCATTGTTGTCATCCGTCCCGGTGATGTCGACAGTCTGCCCGGCAAGGAAGCCATCAGTCAGCCAGGATCCGCTCTCACGCGTGATCGTGTCGGGGGCATCGGCCACGGCATCAAATGTGAACGCGTTCGTGGCGCTGGCGCCGATGTTGGCAAGCTGCAAGATGCTAACGCGGCCATTGGATTCCAGAGCAGCCGCATCAACCTGCGTCTGTCCATCATCCACGACGTTGATCGTGACATCTGCACTTGGCGCGGATGTCAGGCGGATGGTGTAGCTGTCGGTATCACCAGTGGTTGAGACGACAGTGTCGCCATCGGTCTCGCGGATCAGGACGCCAGCGGTGTCGCCGTCAACCACGGTCAAGTCGAGGCTGACATCAACCTCTACATCCGGGTTGGCGATGGCATCTGCATAATCAGAGTTGCCAAGGTTCGAAGTGACGGTATGGGTCAGCGTGATCCGCTCGTCATCCTCGACCCCGTCGCCCGCAACAGCGGTGATGGTCACGGTCTTCGGTAGATCCCAGTCGCCTGAATCGAAGGTCAGCGTTGTGATCGGATTGTTGCTGATATCGGTGAAGGCAAACGACAGATCGCCGTCAAGGTCGCCGCCAAGATCAATCGTGATCACCTCACCATCGGCTGGTGGGCGTGTTAGCTGCAGGGTGTAGCTGTCTGTGATCTGGCTGTCTGTGTCACCTTCGAGGACCAACGTATCCGTGCCGGTCGGTGTGACGATCAGACCGGGCTGGTCATCATCATTGACGGTAACAACGAAGTTCTCGACCCGGACACCGTCAAAGTCGGTATCGGTGCTGCGGACACCATGCGCGATCTGCACGGTGCGCTCACCTTCGGCGGCTGCGTCATCAACGGCCTTGAACGAGACGTTCTGCGCTGTGGACCAAGTGTTTTCGTCAAAGGCGAGGACTACCGCGTTGCCATAGTTGACGCCGTCGGTGCTGACCTGCACGCTGGACGCTTCCTGACCGGTGACCGTGATCCCGGTCACGTTTGAGGATTCATCAGCGAAGGTAGGGCCAGAAGGCGCCGCCTGAACGGTCAGCTCCGACCCGTCTGCGCTGATAAAGGAGATGACATAGCTGCCGGCATTGTCACCAGCCGCACCACCGAGGGTGATGCTCATATATTCGTCAAAACCGTCGTCGATCCAGCTGCCGTTCTGACGCGTGATTGTCTCACCATCGAAGGACAAAGTATCCGCGCTCATGGTCGGCGTGGAAATCGCACGATCGGCAGAGGACGACCGGTTTGCAGAGACGGTGACGTAAACCACGGACCCGGCCATCGGCGCCGCGGTCAGGACCACACCGTAGACATCTGATGTCCCGCCGTTGGCCTCGGACACGCGGGCGATACCCGGTGTCGTATCCGCTGCCACATCCTGCACGATCCGAACCACGCCGGTGTTTTCATCTGCGATGGTAGTACCAAGACCGTCAATCAGGGCGGTTGCATAATCCACATCCGTGCTGTCCGCGCCATGCGTGACGTTGCCGGTGCGCCCGCCAGGCTCTACCGCTTTCACTTCCAGATCAACATCGCCGCCGACGTTGAAAGTGTCAGAGCCAAGACCGCCGATGACCTGTGTCACCGCACCGGTGCGTGTCGACTGGATGAAGAACGTATCGTCGCCTTCCAGACCGTCGACCTGGATGCTTTCCTCGGCGTTGGTGATCGAAACGTTCAGGCCTGCACCGCGCACACCGTCCTCTGTGATCAGGAAGACATCGTCGGCTTCGGTACCGACAGCGACAACCGTGTCAAAGCCGGCACCGCCATCAACCTGCACGGGGGCGTTGATGTTGTATTCGATGTTGTCATTGCCATCACCGCCGCCGATTTCGACGGTGGAGGAGCCTTCACCACCATCAACCCGGATGAAGGCGCGGACCACGAATGTGTCATCGTCGCCTTCACCTTCCAGCTGCAGCACAGCCTTGTTGGAATAGACGGTAAAGACATCGTCGCCGTCACCACCGAAGGCTGTCGTGGCGTAAGAGATACCGCTCGACAGGAAGCCGCGTGTGGTTTCGACCGTGGTGATGTCATCACCTGCGGCAACACCCGAGGTGGCGCCTGCCACCGGCTCATTTCCGAAGAGCTGGCCGAACTGGAAGTCGTCAGCGCCTTCACCACCGTCCATCGTCATCAGCGTGCTGTTGTCGTCGGAGATGAAGACGTCATCACCTTCCAGACCTTCCAGCGTCAGACGGTCGTTGATGGAGTTGTTGTAGTTGATCCGCTGTGCCGTATCAGGGCGCGCGGCGGTATCATCAAGGATATCGTCAACGTCACCATGCAGCAGGGCGACAAAGCCACCCCGGCTGAGGAACACGTCACGCTCTGACGTGCCCAAGAGGGTCATCGTGTCGACGCCATTGTCGGGTGCGCCGGTGTCGTTCACGTCGATGACGTAGTTGAAGCCACCGGTGCCGCCGGTCTGCGAGCCGTGCAGCTGGATCTCGATGTGGTCAGTGCCCTCACCACCGTCGAGGGCCAGGCTGTCGCCCGCTGCTTGCGTGCCAAGTTCGGTGATTGTGATCAGGTCATCATCATCACCACCCTGCAGAGACACTGCACCTGTCAGCGTCACATCAGGGGTCACCTCGATACGGTCATCACCTGCTTCCAGCTGCACTGTCACGGTGCTGCCGGCAACGGTGCCATCGTTGAAGTCGACAAGATCCTTGTCGGCGCCCGTCTGGATCAGCAGCGCGCCTGTTGCAGCCAACGTCGCACCGGCGGTGACTGTGATCAGATCACGGTCTGCGCCTGTGGTCACAGTTGTGTTGTTGCCGGTCACGGTGGAGGCGTCGATGTTCAGCACATTGGCACCATCACCCAGCAGGATCTGCACGCCGGTTGTGGCACCGGACGCACCTGTCGCGGTCAGCGCGCTGCTGCTTGTAATATCCATCGTATCGACCGAGGCCCCACCCGAGATGGTGATCGCGTTCGCCGTCAGCGTGCTGGCGTCGATGTTGAAGTCGCCAACACCTTCTTCAAGGTCGATGGTCAGCCCGGCACCTGTGCCATTGGCGAGGATTTGCGAACTTGCAAGAACGTCAAACGTATCAGACGCGCCGCCGCCAAGAATGGTAACTGCATTGCCGCTGATTGTACTTGCGTTTAGGTCGAAATCACCGACGCCCTCTTCCAGATCAATCAGGATATCGCCCGTCGTGGTGAGCGAGCTGGCAGACGTCATCGCGAAGGTGTCGTTGTTGAAACCACCACGGATCGTCGCGCTAGATGCGGACAGCGTGCTGGCATCAACGTTGATGGTGCCCTGACCCTCTTCCAGATAGATGGTCAGACCGGTGCCGACGCCATTGGCCTGGATCTGCGACCCGGCCACGATATCCAACGTATCGGTCGCGCCACCACCAAGGATCGTAACAGAGCCGCCGTTGATCGTGCTGGCGTTCACATCGATGTCGCCAACGCCTTCTTCAAGGTCGATCAGGATCGCACCGGTTGCCGTGACAGAGGCGCCACTTGTCAGCGAAAGCGTGTCGTTGTCCGTGCCACCCCGCAGCGTCATGCTGCCAGCAGTAATCAGCGCATTGTCGAGGTTGAAGGTACCCTGACCCTCGCCCAGATCGATTGTGAAGAGGCCCGCCGCAGACACAATCCCCGTGCTGGAGATGTCAAGCGTATCGGCATCGGCATTGCCGTTGAAGGTGATGTTGCCACCTGTGGACCGCACCGTGCCGTCCACATCAATGCGAGCGCCAACCGTATCGGTCACCGGGGTAGAGCTGCCACCAGGCGGTGGACCATCCACGTCGATGTTGAAGGTGATGTTTTGCGCCGCTTCAACCAGTGCGGATCCGTCAGTCCCATTCTGCGCGATGATGATGTCATCACCGGCGCTGAAGGTCACATTCCCGCCGGTAGACTGTACCGTCACACCCGCCTGAACCGTGATGTCATCGGTTTCGCTGTCACCATCCTCGGTCGCAATCAGCGTGATGTCTGTGACCGAGATGATGTCAGAGCTGACAGTGATCGGGCTCTGTGCTGTGACGATGATCTCGCCGCCAGAGCTCTGCCCTGTTGGTGCCGCACCAGAGTTGAACGCCTCGACCGTCAGATCCCCATCGTTGGTGACATAGGTCGACCCTGTTGTCGAAATCGACTGGATCGTGCCAACGGTCGTCTGGATGCGGTTGTCGGTTGTGCCGATATTTTTTTGTGCCGACAGGAACACGCGGCCAGAGGTCACGTTGGACACACCGGCGAGGGCACCATTGTAGATCGCGCCAACTGTTGCAGTGATATAGGCTGTTGCACCCACGTTATCGACGCCGGCAGTGTTCAGGTAGAGATCACCTGCGATGCTGGCGTCGGTGTCGCCTGCACCGGTCCCCTCGCGAATGTTCGCATCAGCCTGTGACTGGATCGTAACAACGCCGTTGGCCCCATCAAAGCGGCTGTTGATATCAAGGTCATTTCCGAACTCACCAATACCGCCAGCAAGCGCATCAAGAGTGATGCTGAGACCCGTGATGTCGACGGTCAGTTGATCGGACAGAACGATTGCATTGTCGCTGTCACGGACCGGCGCGACATTCGCGCTGTAGATGTCCGTCACATCGACAACATCCACACCATCGAGGATCGACAGGTTCGCCTCGAGGTAGACGTTGCCACCTTCGGTGTAGACGTTGCGGATCATCATGTTGCCCGCAGTTTCACGGACAGAGATATCCCCGTCGGCAAAGACTGTCAGCAAGCCGCGCGATGCGATTTCTGCCAGCGGGTCATCGCCGCGGGTTTCGATATCAAGCGCGTTGTCCGCCGTCCCGACAGAACCAGTGAGGGACCGCAGGATGATGTTATTGGCGACGATGTTGTTGAACTCTTCATCAATGGCATCAAGGATTGAGCCATCGGCCAGAAGGTCCACATCTCCGGTCTGCGAGAACATCGTGCCGACCGACATATCGCCATCTGTTTCTTCCAGATAGACAGAGAGGTTTGCACGGGCTGTCAAACGGCCATCATCATTGAGGTTGACCCGGATACGATCCGTTGCGGAAGTCCCGATGCCGCCCTGGCCCGCCTCGATCACGGCACTTGCGGCTGTGACGTTGACTTGCGTTTGCGCCACACCGCTGGTGATCCCGTTGGAGGCGCGCACGCGCACCTCGCTGCTGGACGTCACTTGGCCCAGTTCGATCGCACCGCTGGCCCCGGATTCTGCATCCTCATCAGCACCAAGGAAGATCTGGCCACCTGCGGTCGCCGAAAGGGCGCCCGTTGTGGCGAGGTCGATATCGTCGCGCAGTTGTACCTGCACCGCCTTCAGCTCAACGAACTGATCCAGGATCATCGCAAGATCTGTGCCCGCCGTCAGGTTGATCGCCACGACGTTGCCGTCAGCATCCAGCTGTTCCAGCGTGATCACGCTGCCGGTGATATCTGTGATCCGGTAGAGGCTTTCGGCGTCATTGTCGTTGTCGGTCAGATCACGCTCGCCACCTTCGAAGATGGTATCCGTTGTGTCGGCATCTTCATCGGCCTGACTGTAGCGCTGCTCTGACAGGATCAGCTTCATCCCTTCGCTGAGGCCAGAGATGTCGCCGCTGGTCACCGTCAGGGTGTTGGAGGTTGTGAAGCTGACGGTTGCCTCGACCGATTCACCACGAGGGTCGAGCGAAATACCGGAGACAAAGACGTCTTCCAATACTTCTGTCGCCGTGAGCGTTGTATCACTGGCGTCCAGCGTGATCACGCTGCCGCTGACCGATGCGATTGTGTAGAACGGCCCTTCTTCGGTGGCGTTCTGGGTGGTGAACCCTTCCACCTGTAGCGTCATACCCGCAAAGAACTGGTCCGTATCCCACGTGCCGTCGGTGCGAGTGATCGTATTGTTCACAGCATCAAAGTTCACCGTAGTTTCAACGCGATCTGTCACGAGGAAGAACACATCATCCGGTTCCGCCGCACCCAGCAGAACCTGCTGGTCCTCAGTCAGCCCGTCGGCGCCATCCAGAATGATCAGCTCTTGCCCGCCGGTGCGGCCAATGTTGCCAGAAACATTCAGCGTGATGTTGTTGCCCTGAATGTTCGGGGCCTCGATGACCACGTCCGTATCTGTGACAGGACGCAGAATGCCGATGGAAATGCCGTTCAGCAGTTCGTCTTCTGTCCAGACCTTGATGGAGCCTTCGATCCGGTCAATTTCTTCCTGCGTCAGTGTCCCGACGAAGTTCTCATCGAAGGTGTTGCCCTGACCACCCCAACGGGTGTGCAGCGTGCGGTACTGATCGGTACGTGTGTTGATCTGCGTCTGGATTGCAGCGGTCACATATGCTGCAACATCCGCCACCCCGAGCGTCGTCGCTTCTTCGGTGAAGAAGGCGGTGTAATAGGCTGTCTCTTCGGCTGTCAGGATGTAGTCGCCAGTGTTGGCAACAATCGCGGCATGGTTCGTTTCACCCTGACCTTCACGCCATGTCCAATAGGTCTGGTACTCGCGCGTCTTGCCGTCTGCCAGCGTATCCTTGACGTCCTGGATCTTGTCGTTTGCACCCAGGTCCGCCGTCAGACGCAGATCGCCCCAGACACCGTTCAGAAGGGCATCGCGCGCCCGCTCATCACGTTCCTCTTCGCTGTTCGCGTCGACAAGGTCGCCGCTGGTCACGGTGATCGTCACGTCGCCGCCTGCCAACACCTGATCAAGCTGCAGATCGCCGGTCACCTCTGTCACGTGGATCCCGCCGCTCGCCGTGGCCTTCAGACCGTCCGCGGCATTCAGCCCGGTTTCGATGCGCAGTGGCAGGGTTGATGCACCAATGTCACCGCCCGCTTCCATCGTCAGGAACGCCGCCGTGATCAGGCTGCCAGAATCGCGGGCCAGGATAGAGCCGTCAGAGATGATCGTGGCGTCATAACCACCGCTCACGCTCACCTGATCCAGCACCAGATCGTCAGAAAGCTCTTTGACAAAGATGTCGCCGCCGGTGGAGGTGATATTGACGTAGCCGCCGCCACCTTGCACCTGATTGACGTTCAGCGGGACGGACTCCGAGCCCATGCCCTGTCCGGCACTCAGCGTGATGATGTTGCCGCCCACATAGGCGCCGTCGATGATGTTGGCGCTGGATGTGGTTGTGATGGTCTTGTTCGTCGTGATTGACGTCGTGCCGGTGTCGTTCTTGATGGCACCTGAAACGAGGATGTCGGCGTTGCCACCAACGATGTTGACCGATCCTTCGTTGTTACCGAAGAAGTCCAGCGAAATGCCGTAGTCGGCCTTGATCGAGTGGTTGTGGACGGTGGTCGTCCGGACAGTCTGCTTATGCGTATAGGTCGCCGTCGTCTTGCCATACCAGGTGGTCGTGCTGTCATAGTCCGCGAGATAGACACCTGTGTCACTGTCCGTGACCGACGCGCTGTTGTAAATGTAGGGGTCAGCCGCATTTGCAACGTCGAGAGAGAAGAAGTTTGAATTGGGGATCAGCTCATTCGACAGCACATCGGTATCATCCGGTGGGCGCGTATCAGTGTCAGGAATGATAAAGTCGAGACCCAGCCAGGCGTTCTTCTTTGTAATCCATGTCTTCGTTGTCTCAGTCGTCCGGCCCACTGCCCAACCGTAACGGTAGCCGGTTACGGGATCGTATTCGAGGTTTGTCTGCGATAAATCAACGGACGGCGCATTTTCCTGATCACCGGTGGTCAGTCTGATCAGGCCGCTGTCCTGCGCTTCATACGTGAACTGGGTCGGGTCCCCATCAGCCTCTAGCCGGGCCTTATCCCGGATCTGGATCGTGCCTTGACCCTGGGTGGTGGCATCAATCTCTTTGATCTCGATCGTCAAACCGAAATCAGCGCTCAGGCCGGTATTGTTGATGATGTCGATGTCAGGACGGCCCGAATAGACACTGATCTGACCGGTTTCGCGCGTGCTGACGACAATCCCTTCAAGTGTGACCAGGCCGCCAGCGGGTGTGACGGGTTCGACGATCAGTTTGTTGTCGATCCGGTCATAGATCACGAGGAAGTCGTTGTTGTCGGTCACTGATGATGGAATGGCCGTGAAACGATCACCGGACCCTGTGCGCAGGTTGCTGATGTAGGTGCCAAGCGCTGCGTCAAGCTCCAGCCTAAAGGTGTCTTCACCTGCCCGGATCAACCCGTTGACGTTGATGTACTCAGCCTCAACATTCACCACATTCGCGACAATGTTCGGATCCGCCAGATCGCCTGTCGGGCTGAGCGTTCTCTGAACTTCGGCGATGGCTTCGAGGTTGTCACCATTGACGTCCCCATTGGTGTCGCCAAATGCCCCCGCCGGTGTTCCGCCTGTCCAGACCGCGTATTCGTCGCCCGCAATGTCGACCTTGGTTTCAGATTGAATGTTCACTGTGCCGGTCGCAGCGATACTGATCGACTCCGCGCTGATAGAACCATTGATGATCACATTCGAGGACAAGCCTGGTGGCAGCGACTGGATCGTCACACTGCCGCCCTGGTTCACGATGTTGCCATTCACAGTGATGTTCGGCACAGGCGGAATGAACAGAATGCCGTTCTCGACGAAACTGTCCAACCCACCCGTGAGATAGGCAAACGTATTGGTGATGTTGACCTCTGGGTCGTTCGCCGGATCAGCAAGCGATGCCGCACTGAACGTAAAGCTGGAGGTCAGCGGCCCGGTCGGCGAGTCCCGCAGCTCGTCACCATCATTTTCTGCATTTTCGCTGGCGACAAGCGCGTTGGCGGCCGTCGCATTCGCTTCACCAGTGATCTCTGTATCGAGCGAGTTGAAGAACACACCACCCGAGATTTGCGGAATGAATACGTTGCCAATCTCCAGCTGCGCATGTGTTCCGTTCTCAATGTTCACGCTGGCGTCACCCGGCGTATCGAACAAACCGCTGCCCGTCATCTGGTCGGCGTTGATGAACACCTTACCGGCTTGCGCAGTGATATCATCGACAACGATTGTTGTTGTCGTTCTTTCACCCGCGACAACTGCGACAGATGCACCAGTACTGGTCTGCGTGTAGGTCCCGTCTGCGTTGATCGTTACGTCGGACGGGTCAACGACAGTGTTAGACGTGGTGATGTTGCCATTTGCGTCCTCGGCGCCAGCCGTCAGATAGTTTGCCGTGCCCTCGTTGATCATCTCCTGCTCAAGGCGCAGGATCTGTGCGCGCTGATAGGCAACCAGATCAGGGCTGACAGAACCACCGCCAGCGACCTCAAAGTCGTAGCGGGAAAGGGATTCTCGTGCCGCCTGGATAGCTTCGAGCTGCGTTGGTACGACAACCACTTGTTCCAGGGTCGCGCTCACATTGCTTTCCGCAGTCGCAGTGACGGCACCGGTCGTTTCGTTAATTTCGTTGACGATCAGCGTCTGGTTCCGCAGCGCACCCGTCCGGATCGTCCCGTCGTTGCGGACGATCCCATACGCGTTGGTGCTGGCATCGAGGTTGCCGAGCGTATCGCTGCCACCAAAGGCGCTGTCGATCGCGTCACCCACTGCAGAGACCCAGTTCGTCCCTTTGGTTCCGCCATCCAAGGCGGCAATGCCCAGCTTGTCAGCGATCAGGTCGATGTTCTGATAGCTTTCCAGCGTGGCACCGGTGCTCACGTCAACAAGGTTGTTGTGGGTGATGAAGGCCGTCGCCTCCAGATCATTGATCGGGATCGCCGAGCCCGCGAAGTTGTCGACCTGTGCCGTCAGCTGGTTCAGGTCATCCAGCGTCCGGTCCGTGTCGATGCCAACCGCGATGATCACGTCACCCACCGCCAGCAGGTTCGCGTTGTCGCCAAGATCGAACGTGTTTGTTGGTTCAATCAGGATGTCCGCTGTGCCAATGGCGACGGTACCCGCACCATAGGTTTCGGTCATGGACGAGAGGCTAACGATGTAGCGGTCGTCAATTTCGGCAGTGAAATCACCACCTACGTCGATATCCGCGCCGGCGCCGATCGTGATGGCACCAACGATGTCGCTTGCGTCCAGATCGGTGTAGGCACCAGCGCCAGACAAGGCGCCCGCGGTGAAGAGGGCAACCTCATCTACCAGACGGATCTCGTTGAAGACGTTCAGATCCATGTCGCCGGTGGTATCAAAGTTCACACCTGCGCCCAGGTTGATCACCGTATTCAGGTCGATATCAATATTGCTGAACGCAGCCGCGCCACTGGCCAGACCACCCGCGTCGCCGTCGATATGCGTGGTGCCGGCAATCGCATCGCGATCCACGTTGTTGGCTGCATCCATATCGACACGACCTGCCGAAATCAGAACGCCGTCAATGTTCGCCTGCACGTCGGAATCGACGTTCATGTTCACCACCGCACCGGTCCCGCCGATCAGGCCAAAGCCAGAGCTGATGACCTGTGACTGGGGTGAGGTTGTCTGCGTGGCACTGACCGTCAGAAGATCATCAATGGTGACCGTTGCGCCATCAACAATCCGCGCGATGGTCGAGGTATCCGTATCGACCAGCAGGTTCACACCTGCACCGGCCACCAGCGCGCCGGAACCGGCGACACCGTTTGCCCGATCTTGCGACAGGCCGCTTGCGCGCACCGTCAGATCATCGGCGTCCACATTCGCACCGGTCCGTACTTCGGCGGTGGTGTTTGCACGTGACTGGGCAAAGGCCTGCGCCTCACCCGCACCGATCAGAAGGCCAACACCTGCAGCGGCGGCTTCGGATTTTTGCGCGCCGCTGTTGCTGGCGGCGACCAGCACATCATCCGTTGCATTCACATCAGCACCGGCACCAATTGCCGCCGTCACGCTGTTGCGATTGATCACGTTTGCGCCCGTGGATGCGGACCCGAGCAGCAAACCACCAGACGAAGCATAAGCGTTCGCCACGGTCATGTGGCTGATACCATCGAGGACAGGCCCTGTACCGGCTGCGTCTGCCGTCACGGTCAGATCGTTCACGTTCAGCACACCATCGGCCACGGATTCCAGGGTGCCACCAACCTCAACGCGGACAGTGTTCACACCCATCGACAGGCCGGTTGAGGCTGTCACACCATAAGAGTCCGCTTGAATGCCAAAGTTTGCATCGGCATCGACAGTCACCAGATCAGCGTTGATTGTGATGTTGTCCGTCTTTGCGCGGACAGTTGGCGTCGCGGTGACATTCACCACACCACCCGCTGCGGCAAAAGAGATCAGCCCAACAGCAACCGAAACAACGCCAACCTCGGCATCTACGGTTGTATTGCTGACTGCATCGACAAGGACATCGTCCGACGCGGTGACAACGTCGGTAAGCCCGTCACCCGTGATTTCGGCGTCGACCGTATTCGTGATCGTGACGACGTTCTCGGCACCACCACCAGCGAGTGTCGTGCCACCTAGTGAGAAGTTTGTCGCCGCAGATGCCGCTTGCGCTTCCGTATCGACGTTGTTGCTTTCCGTCGCCTGCACCGTGATGTCATCAGCCGAGGCATTGCTGCCGTTCATCGCGGCGTTGATCGTATTGCTAATCGTGGATTCAGACAGTGAGACTGCGATCGAGATGGAATCTCCCAGCGCACCCACAGATGCGGCGACAGAACTTGCCGCAACTGTCGAGTCGATGTCAGAGGAATCCGTCGCAGTGACAAAGATGTCGCCGGTTGTATCCAGGCTGGAATTCGTCGTGACAGTCGCCAAAACGGCATAGTCCAGCGCGTTGCGTACCGTGGCACCGGTGCCGGCTGCGCTCAGCGCATAGCCGCCAGCGGCAAGGGCCACGGCAAAGGCCTCGACATCCGCCGTGATGTTGCTGTCCATTGTGGCGGTCACGTCGATGTCCCCTGTGCCGCCGCTCACATCCGAATCGTCGATGTTTGCAAAGACGCCGGATGTATCGCCAGATCCGATCTGGTTTTCAGCAAGGCTGAATCCGATGGAAGCAGCGACGCCGGCAGCCCCGATAGACAGGCTGGCGACGTCAGTGCTGATGTTCGCATCAATCGTGGCAACAGCGTCCGCATCCACATCAACGCCACCGGTGGTGTTGATGTCAGATCGCGTACCGGAGAGCGAGACGATCTTTGCCGTCGTTGCGGTATCGATCACGTTCAGTGCAGTCGCACCACCCACCGCAATCGATCCAGCAACAAGACCGCCAGAGATGGACACCGCGGCGGCAGAGGCATCTGCCGTGATTGTTGCATTGTCATTGGCGTCGACCAAAACGGTCGTGGCGTTGACCGTCGCGCCTTCGATGGTGGCGTTGGTTTCGCTGGTAATCTCGTTGTTGGCGATGCCTACACCAACCGAAACACTGACAGCCCCCAAGCCAATCGCCGCGGAGACGGCAACGGCCGACGCATCAGCGTTGATGTTGGCGTTGTTTGTTGCCGCGACAGTCACGGCACCCGCGTTGATTCCCGTGCCTGCGCTGCCGGAAATCTTGGCGTCTGTCAGGCTCTTGATCCGGTTGACGGTGGACACACCTGTCCCCGAAAGCGCCGCACCCACGACACCACCGGCTGCCGCGACGGCACCAGCGAATGTCAGAGCATCGATATCCTGGCTGGCCGTCGCATTGACCGACAGTGCCGTGGCAGAGCTGACCTCAGTGCGCTCCACACGGGCCGTCGTCATCGCACCTGTCGCCTCGATATCAATCCGCTTCCAGAGCTCGGCATTGCCGTAGTCTTGACGGGAAAGATCAAGCGTCGCCGGGGCATCATCACCAAGCGTGCCAATATACTCGTAGATCTCACCCGCACGGGCGCCTTGGAGGATCTCAACCGTATCGCCCGTTTGCAGGGCAACAGCGTCTTCGCCCGTGTTGTGATCTGCGTCAGGGACCACTTTGTCAGTGTAGCCTACAAAGTTGCGCGCAACAGATACACCCACTGCAGCACCCACGCCAACGAGGCCACCGGCCACGGCCGCGCTTGCAGAGATCACAGAGGCGTTGATCGTGCCGTTGCTAATGGCGTTCACTAGGATGCTGCCGCTGGCCGAAACGGCGCTGCTATCGAGGATTGCAGCATCAACTGTTGTCGTAATCAGGTTTTGGACGTCTGCGCCAGCACCCGCGACCGCGACACCGACAAGGCCCCC
>JBCBOD010000057.1:0-23147 GCA_039821425.1 Pseudomonadota bacterium
ATGTTTTTGACGACTTTCTCACCGTGGCTCCGCTTGGTTCCGGGTTTCTGTCTCATCTCCACTCCTTGGTGGTTACGATGTGCCAGAAACCCTCCCTTATCAAATCGACCTAAACTGTCCCATTGGTGCTGACGTCACACACACGCACTCGATGCGGCGCACGAAGGTGACGCAGATCTACAAAGAGACGGGCAACCTGCGTGCAGTCCAGCTGCTGTTGGGCCACACGAAGATGGACAGCACCGTCAGATACCTCGGCGTCGAGCTTGAGGATGCTCTTGCGATTGCAGAGGCCATTGAAATCTAATGACTTGGGCCGTCCTCAGGGACGGCCAAAACCGGACCTTTGCTTCGGTTATCGACGCTGCACCGCAGCGTTCCCCAAAGCAGACGTTCATCGAACTTACGGCATTCGAGCATTCCAGATGACGGCATTGCGGACAATGCCGTCTTTCACAGTAAATCCGCGATAGCTTTCCCGCAACTCTACCAACCAACAAGACTGGAGCTTGCGTTGACTCCGCCGTGTTCCAGTTAACTTGGGATTCTGGTATTGTCCGCTGCGTCCCGGAGGTGGGTTATGAACATCAATCGAACAACATGCGTACGCCCATGCCACCGCGCAAATGAATTAGCCGTGACGAACTCTTGGCCTAGGCGCGCAACGAACAAGTGTCAGCTTGCGCTGCACCGCCTCTTGGCGCTTATTGCGTTGCTGATAGTAGTGACGGGTCCGGTCGTCGCTCAGGATCTCCACAGAGCCGCAAGTATCGGTGACGCAGAAGCCATTCGTATTCTTGTAGCCGCTGGCCAGGATCCAAACGCGTTGGACAACGTGGTCGGGGCACCTCTTCATTGGGCAGCCGCGCGAGGTCATGTGGACGCTGCAGAGGCACTAGTAGCCGCGGGCGCAGAAATCGACATCAGGGGTGCACCGCCTGCAGGATTAACCCCGCTTCAGATGGCGTCGTCTAGCGGACAAGAAACCATGGTGCGTAGTCTGATCGTGGCGGGCGCTGACGTGTCCGTGGGATCAGGGGGATACGGCACACCTCTTCATTTCGCCGCGTTGAACGATCACGGTGATGTGGTCTCGGTCCTTCTTGAGTTTGGGGCATCCATCGATGCGCACGCAACGCGCGATCGCGGTCCGTTCGCCCTCCATTGGGCGGCGCAATCTGGGGGCCGCAACGCGATCGACGCGTTACTGGACGCAGGCGCCGTCATAGATTCTGCTGACGCCGATGGGACAACAGCGCTGCACTTGGCCGTTTTTGCTGCCAACGCCGACGGTGTGCGGGCGCTTCTGGAGGCAGGCGCTGATCCCCAAGCCCGTTCGAGCTATCACGGCACACCCATTGTGCTGTCCGGTGCGCACACCGAAATGGCTCGGCTTTTGGCCGAATTGGGGATCGAGTAGTGGGAAAGGTGTCGCCTCGGCGACATCGGATTCCTCTCGTCGCTGGCGACTGTAGCCGTGAGGAGCCGTCGTGGGCACTCGCGTGCTCCAAGTCTCGACCGTGGACGAAGCGGCCGATGGTTCGTCTTGAGGTCTGGTGTCCCTGCTGTAACGCCCGGACGTTGTTCGGGCGCAAATCTGTTGACGTGCATCTTTCAAGGCACTGAACCAAGGCATGACGCCGCTCTGAGGTGCCGCTCCATGCCGGTGCGGCACCTACACGTTTCAACGCCGTTCAATTCATGCTGTCGCTGGGCACGAAAAGTGCGACTTGCGCCGTATTGCAACTATTTGGCCCGGGGAGCCCGTCAGTCATCGCACTAGCGGGGTAGTAGGGCGGAATGCTCTCATCGGTGCAGCCACCGCGATACGACCCAAGCATATCCGCTTCTTCGCCTGCAATGATCGGTCCGTGATCGTGAAGCACAAGATGGACTTCGGTTGTCTCCGGAGCGTCGAGGTTTGAGTCGAACATGTTGCCGGTGACCGCACCCGACGGCAGGAAACTCGAAATCCTGACCGCGCCCTCTGCATCCACGACGGCACCGCCGCCATTTATCGCGACCGTGTTCATTGCAACGCCTTCACCCATCGCCTCAACGGGTGAGCACGGGTTTGCGGCGCACAGGTCAGGGTTCTGGATTGCCACAACCCAAAGCGTCACCACATGTCCCGGCGTCAGACCCGTGGTGCGAAGCTGCGCGGAGATACCGGCACTGCTTCTGTGCAGGAGCGCCTCGGTGCCGTCGATGGGCCCTGGTTCCATGCCGCTGGGTGGAACCCAGCTCATGGGAAGTGTGTCTGCTGCCGCGCTGTTCACCAGTCCAAATAAAGCGATCCCAACGCCTGCTGCGACGGCGGCAAGGGACGGCAACCTGGTGTCGGTGCGCTGTGATACATTCATGAGACCTCTCCTGATTTGGCTCAGCTCTCGATGCGACATCCCCGGGCGGTTTGGCCGCTATCGTACAATGCTGTAGGGTCATTGCAGGTGACGATCGCCATTTCGTGCAAATTAGAAATCATGAAGAGTTCTGAAATTCAGCTCGGTGACATCTCGATCGATCTTGAAAAAGGCGGTCTCACCGATGCGCGGGGACACCAGATACCGCTGCGATTTCAGGCGCGCGAAGTACTTCGTTTGCTGGCGTCGAAGCCAAACGAAGTGGTCGAGCGTGCGGCCCTTGTGGCTGAGATTTGGCAGGAACGACAGGGTGGGGATGAAGGCCTGGCGCAATGCATCGCGGAAATTCGAAGGGCGCTTGGCGACTGCGATAAAACCATCGTCGAGACGATCCCGCGCAGGGGCTACAGACTGGCGGTATCGGAGGCGCAACCGCCAGTGGCGGCCACGGCGCACAGTCGTTGGTGGACCATCGGGGGCGTCGCTGCCGCCCTGGGCATGCTGGCGCTCGCGGTTCTTTGGGCCACAGGGGCCGATCATCGCTTGTCTTCTCGATCCGTAATTGCGGTCCTGCCATTTGAGGACCTTGGACCTTCGGACCCTGCGCTGCCCCTTGGGGATTCCGTCAGCGAAGACATCATCAATTCATTGGCACGTTACTCCGAATTCGACGTGATCGCCCGCCATTCGAGCTTCGGCTTTCGGGATACATCGGCACCGCTGCGCGACATCGCAGAGCAGTTGGGCGCGAATTTCCTCGTGCAAGGCAGCCATGTTGTCCAAAATGGCACCCTGCGCATCTCGGTTCAGATGATCGATGCCAGCGATCTCACCAATGTGTGGGTCGATCGTTTCGAGGTGCCGCTCGAGGACATGTTCGACGTCAACGACACGATTGCCTACCGCGTCGCGCACGCCATCAGCAGTTCGGTCGTCGCAATCAACGCGGCGGCGGCGCGGCCCGAAGGCCAGGCCGATGCGCTGATCCTCGACAAGCGCGTTCGGGTGCTGTTTCAATCCGCGCCGGGCCCGGACCGCTGGATCGATGCGCTCGCCCTGACGCAGGAGTCGATTGAAAGGTTCCCGGAGTCGGAATGGGGATATGTCGGCCGCGCATTGATGCTGAGGATCGGTGTGCGCTTCGGCTGGTCGGGCGAAAGCACCGAAGACCTGCTCACCGAGGCAGAGACGCTCGCGCGGCGCGCCGTGGAACTGGCTCCGCAGAACTACATCACACATTTCGCTTTGGGCCGGGTGCTGATGCAGCAGGGTGAGATCGAGCGATCAGTCGCGGCTTTAGAAGTCTCGGCTGCGTTGAACCCATCGTCGATCACCGTTTTGAACGCGCTGGCGCAGGCCTATATCTATTCCGACCGTCTCGACGATGTGCATAGGGTGCTGGAACGCGTCGCACGCATCGACCCGATCCAGGATACCGTGACGCTTTGGATGCGCGCCTGGTCCGCATGGCAGGGCAACGATTGCGAGGGCGCATTGGACGTCCTGCAGGCGATCCCTGTGATCCCACCTGAGGCGCTGAAGCTGCTTTCGGTCGTTCATTTGTGTCTTCAGGACCGCGTGGCGGCTCAGATGGCGGCCCGGTCGTTTCTCGAGCGATACCCGGATTGGACGCTTGCGCGAGAAGTTGAAACCAATGCTCGGAATTGGACGGTTGCCGCGCCGCGTGACCGATGGCTGGCCGCTTTAGCAGAAGTTGGTGTGCCGGACTGAGCGACTTGAATTTTCGCGTTCCTATCCATCGTTCTACTCGCAGCGCCCATTGTCCGACGTCAGCACCATTGGGACAGTTTAGGTCGATTTGATAAGGGAGGGTTTCTGGCACATCGTAACCACCCGGGAGTGGAGATGAGACAGAAATCCGGAACCAAGCAAAGCCGCAATACATTCTATCAAAGGAGCGGCATCAAACCGCGACACGTCCAGAGAGACTTGTCAGACCTGTGCGCGCTTCGGCTACACAGCACGCACTTCAAAGGATCTCTGCTTTAAAGCTCTGCGAGTAGATCAGCCTTACAATATGGTCAGATACAGCGTTGGGGTCCGAAAACACCAAGGAGATGTGCCATTCACTCGCGCTTATTCTAACACATCGAAGGACTTCAACATCGGCCCATTCGTTGTCAAATAGCACTTTGTATCGTTCGCTATTCAGAGCCTGCTGTGAGCGAAGTCTCATTCCTCCTTCTGACACGTCAATAGTGTCTGCCGTCGCTACGAAGGCACCTTTGGTATCTGCGACGTCCACTTCCAGACAATCAATCGGCAAAAACCGTTCGCTCATACGTTTGGCTACGGTTGGTCTGAACATCCAAGTCGCGACTGAAACAAGCAACAAGTTGTATGCTTGCCATGCCAATACGACTTCCAGTGTGTGTGAGACCGCGTCCGCCTCTGCGTAGCGGTACAGTCCGACCGCAAGCGCACCTGCGGAAAGGAGAGCGCTCAAGAAAATGATCATGAAGAAGCGATCTGCACCCTGCTTTCCGGCGGTCTTGGGTGTTACGCTGAACCCGAGCTTGTTGCTCACCAATGGTGTAAGAAGGAATTGCACGCCTAAAACCAAAGCAACTCCAATCGTCCGAGCTTGGGATGCAATAAACCCGAAAGCAGATCGCGGGCCGCTGCTGGCCTCAAACGAGCAGAGCAGGAAGATAAACGGAACCGTGAACAGCGCATACTCAGAAAAGGATGTGACTTTGAGCGGCCACAGGTCAAACAGCAGGACGACGACCGGACCCAGGAAGGTGACAACACGGGCAGGTAGACTCACAATCCTCCATTCAAAAATCAGCAGCAGTTCATAAAGCCTGATCTTCTTTCTGGACAAAAACGCGCGACGCCACGCAGAAAGATTGCCAAGCGCCCACCTTTGACGTTGCTTGAAGAAGTCTTGCGTTGTGAACGGGGACAGTCCGATCGCGACAGTCTCGTTTACGTACCGCGTTACGAAACCTCGTTCCAAGAACCGAAGTGACAGGTCAAAATCCTCGGTAATCGTCTCTTCAGGAAACCGCCCCCCGATCGCCTCAAGAGCAGACCGACGGACAAACGAACAACTTCCGCAAGACGTGGCGAGGTCCAAGAGGTCGCGCTCTGGAAGGACCCGCCGAAACCAGTGCCATTGCTCGTCTTTGAACGTCGCAAAAAGCCCTGAGTTAATCTGAGACGGATCAGGATTGTAGAACGTCTGCGGGAATTGCACGCATCCCACAGCTGAATCATCGAAATAGGGAAGTGCTGCTTTGGCAAAGTTCTCAAATGCCAAGAAGTCGGCGTCGAGAATTGCCAGAAACTCACCCTTTAGTTGCGGCAAGGCATTGTTCATATTGCCGGCTTTAGCGCCGACGTTATCGGCGCGCGAGAAGTAGGTGACGCCAAGCTCACGACACAGCTCTTTGACTTCATTTCTTCGCGCATCGTCCAGCAAATTGATGGTCAGGTGATCATAATCGATCTCTTTCGCTCGGATCAGAGTCTTGCGCAGCAGTTCAACCGGTTCGCTATAAGTCGGAATAAGCAGATCAACCGTCGACCGATGCCGCTTAGCCGAAAACCTGGGTAGCACGCGGTGACGAGTCGTTTTTTGGCGCGCGGAGGACAAGCTTTTGAATGCACAGCATTGAAGGAAATCCGCGACACTGAGAATCTCAGCGGCCAGGAAGATCAGGACCCAAACCACGAAGATGTCCGCGTCGTGCCAGAAGGGAAGAATAGTGAAGGCGACGCGCCATCCAAAATAGCACATCAGTACCGCAAACGTTGACCAGATTAGAAGCCGCGACGCGCCTTGCGACAGTCCTTGTGCGAAGAACGCAAAAGAGATCCACAATGCCGATGCGGTCAATGCTAGTGATTGTTCCATCGAAATTGCGCTTTCTGTCGAAGAGAATTTGCTTATGCGCGCGGCTGTCGAGCGATCTCGCGTGCGCGATCAATCCAGCGCCGGTCGCTCTTCAATTGGAGGGGTTTGAGCTTCTTTGTCGGGCGATGTGGGAGAGTTGGGTTCAGGGTCAGCGCCCTGACGCGGTGCCTTGGGCGTAGGGTTCGACACACCGCAAGGTGCGCTTGCGTCGCCGTGAACCGCGTCGGGTTGGCCGCCTTTGTCCTGCTGACGTGCAACAATTGCCTCAGGCGACATTGGTCTCGCGTGAAAGAAGCCCTGATGGACGACTAGCCCCATCTCTTGAAGCATTTGGGCCTGCTGTTCTGTTTCGACGCCCTCGACAATGCACGTTAGTCCAAGGTTCTCGATCATGCGTGCAATGGAAAAAACCGTTGTTCGCTGTCGTTCGTTGTCGACCAGCTCGCGAATTAGGCTTCTGTCGAGTTTCACGACATCGATTGGGAATTGTTGCAGTCTCTGTATGTTACTGGATTCAACACCGAAATCATCGAGCGCTATGAGAAAGCCCATATCGCGTAATTTCTCCAACTCGCCGATAAGCATCTCTGAGTCCACGCGCGAGTGAAAAGCTCGCTCAGAGATTTCGATGAGTATTCGGATGTTACTTTCCTCGATCGTTCCGCAAAATGCCTTGTAGATCTTCTCGGCCGCACCTGGATGTGCAATCTCTTCAAGCACAAAGTTGAACCCAACATATCGGCCTTTGAACTGAGCCAAGCTTTTGACAACATCAACGCGAAGATCGTTTTTCAGCTTTCCAAAAAATGGCTGACGCACAACTTCATGCAATGGCTCTATAAACATGTCCGGCATTACGATATCGCCATTGGGTTTTTGCCATCTAATTAGAGCCTCAAACCCGGCGATGCGGTCATTGCCAGCATGTACGATCGGCTGAACGTCGTAGTAGAACTCGCCTGCGTCCAGAGCCGCCTGAATGTGGTCAATTCCGATGAAGGCGCCTCGCCGCTCCAACGAACGCAGCATCTCCGCGTCCGCCGGCAGCGACTTGTTTCGCCCTGACGATTTGGCCTCGCGCTGCGCAAGATCTGCCAGGTGCATCGCTGTCGAAAGCTCGTCGTTTTCCTTAACCTCAATGTAACCAATACTGGCTGTGCGCTGGATAAGTTTGCCTTGAAACAAGACTGAGGCTTGTTCGAGTTTCCTGCGAAGCTCTTCCGCGAATAACGCAGCTTCGGCCCACCCGTCCCAGGGGCGGACGACGGCAAACTCTTCACCGCCAAGTCTAAATGGGCAGCCAACGGTCTCCGTAATGTCAACAAGACTGTCTGCTACGGCTTGCAAAAGCCGGTCGCCCGCCTCATGGCCATACCCGTCGTTTACAGATTTGAAGTAGTCAAGATCGATGAGAAAGAATCCGTAGTCAGTTTTTCTCTCACCATCTGTGAATCTACGCCGAAGCCCTCGTCTGGACTTCAGACCGGTGAGCTCATCATTCTCAACGAGCCGCTGGAGTTCATCTCTGGCGCGCACAATCGGTGATATGTCGGTCATGGCGATGATGTTGCGCCAATCGCCATCTTCGTTTTCGATGATCGACTGAAGCTCGACAGACCGCCTTTCGCCTTGCTTGGTCAGCAAAGTCAGGACGTTTTTGACGATTGGAGGACCGGAGCTACCCAGAAGGTCACTTTCACGGAACGTCTTGCTTACCTTCGCATCCTCTGTCGGCATAAAGTCCGTAAGATCGCGACCGACAGTTTCTTCCCGGCTGTACCCAAACTGTTGGGTCCATGCATCGGAGCAGGTTTGGATTGCCCAATTCCGGGTTTGTGACATGACGATTGCCGGGTTTCGGTTGAGCAACAACTCAACGAACTTCATCTGTTCTTCGAGCTGTTTCTTTTGCTTGTGAAGTTCTGTTACATCCGTGCGGAGCCCAACCAAATCCCCGTTGTCCGTGATGACGTCATGCAGCACAATGAAACGGTCATCTGATAACTGTCTTTCAATGGGTTGTGCCGGTTTTCTGTGCCGGGCGCGCCATTCGTCCAACCACTCTTCTTCGCGCCCCACAGCTTCCGGATACTGGCCGTTCTTGATGCCACAAAGCACGATATCCTGAAAGTGTGCACCGGGAAAAATTGCGTCCGCGGAAGCAGCGTAGAATTCTCTATATTTGTCATTACATGCGATGAGACGGTCGTTTTTGTCGTACATGACAAACGCATCTGGAAGGGCTTCAATTGCGTCCCACAAACGCTTTTCAAACAGCCCTGCCTCTGTCTGAGCCATAGCAAGTCTGTGCTCGTTACTTTCAGTCCTAGAAAGATCATTTTGAAGACCAATCCAATACTGTTTTCGCTCACTAGCGCAGGCGACCCGTTGCAGTGCAAGGTTCACAAGATACGGTCTACCGTCTTTTCGAAAATTCTGGAGGCGCTTGAAAACTCTTTGTTTGGCGGTCGGCGTGCCTGCTATTAGAGGTTTGGTCCCTTCATCTGAGCTACTCCCAAGAAACAAGTGCGGCGGTTGACCTATCACTTCGTTTCGCGCGTAGCCGGATTGCTCGCAAAACGCATCATTGCAGAAGACTGTTCGCTGTGGCCCATCTTCAAATACAATGATTCCGTCTGTGGCAAATTCAGACGTCTGATTAAACCATTCCAATAGTTGCAACGATGCTCTGTCTCCAAAGGTGCGCCTTGGGGAGGTTGCTTTCGCTGGTTAACGGCGGGTTAACTTGGCAAGGTCGATGGTTAACAACAGGCAATGAAGCATTGTTTTGACCGATGCCAAAAACTCAATTGGAACTCACCCTTGACCTATATCTGGTCATGATGTGCTAACCAACGTGCGCTCGGCAGTTATCAGAGTTTCCGCCATTCTGCTGTGCTACCGGAATTGTCCCCGCCTGTGGTTAGATTTTCCGTACTTTAATCACACAGACGGGCTGGATGCGTCTGACAATTTCATCAGCGCTGCTGGGACGTTGTTCCCAATGGCGCTGTGCGGTCTTTCTTCGTTGTAGTCTCTACGCCAAGCCTCCAACTTTTCGGCCGTATCTTCAGGGCCCATGAACCAATGTCTGTTCACAAATTCTTCTCAAAACCGCCCGTTGAACATCTCGATGGAGGCGTTTTCTGACGGTGTCCCCTGTCGCGAACAGGGCCTGAGTCGTCCTTGGCCGCTGCGTACTGCTTGTTTGCATCCGCCCGTATCAGGCTGGCATCCGAAGCGAAGGTCTGACCTCCGACAAGGCCGTCGGAGATACAGCGGGCGACGACGCTCTCGAACAGGTGCCGGAAGAGGTCACTATCTCGGAACCGTCAATGCCGGTTCTTCGAGAAGGTCGAGTGGTCGGGCACCGGATCGCTCAGATCGAGGCGACAAAAACCAGCGATACGCGAGATTGAGATGTACCTCCTCGCAAAGCCGCTGCTCCGACCGGATCCAAAAGGCGTAACTAACGATCAGCATCCGGATCATCAGCTCGGGATCGACCGAGGGCCTACCTGTCGTGCCGTAGAACGGCGCCAGATGTCGGCGCATGTCGCCGAGATCGACGAACCGGTCCATCGCGCGCAACACATGATCCGGTGACACATGATCCTCGATCGAGAGCTCGTAGAACAGCGCGCTCTGCGCCACCTGCCTTGGCTCCATCATCGCCAGACCTCCCTTGCCTCAAGGGAAGTGAATAAGCAGCCGACGCGTCGCTCAAGCAGAGTCTTTCAACACAATCAGCCCACGCGGGACACTCTACCAAAAAGGGCGCGAAAATCGCTGCTTGGCTGTTCAAGAGTGGACAAAACGACGTCGCCGGGTGTCCGGCGATCCAATGCCAATGGGTGAAACGTCATCCAGAACCATATGAAAAATGTTACCATTTGGTCAAAAATTTAACAGATTGCTTACGCCGCTGCCGCAGCACAAAACGCTCGTTGTCGGAGTGTTGGGCCTTTGCGTTCATGCGGAGTGCTGCTCGTCGGCCGAGGGGGGTACCTGCCGCAGCAAGATGAAAATTGGCACCGCATGTTGGTCGCGTGCGACACCAAAAAGAGTGATACACCACAGACCCTATAGCGGGGTTCATCAAAGAAAGTGGTGGTTGTGTTGTGAGTAGGTTTCGGCGCAGGCGGCTTTCGCTCTTTCCGAGACCAAACGTTCTAGGGGATTGCTATGAAGAAGAATTTGGAGCGTATGATCGGGGCGCCATTGACGCCCGCGGAATATGATCGGGCGCTCAGAGAGGTCTTGCGCAGCTACCGAAAGCAAGGCGGATTGACCAAGGCGGATCTGGCGACAGCCGCAGGAGTATCGGTACAACAAATCAAACGATACGAAGAAGGCACAAACAAGGTGTCCGTGTCCCGGCTCATGCAGCTATCACATGCCCTGGGTGTACCTGCATCACGCCTGATTGCAGAGATCGAAGTCATTCCTGACACAAGCAGCGTTTCAAACGGCCTGGATCACTTGTCTTCCACCGAGGACGGCCGAAAGCTTCTTTTTGTTCTGCAAAGAACGATGGACCCGTCACAGGTGTCCCTGATCTCTCAACTCGTGCTTCTGCTAGCCCAGCACCGGAATACAAGCGAAAACGCCTAGCTTTTTGTCGTCCCTCGCTCCAAACAGAAGAGTGGAGTCAGCCCGAAAAAGTTAACGTATGGTCAGCGGCGAAACCGCTGTTGCGCACGTCGAATCAAAGGAGAAGCAAGAGCAAGGGCAAAATCAAACCTCCCAGCATTCCGCCTGCCCAACCAGCATCTAGCTCCCCCTCACCTTCGCCAGACAAGGCAGATTGTCCCAAATCGCCCACACCGCTACCCGGTGGTGGTGTCAGCACGGGCAGATCTGCGAGTTGCAGCAAAACCTCATCCCCCTCAGACACCTCGCTCAACTCGTGCGCGGCATCCGTGGTTTTCGCGAAGGCCAACCGAACCACCTCATGCGCGCCCAGTTGCACCACGACCGCGTCGTCATAGACCGAAACTTCGGCTTCAGTGCGCGCCCCGGGCGCATAGGTTCCGGCTTCGGGGCTTTCGTCCACATGTGGGTTATCAACGATACCAAAATCCGTCATCCAATGCGCGTTCTCACCAATTGCAAGCCTATCTGCGAACACCGAAACGTAGTCTGAGCCGAGACCATCGATCTCTATCCCGACCTCGGTGCTCGCGTCTGCACCCGCAGCCACAAAGACAATGAGCTTGTCGTCCCCTTCAAACGCATAGGTCGTCGCGGATGCGGTGCGATCATAGTCTTCATCAGAGGCAAGCGCGCGCGTGCCCTCAACACTTTCGTAGATCATCTTGAGCATTTCGCCACCGGCAAACAGATGGTCGTCGCCCTGCTCGTCCCGCCAGGACAAGCGCCCCGGATGAATGACGTCAACGCCAAACACGGCACCAGCATCCATCCCAGCCTCGGCAAAAGTGGAGAAACCTTCCAAAATCAGGCCTGGGTGGCGCGCGCCATAGTCATAGTCCTTAAGGAGCGACTGCCAATATCTCTCGAACTCGACATGGTTGCGCGCTTCAAGATCGACATCGCTCTCAGCGACGTCATCGTTCTCGTTCAAAAACATCGACAGCGCAGACCCGCGTGTGATTTGCGCCACGTTCCAAGCCGAAACCAACATCTCGGGTTCATCACCGCCGGCGTCTTGGACATCCTGCTCCCAAGCATCGTTGATTTCTATCTGGTCATCGATCCGGCCATCAAATCCCTGCGTCTGAACCGGGAACCGATGATGGATTACCATCTCGGTGTTTTGCAGCGCATAGTCACTGAGCCCATCACGGATATCTGCATCCCGCGCCAACTCACGCCCGGCCTGAACAGCAATCGTCACGTCAAAACCGCCTGGGTTCACCGTCGTATCGTTCAACGACAATGCAATCTCTGTGACCATGATGTCAGCAAGCGTGGCGTAGTGAGTTTCTGCGCTCTCCGCGCCGTCTTCGAAGTAGGCGTAGTATTCACTCCCAACTTCGAGGATCAGTTCGTTCGGCAAGGGGCCATAGTCCCCGCCCAAGAGCTTTTCCATGAACCCTTGGACATCGTTTCTGAGGTCGTTTTCACGCCCAAGATATCGCACGGTCGGCAGGACAACCGACAGGGCGGCATCCTGTGACACCGCAAACGCCATCATCTCTGTCAGACCAGGCCGATCGACCGTGTCGTTGTAAAGGTCGTCATACTCAAAGCCGAACCGATCATCGCGGCGTTCTGCAAGGTCGCCACCGGGCCAGACAATGAGCCCCGGATCCATTTCGTCGATATGGGCCTCAAACCGAGCGTCATTGCGATAACTGACATACCGTGCCCCAAGCGCGGTGCTATCAATTTCGCTTGCATTCGGTGCGACAGCGGCTTCTCCGGTGTCCAACTCAAAATAAAGCATCGTCATCACTTCCCCAACCGGAAAGCAAAGCCCTAGCGCGTGCCGGAACCGGGCGGCTCTGGCAGGTCCGGCGTCGTCGCCGGGGGTGATCGCATCGCGTCTGCGACTACTGTGGTTTTGGTGCGTAAGGGCTCTGGTTAGAGCCGGCCGACATTCTGTACTAGTGCTATGGTGCCTCCCGGGTTCAAAGCGAACGCGCTTGAGTGGAAAGGCGGCTTACCGCAGAGATATCCAAGGCGATCGGTTGAAACGATCCACCGGCGACCACTGCGCTTTGCATCAGCTGAACGGCGGCATTCTGCGTCACCTGCTGAGTGTCAAATACGTTGCTCAGCGCCACATACTTGCGCACGAGCTTGTCGACCACTTCGGGGTCAGACAGTGTCTCAAGGTCGAGCCGCGAAGCGATGAGTTCCGCTTGGCGGTCGATGTTCACCTGCGCGATTGCGTCGGGAAGTCCCAGCGCGCGGCGAATGAACGCCGCAGTATCGGCGTCCTTCAGAATATCGATCGGCGTCTCGATTTCAGACGCCTTGTTGCGGAACTCCAGCACGGCGGCGACATTGTTGTTCTGATCGGCAACGTCCGCGATGAACTGCGCTTCTAGATACCGATCAACCATGTCTTCGCGCCAACGCGCGTCCAGCACGTTGGTGTTGCCAATTCCGTCTTCGCCAAAGCCGAGCGTGTCGTGCATCTCGCGGAAACGCGCGTCGGTCAGGCGGTTCACAAGGCCGGTGCGGTCATCGACATTGCTTTCCAGCAGTTTCTGGATGAGCGCTTTTCCGAAAATCTGATCTTCCAGATCAAAGGATTTCATGACGAACACGTAAAGCTCGCGGTCGTCGATCAGCTGTTCTGCCGTCTGGATATCTGCGATGCGTTCCCGAAACGCGGTGATCGCACGCGCGTGTTCGGGCGCGCTTCGCAGCACCTCAATCTGCCGGTCCCGTGTGGCATCCACAAGGGTCAGCGCCGTTGAGGTATCCAGACCGGCAATCGGTATCATGGCCGCGCCTCTGTCGGTACGCCTGCGTTTGTCGGTGGGCGTTGCGAAGATCTTTGGATCAGGACTTCTTCATGCCGCAAGACGGGCCGAAGCTCGGTCAGCGCCTTGTAGAAGTCACTTTGGCTGACATAGTTCGCGGCTTCAAAGATGTGTGCGACCTCTGCGCCCCCAAAGACCGTGGCCAGCGTCGCCAGATCTCGTTGGATCACCGGCACAAGCTTGTCGCGGGTCTCAGCCTGGGTCAACGCGGTCTGGATCAGGTAGTAAACCTTGCTGACGGGCGTCGCGGCCGCGTCCGGTTCCAACAGGTCTTTGCCCCGGATCACATCGCTTTGCGTTTCTACCATCAGGACGTGGCGGCGATCAGGATTCCTTATCACCGCCCCATTAATAACAAGGCGTTCACCGGGTTTAAGGTTCAGCTTCAAAGGCATGGCTCAAACACCCTCAACTGCAGCGACGGATGAAATACCGCGCAGGCCATCTGTGATAGAGCGGTTGATGGATACCAGCGGTGCCACTTTGGCCTCGCCAGAGATCACGCCGTTGGTTTGGCGTTCCACCCAAAGCGCCAGCGAAATCAGCGATGCCCGCAGTTCCGTTGGCAGTTGGTTGTCCTGGTCTGCCAGGTCGTGCTTAAGCGCCATCCAAAAATGCTGGTTCTCGGCGAGAGCGAGTCCCAGGCCATTGGCCAGAACACTCAACCGAACCGAACGGGTTTCGGCGGCGTCGAATTCGTCTTTCTTGGTCTCGATGTCAGAGGTGATCCGCGACAGCACACGGCGTTCGATGTCGCGCGGTGCTTCCACTTGGCGGATGTTTTGCTTGTAAGCTGCGATACTCATTGCTTCTGCGTTCCTTTGAACCTGGGTTCTCTCAGGCATAGCCTGGGGATGCGGCGCCCCGGTGGTCTGGGACGCCGCGAGACAGGCTATGGTACGGAGTCAGGGTCGATCAGATCGCCCTGCTCCACTTCCGGTGCTAGATCACCGAAAAAGGCTCAGGATGTTCTGCGGTGCCTGGTTGGCGATCGACAGGGACTGAGTTGCGAGCTGCTGCTGCACCTGAAGTGCCTGCAGACGGGCTGCTTCCGCTTCCATGTCGGCGTCAACCATCGCGCCGATCCCGTTGTCCAGACGTTCAGTCAGGGCCTTTAGGAACTCCTGCTGCGTCTCGACAGCCTTTTCACCGATCCCGAGCGAGGTCGCCGCATCAAGCGCTGCGGCCAGCTGCGTCTCGGCTGTGGCCAGATCAGCGGCCAGGTCGGTCGAGGTGCCCACGTCGATGCCACCAAGCGCTGTCGAGACAGCGGCGAGATCAACAGGCGACACAGTCATGCTGGTGGTGGCAAAGCCACCAACCCGCGTGATACCGGTCACAACCGTGACGTCAGCACCACCTTCGACCATGGACACACCATTAAAGGTGGCCTGTGAAATCGTGGTATCCATCTGATTGACCAGCTCATCGAGTTCTTGCTGAACCTTGGCGCGGTCAATGTTGTTTTCCTGGGCAAAGGCGACACGCTCAACAAAGCTCTGAGCGAGGTCAGCAACGGTTTCCGCACCAAGGCGGCCCGTTGCAATCGAGTTTTTGGTCAGGGTCAGACCTTCATCGATGGCCTTGTACATGCCGCTATCGCTTTTCATCGTCTCAGAGATCGAGAAGTAAGCAGCATTGTCCTTCGCAGTCTGAACCTTGAAACCGGTCGATACACGGTTCTGGGTCTCGGTCAGGCTGTTGTTGACGTCGCGAAGGGTTGCGAGGGCATTCATGGCCGCCGCGTTTGTATGGATTGAAGCCATAGTCATTCTCCTGTGCTTCTAGCGTTGGTGTCCCGTCTTCTGACAGGAGATGAGCTTTCGCCCACGCAAAGGAGGTTGTTCGGCGTGGTTAAGCCTGGGTTAACGATTCAGAGAGAAAGATCGACATCCCGCGGACGTGACAGTTCGGCTGTGGTCTGCCCCTTGCGATCGTAAAGACCGCGCAAAGAGTCCGCTGTGGCGTTACGCGTCAGCTCGGCAACCAGTTCGGCGCATGCCCGTGCCATGTACGAGACATGGCCTGAGTTGCGCTTTAGGTGCTGCTGCAGATCAGCCAAGGCCCCGCGCAGAGTATGCGCCCGCGCATCCCCTCGCGCCAGAAAGGCCTCAATCTCTGGACCTGCCGCTTCGAGCCGTGCCGCAAGCGTTTCCTTCTGTTCGACAAGGTCTCGCAACTGATCGGGGTCGTTTTCTGATAGAACCGCCATTTCACGCTTGATCAGTTTCGTCATGCCCCGAACCGTTTCGATATGTCCATGCTTGTCGACCATTCTAACCTCCTGTCTCATCGCCTTGTGTAGGGGAAAGCTCGCCGTAGGCCGAAATGGCCGTGGTGACGCCGCCAGAAATGTTGGTCACACCCGATTGCGCAATTTCATCGGCAATGGATTTTGCTAGGAAACCGCGCCAAGTCTCTTCCGCGTGCCCACCGCCCATCGAACCGATTTTGACGGTCTTGAGCATCTCGTCGATCGCCTGTGTCAGAAACACCGCCTCAAACTCTTGCGCGGCCCACGCCTCTTTGGAGGCAGCATTGGCACCCGACGGCATGCCATCGCGGACCGCGTTGGATACGGGTGTCGGCGATCCGATCGCGTCGGTCGGCATCAGATAATCTCAAGATCGGCGTGCAGGGCCCCTGCCGCCTTGATCGCCTGCAGGATCGAGATCGTTTCCGTCGCGCCAACGCCGAGAGCATTTAGCCCATCCACAAGTCGTTGCAGCGGCAAACCGCCCTCAAGAACGGCAAACTGGGCCTCGCGCTCTTGCACCTCAACAATCGTGTCGGGAACGACAACGGTTTCCCCGATTGAGAACGGCTCGGGCTGTGAGACCACGATATCCTCGCGAATCAAAACCGTCAGCCCACCCTGGCTGATCGCCACCTCGCTGATGCGCACATTCGCCCCGACCACGATGGTGCCCGAGCGGGCATCAATCACCACCTTGGCAATCGTGTCCGGTTCGATCCGCAGATTTTCGATCCGCGCCATGAGTTCGGGCAGATCAGCCCGGGCGGGCGGGCTGACAACCACCGTGCCGGAATCAATTGCATCAGCCTGTTCGCCGCCAAGCGTCTCGTTGATAGCCTCCTCAATCCGCAACGCCGTTGTAAAGTCAGGAGAGCGCAAAGCCAGTCGGATACTGCTCAGGCTGTCGAAGTCGAATGCAATCTCGTTTTCAACGGTCGCACCGTTTTCGATCCGTGCGGCTGTAGGCACGCCCTGGACAACCGAGGCGTTAATCCCCTGAGCGGCGAACCCAGCCACCGCGATCGGCCCCTGTGCCACGGCGTAGACGTTGCCATCTGCCGCCGTCAGTGGCGTAACGATTAGTGTCCCGCCCCGCAAACTGGTTGAATCGCCCATGGAGGACACAACAACATCAATGCGTGCGCCGCGCCGCGCAAACGGCGGCAGTGTTGCCGTCACCATCACCGCCGCAACGTTCCGGGTGCGCAGGTCATAGCCTTCCAGGTTCCCGACCCCCAGCCGTTCGAGCATGCCGACGATGGACTTTTCGGTGAATGGGCTGTTGCGCAGGCTGTCGCCCGTTCCGTTCAAACCAACGACAAGGCCGTAGCCTACGATCTGGTTGTCCCGCACACCTTCGAACGTGGCGACATCCTTGATCCGCGCGGTCGCCCCGGCTGTGGCCGGTATCAGCACCAAAACCACCGATAAGAGGAGTGCGGCCACCCGGACCATAACATCAACTGGATTGATCATATGCGCCTCCATGCGCCTGCTGCACGCAAAAACTACTTTTATTCTTCACAATGTCAAGATTAAAATTATTTTATTCTTGATATAGATCTTCAGTCATGATCTATTCTTATATAGGGGGTGTAACAAGGACGCGTGGTATTCATGCAGCTTTATGTTCACGAGCCCCGTAGCGAACGGATGGCGGGGCTTGGCACCGAACTTGCCAACGCTGGTTTCACACTGGTTCCCATCGACGCGGCATTCTTCAAGCGCGACCTATCGCTTTTGACTGGAGACGGCACGATGGCAGCAGGCTTCCTGCTGGCTGAAACAGACCAGCTGGCCGAACAGATCGATGCCCTTCGCTCTGCGGCATGTGCGCATCCCATCGTGGTGATGCGCGACTTCCGAAGCGCTGCGGCGGCGGCCCAGTCGATCAATCTGGGTGCGGACCAAGATATGGTGATCCCGATCAAGGGCTTTGAGTTGAAAGCGCGGATCAACGCGACGATCCGGCGGGCGAAAGGCCACATCACGAAAGAGGTTCGGGTCGGCGCGGTCACCGCTTTCCTTGATGGGCGGGATCCCGAAATCGACGGCTCGCGAGTGCGCCTGTCCAGCAAAGAGCACGAGATCTTCCAACAGCTTGCGTTGAATGCGGGACGCGTTGTCTCGAAAGCCGCAATCTACGACTCGGTCTATGCGGTGGCTGAGGTGCCGCCATTCGACAAGGTGGTGGACGTCTATATCTGCAAAATCCGCAAGAAGTTTGACGCGGTGACCAAGACAGGTTCGGCCTATATCGAAACGGTCCCAGGCCGCGGCTACCGGCTAAGCGCCGACGCGTTCGACAGACAACAGGCGACGACCCGTTAGAGCCGCCGCCGCTAAATCTACATGAAGTTCAGAAAGGTCAGCCGCGACAGCCGCGCGTTGATCGCATAGGTCGCCTCAAGCTGGGTCGACAGTAGCGTCACACGGTTTGCGGCCTCATAGGGATCAACGCCCTCCAGAACACCAAGCTGTTGTTCGTAGAGGTCTGCCCGCACCTTTTGGTTGCCCAGGGTTTGTTCAAGCAGGCTTTGCTCCCCACCAAGCCGGGTTTCAACCGCATCCAGAAGCTGAAGGCCCTGCCCCACAGTGTCGATGGCAGCACCGACCCAAGCCTCATAGGCGCCCGGATCCGCGATCGTCGACGGATCAATCGCGGCAATCATTGCCAACCCTTGCAGCGCGGTGCGAAACGCCGGATCGTTCGCCTGAACGCCGTACTCCAGCACCATACCGTTATCGATCAGCGCCGTCTGCCGCGGTGACGGCACGCCCGGAGCGGCCTCAAGCGGCGTTCCATTGAAGAACGTCGCTTCGAAATTCGTAAGCGGCGCGGCTGTGTTCGCACTGTCAAACACCGTTGCGACCTCGCCGGCCTTTGCCAATGCATCGGCGGCATCAGCGAACCCGCCTCCGATGATACCGTTGATGATATCTTCTGGCGACAGGCCAGTGGCTGGGTTCGTCTCGCTGAATTTTTGCAGCGTTGGGCCGGTATTCTCGGTCCCTGCAAAAAGCTGCGCCCCTTGGTATGGCGTGTTCAACAGGGTCGCGAGTTGGGCATAGGCGGCGCGCGCGCTTTCCTGAAGTACCGTGCCGATGGGTTGCTGGGACTCACGGAAACTAACCGCGGCCTCCAAGAATCCTTGCAGTGTCTCGCGGGACTCGCTGAGCGTGTTGGCCATTACGTCCATACGGTTGCCTAGAAGCGCATTGCTTTTCATAAACCCGTCCAGCCGGATCGACCCCGACCGAAGCGATAAAAGCTCAACGGAACCCGTGCCGAGATCGCGGAATGGATCGGCCTTTTTGCCGGTTGACGCCTCATTTGCAGCCTGGTTGAGCCGACCATCGATGTCGGCAGCGATTTCGCGCCGAAGGTTGGCGGTGGTCAGGGTCGATGGATTGTGGATCACGGTCACGCGAAAGGCTCCTAGACGGCGGCAAGCAGGGTATCGACCATTTCCGAGACAACGGTGATCACACGGCTGTTGGCTGCATAGCTTTGTTCAATCAGGATCAATTGCTGAAGCTCATCATCAACATCGACACCCGACAGACTGCTGCGCGTCGCCTCAAGGGAGGCGGCGCTGTTCTTAAACTTCTCGCGCAGTTCCTCGGCATCGGTGCGCACGCGTTGTTGGTCGGCGCCAAGTGCCGCGGCAAACTCGCTTAGCGTCGAGGCTGTCCCAAGCCCGGCGGCACCGTCGAAGGTTTGCTGGCTTTCCATCATGGTAACGAACTGGGCAAGTTGCGTTGGGTCCGCGGGCGGGCCTTCGGTGGTTGCGGCAATCCCGTCCCGCAGGCGCCAGATATCGCCGCCGGCAATCGGGCGCACCGCGTCGTTGACGCTGATCCGTCCAGCAAGACCGGTGAAGTTCGCCGGATCAAAGGCCGCGCCATCATCAGTGAATAGCCCCGCTACGCCCGCAGTCACCGTCGCATCTGCCGTCTCGAAACCCACCATCAGGCCGCGCGACATCTCATCGAGCTGACGCTGAACCTGTGGAAAAACATCGCGCAACAGCTCAATTTCGCCCGCGAGCCGCGCCTCAGAGAAGCCCCGCGCCCCAGACCGCCCCGGAGTGATATCCCGACCGTCGAGTATCACCGACGAGGTGGCCGGTTCAAACGACAGCAACTCGTATGCGTTGTCTTCGACCAGCGGGCTACCATCGGCGGTGTAGACCGATGCGCGCCCGGCTGCGTCGAACACTGCGCGGGTGTCGACCAGTTCCGCAAGGGCATCCAACTGGATGCTCAATTCGTCGGTCAGCATCGCATGTTGTTGGGTGCCTGGTTCAACGCCGATTATGCGCTGATTGAGTTCGGCCACTTTCGTAATCGCCAGGTTCGCAGCATTGACGCTGGCCGCGACCCGCCCTTGAACCGTCAGTGCCGCCTCGTCCAGCGCCGCATCCGCTGCGTTCAGATCGCGCGCTAGGCTTTCAGCCGTCGTGAGGGCTGCGTTTTGCCGCGAGATCTGTTCTGGGGCGTTGGCAAGCTGAACAATGGCTGTTTGCAGATCGGCGATGCGATTGGACAGACTGTTTGGGTCTTCCGGCGCACCGAGTTGGCCCAGATAGAGGTTCGCCCCTGAGGCGATAGCGTCCTGCCGCCCCATGCGCGCCAGTTCCATACGGTGCATTCGGTCGATCGCGCCATCTGACTCGCGCCGGATACCGCTGACTGATACGATGCCCATGTCGTCGGTGCTGCGCAGTACCGATTTGCGCGCATAGCCGGGCTTGTCGGCGTTGGCGATATTGGCCGATGTCGTTTCGGCCCATTTCTCGACTGTGCTCAGCCCACTGCGGCTGAGCCCAAATGCACTTGTCAGGCCCATGACACTAGGGCTCCTTCTGTCAGGTTAGCCGAGATCAGCGTTTGATCCGCATGGTTTCGTCGAGCATCTCATCCACAGTGGTGATGATCTTGGCGTTCGAAGAATAGGCCCGTTGCGTCGTGATGAGGTCCGTCAGTTCCTGGGCGATCTCGACGTTGGATCCCTCGAGGGCACCAGACGTGATCGACCCTGTGGGTCCGGCGTTTGCGGTGGCGAGTTCAAACGCACCACTATCGCGCGACTGGAAGTAAGCATTCGCGTCCGTCGCGATCAAACCATTGGGGTTGGGAACCACGGCAAGAGGGATGCTGAACAACGCCTGACGTCCACCGTTGTCGAAGACACCAAAGACGTCGCCTGAGTCGTCAATCTCGGTGCGAACCAATGTGCCGCTGGCGCTGCCATCGCTCGTCACGTCCAGAGGCGAGTAGTCTCCTGAGAACTGCGTTATCCCTTCAAGGGAGTCCGGGGCGCCAAGCGCGACTTCGATGGTCTGCGGGGTGGCACCGTTGTTGACCGTCAGCGTGGCCATCCCCGTCGCGGTATCAAAGGCAAACCCAGCGGGTGCAGGTGCCAGAGAAGCGACGCCCGAATATGTCTGCGGCGCCCCGGCGAACGCGCCGCTATCATGGAACGCCACATCGACGGAGCCGTAGTCGGTGCCGGTCCCGTCGCTAACCGTCAGCTGCCATTGATTGGCTGTGGCGCTTGGCTGCCAGGAAAACTGCAAGCGCTCCGTTGCCCCAAGGGGCGAATAGAAGCTGGCAGAACTGACAAAAGCATCGCCCGGTGTCGCAAGACCCGTTGCCTGCTCAGGCAGGTTGCCGGCGAGCGACATTTCCGATGTGGCTTGCCCCTGAACAGTCATGTTGCTGGTGTTGACGGTGGATAGATCCGCAAAGGTATTGCGATCCACGACACCCAAGGACCCGCTCGTGTCATAAGGGAACCCGGCCAAATACAGCCCGGCCGCGTTCTTGAGGTTACCATTCTCGTCCGGGCGGAACGAACCGGCCCGTGTAAGCATATAGTTCGCCTGATCGGGGTCATTGGGGTTCTTAGAGACTACGAAGAACCCAGGACCACTGATTGCCATATCCGTCGCGCGCTGCGTGGTGCGCAGCTGACCATCGGTGTCTACCTCGGCGGTTTGCACGGCGCGCACGCCACCCGCAGGTGCCGCGCCGCCGCCCGTCGCCGTGACTGTTGTGGTCACCATCTGTGCAAATGTCCGGCGGTAGCCATCCGTCCCGGCATTGGCGATATTGGCCGAAATCTCGCTGACCGCCGACGCATTCGCCTTAAGCCCGCTTACACTTGCCTGCATGGCGTTAGAGATAGACATGTCAGCAAAGTCCTTCTTTTGGTTTAGGAGTGTTCATGTTTGATCTTGCGGTTGGCGGTTAACGCAAGATTAAACCCGTTTATTCTTGGAGAGCATCGGGATCCGGCGGTCCTTCACTGGCCAGCGCATCCACTTCAATGAGCACTCGTTCCGCACGCTCGACAACAGCGTCAAGTGTTTTGCGGCGGATTTTGTCGTCCGTTTCGGCAGCGATGTTCAACCCTGCGGCAACAGAGGCCTGATCAAAATCGGGCCGCTGAGCAACCAGATCGCCGAGCACCTTTGAGAGGGCTGCATCCCCACTGCGCTCCGCAGCCAGAAACAGGTTAACCGCATCCGGCGTGGCAAGATCGTCGCCCATGACCCGGGCCAGTTTGAGGTATTCCAACCGCGCCAAGTCCCATTGTTCCGCTTCAAAGTACTGCTCTGCGAGCTCACGGATGAAACCGCTTGGGCGCGCAGATGTCGCCTCGGCTTCGCTGAGTGTCTCGCCGGTTCGCGCAAAATACACCGCACGCAGCGATGCAAGCCGCGCCACCATGCGTGGCGCGTCGACGGATAACGACACCTCCAGTATGCCTTTTGCCCTTGCAATCTGCCCCCCTTCCAAAAGCGCTTCGGCCTCTTTCAGGCGCAACGCGTCGGTCCGCTCGGATTGGGTTTCGAAAAGCCCAAGGCTTTTCGCCGCGGCAAGATACTCCCCGGTCAGGCGGTATTCCTGCGCCGCGCGTCCCGAAAGTCCGACCGACAACAGGTGATCCGCAAACATCTCGGCGTAGACATCGAAACCTTCGAAAAAGCGATAGTCACTGGCAACCTCTTCGTGGCTTTTGATCACCGTATTGAGATCTGCACCGTCCTTGATCAAACGGCGGTAGAACTCTGCTAGGATCAAGCGGGCCCGCCCCCGCGCCTCAAGCGCTTCCTCCGATCCCGCGTGGTTTGTCATCAACGTTGACAGCGTCTGAAGCGCCCCCAAACGGTTGC
>JBCBOD010000100.1:0-14776 GCA_039821425.1 Pseudomonadota bacterium
CAGATTTTGCGGCAACGCCGCCGGTGGAGAACCCGATTGAGGTTTTCGTCCCTGTTATCGAAATCTACAGGGCCGTTCTGGGCGACAGGCCGTTCAGCGTGTACAGCAGGTCTGACCGGGGGCAAACAGGTCAGCGCGCAGCCCTTCTCACCGATGATTTGATCATTGTGATACGGCTGCGCGACGGATCTGCGCTCGTTGTAGAAAGCAGTGCAGAATTTCAGCGCAACGTCGGTCTTTACGGGATCGCTTTGGTCATTGGTTTCCTGAGCCTCCTGATCACCGGCCTCATGATCTGGGCGAGTTTCACATATGCCAGACCACTCTCGCGTCTGGCGCAGGCGTCGCAAAACTTCGTCGACGCGGTCAATACGTCTTCGCCTCTGGAACCGTTACCGGAAACCGGACCCAAACCGGTACGCGATTTAGCGGTGGCCATGAACACGGCCGGGTCGAAACTTGTTCGCTTGACGCTCGAGCGCACGAATACTCTGGCTGCTGTCGCGCATGATCTTCGGACCTATCTGACCCGCCTGCGGATGCGAAGCGAGTTGATCGAGGACGAGACGCAAAGGGGCAAGAGCATTCGTGACATCGAAGAGATGACGCAACTGATCGAGGATACGCTGGCGCTGGGCAAAGCGGTGGCCAAGCCGTCACCGTCTGAACAAATGGACTTGGCGGGTTGGCTTGAGGCCTTCGTAGCGCATCGCGTGGATGCGGGCGACCCAATCGAAATCGATATTCACCTGCAAGGACCGATCGTTCATATCGCAGCGGCACCACTGTCGCGCGCTTTGAACAATCTGATCGACAACGCTATTCGATATGCGGGCCAAGCGGTTGTGATACTGGAGAGTGGAGTCGCAGGGACCGCCCAGATTAGCGTTCAGGATGAGGGGCCTGGGGTGCCGGCCGATTATCTACAGCAAATGAGCAAACCTTTCAGCAGGTTAGAGACGTCCCGTTCGCGGGACACTGGTGGTGCGGGTTTGGGATTGGCAATTGCGAAGGCCTTCACGGAACAGATTGGCGGCGAATTGTCGCTGAGCAATCGAAGGGATGGCGGGTTCTGCGCCCGGATTGTCTTGCCTTTGGTCAATGAGATCTAGCCAGCCGATTTCAAGAGTGATCCAGGGACCTTTGGACATCTCAAAATGACTGGCTCGCAACAGGACACTGCAGGCCGTCAAAGCACTGACAACTCTCGCGCGGTGATCCAGGACACCGGGCGGTCACGGCCCCGATCTGGGATGATCGGCAACGGCAGTCCTCTCTCATGTGCACGTTATAGAAAAACCAGCTCATTTGGTTTCAGCTAAAGTCGGCTTTGCGGGCTCGACTGCAGAAATCGAAGTCAGCGCCCAATGTCCGATTAGGGCCGACTTTGAAGAAGGCGCAATCCATTGGTTCGTCGGACGCTGCATTGCCTCCGATGGCCGCGAAGAGCCCACAGCGGAAATAATGGTTTTTTGCTGCACGCGCTTGCAGCACCTGGAATGCTGCGTAGGCTTAAAGTCTGGTGCAGCGACGCAGCGAGAAAATCGGTCATTGATGTAAGTCTTAGCTAAGAATTGCGGAGGCTTTCGGACATAGTGGAAAATTGCGCCGATCAGTTCACGGAAATGAAGGTCGGATTGTCTCGACCGATCTGGTGGTGCCGCAAGGAATGAACCTACTCAAAAAGCTGTTTTACGTCCAAGATGGTGATGTCCTTGCGGCTAATCCTGAGCGCGCCTTCGGACTGCAAGCGATCGAGCGATTGTGTTACCCATTGGCGGGTTGCTCCGACGATTGTCGCGATCTGGTCATAGGTGATCGTGCGATCAATCACAGTCCTGCCCTGTTCATGCCGCCCGTAGGTCTCAGCCAGGATCACTAGCAGTTGGCGCAGACGTTCGGACACGGTACGTGTGCCCAGCATCTGAATTAGCGCGGAATAACATTTGCCTTTGTTGACCAGCCCGTTGATCACGGCGATGGCCACGTCGGGCACTTCGCACACCAGTTTTTGCAGATTGGCGCCGGACAGAAACAGCAAGTCGCAGTCCTCCAGCACATCGGCAGACCAGACATGCCGCCCCGTACCAAAGACCTCCGGCCCACCGACAAAGTGACCGACGCTCCAGTAGGCGAGTGTAATCTCGCGGCCCGATGGCCCGGCATAGAACGTTCGGACCCGACCCGATTCAACGATCCAGACGCCGGTGTGGGGATCGCCCTGGAAGAACACACCCTCGCCCTTGGAAACCTTGCAGCGTTTCCCAAGCGCGCGCACCGCCTTTTGATCCGGTTCGGACAACGAGTTCAGGAACCCGGCACCTTTGTTGATGTCGAGCAAGTATTCAGAAAGGAAAATGGCGCTTGGTCCATCGCTATCAGGCGCTGTGAGTTGGGTCACCCAGGTCTTTCCAGTGAGGCGAGGTAGGCAGCAATATCATCGATGCCGGTTTCGAGATCGGCAAGCAAATTGGCGTGCATTTGAGCAAATTCGCTGTTCGTGCGCCGATTTGAGAGAAAATCGTGCATTTGTTTGGCAAGGTAGCCGGGATGTTGGGCGCTTAGGTGCGGGACGTCATCGGTGATGTCGCCTGTATGACAGCTCAGGCAACCGGCTTCCTCGGTCAATCGCTGGCCGGTGTCGTCTTGAGGTGCGTCAAACGGGTCCGGTGGCGGCTGTTCGGAAAACCACGCAACCACGACGGCAAAATCCTCTGGCTGGAGTTCGGTCACGACACTGGACATCTGCCCGCCATCATTGGTGCGTTCACCAGACAGGAATGCATCAAGTTGGGCTTGGATATAGGCAGGCTTTTGTCCCGCAAGATGGGGGAATTTGTTGAGGCGCGATTGTCCGAACAAGCCGTGACACAGCGCGCAAGTCTCGTAACGTGGATAGCTGTCAGCATCAAAATCGGCCTGCGCTGCGGTGGCGGCGCAGGCCAGTGCCAAAAAGACGCTTACAAGTAACCTCATGATCCGGCGTCACAGTGCCTGATGGTCGCGTCCACGTTGATCACCGCTCCATTGGCAAAGGTGAAGGTCAAGGGGACGGTATCACCGATTGCCGTGGGCCCGTTGGGGCGCATCAGCATGATGTGAAAGCCGCCGGGCTGCAGCTTGACCGTTTGTCTGGGCGCGATATCCAGTTGGTGGATCATCGACATGGTGGCCACGCCGTCGCTCTCGGCGCTTTGGTGCAGATGGGCCATGCCATAGCCGTTGGCCGAGACGCCGATCAGGCTGCGCGTGGTGTCGCCTGTGTTTTCAAGCGCGAGATAGGCGGCATGCGCTATCACGCCAGGGGGCGCAATGGGGACATAGGCCCCTTCGATCTGCATCTCTTCGGCGCTGGCCGCGGTGGCCCCAAGTGCCAGGGTAAGCGTGACGAGATAGGGTTTCATTGCGACTGTTCCTTTCGGTACGTGAGCTGCAGCCGGGCCAGAAACTCGGCTGTGAGGCCGGGGTCAAATGGCGGCTGAAGCTTGGCCCGCAATGTGCCATCTGGTGCGATCACAGAAACGGCTGAGCTGTGCTGCACCTCGTAATAGCCGGTCGAATCCGGGGGCATGAGGCGGTAAAACCCGTCCGTTGCCTCGATAAAAGCATCGATCTGATCCCGCTCACCGGTCATGCTGCGAAAATCAGGGTGAAAGAAGGGGGCGTATTCGCTCACATATTCGCTATCCCGGTCGGGATCGACCGAGAGAAACCAGACATTGGGAACGTTGTCGGGCCGCACGCGCATGCCTGTCTCGGCCACTGCTGCCTCGAGATTGCCTAAGGTGAAGGGGCACACATCTGGACAGGTCAGAAAACCTATCATGATGATGGTCCACTTATCCGTCAGATCGCCATTGGAGTATTCGGCATTGTTTTCATCGCTGAAGGTGAAGTCGGGCAGGTCGACGGGCGTGTCGAGCATTACGCCCTGCACTTGCGCAGATGTTATGATCGGGGCACAAATCAGCGCGCATATGCTCAGAATTCGTTTCATTTGTTCTGCTCCGCAAACGCCTTGCGGCTTTCAGCCCGGATTGTCTCCAGGCAGAACTTCCGCGCTTCGAGGTACTCGGGTGAGGTGGCCATATCGGTGGAGCGGGGCCGCTCCAGATTGACTTTAAGGTCTTGGATGATGCGCCCCGGCGCGGCACTCATGATCAGCACGCGGTCGGCCAGAAAAACGGCCTCGTCCACATCGTGCGTGACAAAGACGACCGTGGTGCCAAACTGGCGCCAGATATCGAGCAGGCTTTCCTGCATCATCAGCCGCGTCTGCGCATCGAGCGCCCCAAAGGGTTCGTCCATCAACAAGACGCTGGGATAATTGGCCAGCGCACGAGCAATCCCGACACGCTGCTGCATGCCGCCCGACAGTTCCGCAGGATAACGGTTCCCGAATTTCTTGAGACCCACCAACCCCAGAAACGTGTTTGCAATGGACCCGGCCTCGGTGCGCGACGCCCCGGCCATTTTCGGCCCAAAGGCCACGTTTTCATAGACGGTTTTCCATGGCAGCAGCGAGTATTGCTGGAACACCATACCGCGATCGGGACCGGGGCTTGTAACAGTCATATCGTCCACATTGACGCGTCCGGTCGTGGGGTTCGTGTAGCCTGCGATGGCGTTCAACAACGTCGACTTGCCACAGCCCGAGGGTCCAAGAATGCAGACAAACTCGCCCGCTGCGATGTCGATAGAGGTTGTCTCGACCGCGCGGTAGGCCGAAGCGCCCTGCCCGAAAGTGATCGAAACTTCATCGATCTTGATCTGGCCTTTGCCGACATTGTTATCAGCGGACTCTTCAGGTTTTTTGAACTTCAGAACGTCAAGCATGGGTCAGTTCTCCCGCCGTGTGCTTGGGTATGCGGGTCTTGCGCCACGCCAGATAGACCACTGTGAACATCAACAGACCAAAGCCCGCCATGTTAAGAGCAGGTCCCATCGACTCAAGGGCCAGTGAGGTCGAAACCCCAAGGCCCAGCATGGCAAGGCCCACGACCCAGGAGGGCGCCGCACAGCACACAACCCAGCTCATCGTGGCATTGGTCATGGCGATCAGGATCGTGCCGATACCTGTGGTGGCTCGCAGGGTGGTGCCCGTGGTCAAGTCACATTGATCCGCGCGCAACAGGCTGAGGCACAATGCGACCAGCGCGCCCAATACAAACAGCACCACCATGCGAACGGGTACGACATTCAGGCTCCATTCCGAAATGCCCGTGCCGTAGTCGTAGTTCATCTTGCCAATCTCGATCAGCCATTCCTGGTTGATGATGGGCATCATGTCGCTCCAGGACGGAGTGGACTTGATGATGTGGATCACGTTGCCGAACCAGTCATAGCCGACCCAGTAGTTCGGCAGCCCCTGAAAGCGCACCATCAGTGCGATCATCATCAGCACCTGCATCAGAACGGCAAACATCACGCCCATAAAAACCATGCGCCGCCAATCCTGACGGACGGCCTCTCCAATTGTCGAAAGAACCTTCATCAGCGTGTCCTCTTTTGCCATTTGAGCATGGGAGACGTGGCGTATTTCACCGCCGCCGTAGAGGCGGTGCCGAGGCCGCCAATGACCAACATCCCCACAACGATGTCCTGATAGTTGATCAGGCTGTAGGCGTTCCAGGTGAAGTACCCGATCCCATACTGGCCTGAGATGATTTCGCCTGCGAGAAGGGAGAACCAACTGACGCCCATGCCAATGGCCAACCCTGCGGCGATTGATGGCAGGGCGGCAGGGATAACCACGTGGCGGAACACATCCAGCCGAGTCGCGCCCAGCGATTGCACGGCGCGCACCAGAACTTCGGGTGTTTGTTCGACCCCGTGCAACGTGTTCAGCACGATCGGGAACAGGGCGCCAAGGAAGGTGATGTAGATGATCGAGCTTTCTTCGGTCGGCCACATCAGGATTGCAAGCGGGATCCAGGCCACAGCTGGAATCGGGCGGATCACCTCGATATATGGCATGATAAATGCGCGTACGACGCGCGAGCGGCCCATGATCAACCCGATCCCGATGCCTAGTACCACAGCAATCGAATAGCTGATCAAAATGCGACGCATCGAAACGCCGATATGGGTCCAGAAGATCTCGGTCTGGATGTGCGACACAAAGGCGACAAAGACCTTGAGTGGTTCCGGCACATTCGAAAAGTTGATGTAGAAATCAAGGTTTATAGTCGTCGCGATGTGCCACAACAAAACACCAATGCTCAGCGAGCCCAAGGCCATGGCGATGTTTTGCAGTTGCGTGATCGAAACACGCGGCAACTGTGGACCCGTAGACGCGGCCGCCAATGGGGCGGCCGGGGCGCTGTCTGGCACATCCTTGGTCGATGTTTCGGCTTTTTTTACAAGGGTTTGCATAGGCTCGTGCCTTAAGTCATTGGGGTGCGTCATTATGCAAGACCTGTGCCCCGGGCACACACAGCGCCCGGGGCAGTATGAAGGTCCTCAACTTTCGGAGCTGAAATCAGCGATTGCCTCTTCGAAAGTAATGAGCGCACCAGAGTTCGCGCTGGCATAGGCCTCTGCTTCGCCTTTGCGCAGGAAGGTGGCATAGTCGTCACCGGCCTTGACCCAGAACGCTGTCTTGCCGAAAAGCTTCAGCCCAGTTTCGACATCATAGACATAGGTGGCGTTCACCAGAGCTGCGGTGGCGCGGATATCAGCCATCGCTTTCAGGAGTTCCGGCAAAGTTTCAAAGGCGGCGACGCCGTCGCGCGAGTGCCAGATCTCAACGGGCAGACCCTTGTTGGCGACGGCGGGATCAACCATCGTAGCCTTGTCTGCTTCATAGTCTACGCCCATCTCTTCGTAGGCTGCTTTCAGGTAGTCCTCAGTGATCCACTCGTCAAAATCGAGCGGTGGGATGGCTTTTTCCTTGACCAGAACACTGTGGTTGAACTTGAGGGCGTCGACCCATTCGGTTTTGATCGAAGGTTCCAACGTCAGGTGACCGCCTTTAGAGAAGTAGAGATACAGAACCTCTTTCTCGACTCCGGTCCAGCCTTCCATTTCGGTCACGGCGCGCATCGGATCTTCACGGATCCACTCACCGGCATCATAGACAGCCTTGATGAAGGCCTGAACAACTTCGGGATATTCTTCGGCAAAGTCCTGGCGGACAACAACGCCATGCAGGTAAGGCACGCCGGTTTCGGAACCGTCATAGATCTTGCGGCCCGTGCCGCGGAATTCCATGATTTCGGACCAGGGGCAGAAGTCGGAGTGTGCATCGATCTTGCCAGCAGCAATGTTTGCAGCGCCCACGGCCGGGCTTTGGTTTTTCAGCACATATTCAGATGTCGGGATACCATTGTCCTGCATCGCCTTGAGTAACATGCCCCAAGCCGCCGAACCGACGGGCGTCGAGACTTCTTTGCCCTTCAGCTGGTCGATGGAATAGAGGTCGCTTTCCACCGGCACGACGATCGCGTTGCCCGAACCTTTGAGGTTATACCCGGTGCCCGCGACATAAACGGTGCGCAGGCTTTCGGTTTCCTGAAACTTGGCGCCATTCACGATCAGGGGATAGTCACCCATCACACCAAAGTTCAACTTGTTGGCCAGCATCTGGTTGGTGATCGGCCCGCCCGAGCTGTAGTCCGCCCAACTAACGTCATATTCGGCATCCGCATAGTCACCATCGGTCGGCAGGTACTTTTCAAGAAGCCCAAGCTCCTTGATCACGATGCCGGCTGTGTAAGTGTCTGTGCACATCGACTGGTGTCCCACGGCAATCGATATTTTTTCGGCATGCGCCGTCATGGCACCAAGCGGGATGAGGGTCGCCGCAAGTAAGGTGGATTTAATGTTGAGCTTCATCTTTTTCGTCTCCGTTGGGTCATTTTTGTTTTTTGTTCTGGAGATGAGTATCCAACAGAAAACGCCCACCCGTGCAGGCAATCAGGCGTTACAACCGGCCGAAACATGGAGCGGGCAATAAACTTGCTGTTTCGTGCGCAAAAGTTGAAATTGTGGGCGCAAAAAAGCCAAAAAAGAGCGATTGCGCACAAGAATCCTGTACAGGTTTTTGCTAGCAAAAACAATGAGTTATGGGACTATTTTCACGCGAAAATGCACTCCGGGACGATTGTCCTGGATTGCAAGTTTTTTCGTTTTTTCGTCCGCGAAACGCGCTTAAGACGCCGTCATTTTCCCAAGTGCCCAACGTACGTTCTTGCGCACATCAGGGTCGGCGTCGTCTTGGTATTTCTCAAGAAATGGTCGCGTTTCCGGCACAGCCATTTCGCCCAGTACTGCGGCGCATTCCTTGCGCAAATTCGGGATGGAAAGATCCATCATCGGTGCAATTTCAATGGCGGTTTCCATCGCACCTAATTTGCCCAGAGACCTGACCGCCTTGAGGCGCACTTGCCAGAATTCATCCTGCAAAGCCGTGCGCAGGGCAGGAACGGCAGATGAACTGCCCGTCTTGGCCAGCGTTTCGGCAGCGGATTCCCGAACCAGCCATTCGGGGTCTTCCAGACCGGTGATCAGTGTCGCCTCGGCATGTTCCGATTTGGAAAATCCCAAAGCGGCCAGCGCGGTGCGGCGCACCTGCGTTTCGCCGTCTTTGGTGGCATCACGCAGAGCGGGCAGGGATCCTTCGTCCTGCAACCAACCGATCACACCAACGGCTTCGATCCGCACGCCGGCATCCTCGTGTTGCAACGCTGAAATGGCGGGGCCCATCGCTTCTGGGCGACGCAGTTCCTTGATCCCGGCCAGACACGCCTTGAGCTTGAAGGTATCAGGATCACCCAAATGTGGCAGGATGGCGTCGCCAGACGCAGGGTCCTTCAATTCGGTCAGGCTAACCGACGCGGCCTCGACAACGTTAGGTTCACTGTCCGTCAGGGCAGATACCAAAGCGGCAGCCGTGTCCGGCCCGTCAAAATCGGTGAGGGCGTGGGCGGCTTGCTTGCGCACGCCTGCGTCTTGGTCCGCAATGGCGCGGGCGAGATATGGGATCGCGGCGGGATCCGCACTGTCTGCCAGTTCAATCACTGCCATGATACGCGCACCGGCCGAGGGATCGTCGAGCCCTTCGGCCAGTTCACCGATTTCATCAAAGTCTTCGAAAAGCGCGGTCATATGCGTCTCACTTTAACAAAAAAGGCAGGTTCACGGTGACAGCGCCCGTTGGGCAATCTGCCTCGCAGGGCATGCAGTACCAGCATTCGTCGTACTTCATGTAAGCGGTTTGCGTGCCGTCCTCGGTCGCGGCAATGCGCAGCACGTCCAGAGGGCAGACGTCCACGCAGACGGTGCAGCCCTTGTCGGCAATGCACAGGTCCTTGTCGACGACAACAGGAACGATTGAAGAGGTTTGTGCCTGAGGCATGGGGGTCTTCCTTATTCCGCCGCAACCGTGCTGGTTACACGTTGGTTGGCATAGGCATCCTTTTCGTCGTCATCAATTTCGACCACATAAGGCTGAACGTCTTGCTTCCGGTGGGCCGGTTTGTCGTCGTCCCCTTTGGTCAGGATCGTGTGGCAGAACCAGTTTTCATCATCACGCTCGTATTCCACCCGGTTATGGTAAAGGCCCCAGCGGCTTTCGGTGCGGTACAGCGAGGCGGCAGCGGCCATGTCGGCGCAATCCATGATCGCGGACGCCTCCAAGGCGCGCATCAACTCATGACTGTCCTTGACGCACATCTCGGTTTCCATGTCATGGCGGACTTCTTCGAAGCGGCGCTGTGCCAGTTCCATCTTGGCCGTCACTTTCGGCGGCTGTAGGTAGTCGTTCACGAACCGGCGGGTCTTGTATTCGATCTGGTTGGGCGGGATGCCATCGTCGCGTTTGGTGGGGGCGAGCACGCGGGTGCGTTCTGCATCCACATCGCCCATGTCAAATGTGGCGAAATCCACATCCTTAATGAAATCGACCGCATCGAGGCCAGCAAAAGCCCCGTTGGTAAACGCACCCAGCATGTAGTTGTGAGGCACGTTCGCCATGTCGCCGGCAGCATAAAGCCCGTCGATGGTGGTGCGCGCACGTTCGTCCACGAACACACCGCTGGCAGAATGGCCTGAACAGAAACCGACTTCGGAAATGTGCATCTCGATCATGTCGGTGCGGTAGTTGGTGCCGCGCCCTTTGTGGAAATGCCCGCGTGTGGGGCGTTCTACGATGTGCAGTACGCGCTCGATCTCGGCCACCGTCTCTTCTGCGAGGTGGTTGAGCTTGAGGTACACAGGTCCCTTGCCGCCCTGCAGCTCGTCATAGAATTCCTGCATCATCTGGCCGGACCAGTAATCGCATTCGATAAATCGCTCGCCCTGAGCATTGGCCGTGTAGCCGCCCATCGGGCCCGCCACATAGGCACAGGCCGGGCCGTTATAGTCCTTGATCAACGGGTTGATCTGGAAGCATTCGAGGTTCGCTAGACCAGCACCGGCATGGTAGGCCATGGAATAGCCCTCGCCCGAGTTCGAGGCGTTCTCGTAAGTGCCATAAAGATAGCCAGACGAAGGCAGGCCCAAGCGGCCCGCGGCTCCTAGCGACATAACAACGGCTTTGGCGCGCACCACAAGGAATTCAGCCGTACGAGTGTTCACACAAATTGCCCCGGCAATCCGGTTCTCGCCCGTCAACAGGCGTGTGGCCATATAGCGGTTGATGATGTTGATCCGCGCCTTGCGCAGCTGACGATACAGCGCCTTTTTGACGGTATCACCATTCGGCATGGGCAAAACGTAGGTGCCGATATGGTGCACCTTTTTGACGTCATACTCGCCGTTCTGATCCTTTTGAAAGCGGATGCCGAACTGGTCGAGCTCCTGGATGATATCGTAGCATTCCTCGGCGTAACGATAGACCGCCTTTTGGTCGACGATCCCATCGTTCGCGATCGTGATTTCCTTGGTGTACTGCTCGGGCGTGGCGTAGCCGGGGATGACGGAATTGTTCAATCCGTCCATGCCCATCGATATGGCGCCGGATCGCTTCACATTGGCTTTGTCCAGCAAAACGACGTTCGCCTCCGGGTTTTTGCGCTTGGCCTTGAGGGCCGCCATCGGTCCGGCCGTGCCGCCGCCGATGATCAGGATGTCGCAGTCAATCTGCGTTGTGCCATCCAAAATTTCGTCCATGAAACGCTCCCGTATGAGGTATTGCAAACAGCCTGTGCGGTGCCACGAATGGCCAAATGTCAATTAGTTTCCGTATTGGTCGGAAAGTTCGCGGAGGTAGACAAAAGGGTAGACCGCGCGGTCATGACCGTCTGAAAAATGAACATTTACGCCCGCCGCGCCGACCTGAACAAGGTTGGTTATGGTCAGGCCTTCGGCCACGGAAATTTCGCCGTGATCGATTCGCGCCCTTTGTGACAAAGCGTCCCGTGCCTTTTTCCGCAGGTAGGCGGCGGGTAGTTGGGACATGGTACCGCATTCCCACTCAACAATCAGGTGGCGGCTGTCGGGTGTGGCGGAAAGTCTTTCAATCATAGTGGCTCCCTCGGTTTCACGGACAATGCCGCATCGCAGAAACGCCCAATAGCAATTTGTTGACGGACGGCGTTTCTGCAGCGCGGCACAATTGGCAAAATCGATGAGAGAACCCGAGCCCATGACCTTCGTCGTCACCGACAATTGTATCGCCTGCAAATATACCGACTGCGTGTCGGTCTGCCCCGTGGATTGCTTTTACGAAGGCGAAAACATGCTGGTCATCGACCCAGTGGAATGCATCGACTGCGGTGTATGCGAGCCCGAATGCCCGGCTGACGCGATTCGCGCTGATACCGAAGAGGGCATGAAACCCTGGGTCGTCTTCAACGAGAAATACTCCAAAATCTGGCCCGTGATCACCGAGGCAAAGGAGCCATTGCCCTCCGCCGACGAAATGGACGGGCAGGTCGACAAACTCGGTACGCATTTCTCAGAAAAACCCGCAATCGCAGCGGGATAAAGGACAGTCGTCATGAACGTTCAACCGCCCGCCAAGATCATGCCCGACGCGCAAATTGTGACCTCGGTGCAGCATTGGACGGACACGCTCTTTTCATTCCGGGTGGCGCGTCCGCAATCCTTGCGCTTTCGCTCGGGCGAATTTGTCATGATTGGTCTCTTGAAAGATGATGGAAAGCCGCTGCTGCGCGCCTATTCCATTGCCTCGCCATCCTGGGGCGATGAGTTGGAGTTTTACTCCATCAAAGTGCCGGACGGTCCGTTGACCTCTCGATTGCAAAAGATCGAAGCCGGTGACGAGATCATCCTGCGCCCCAAACCCGTGGGCACTCTGGTGCTGGACGCGCTTTTGCCTGCCAAACGGCTCTGGATGATCTGCACGGGCACCGGCGTGGCCCCTTTTGCCTCGCTCTTGCGCGATCCCGAAACGTGGGAGCAATACGACGAGGTGATTCTTGCCCATACCTGCCGGACGATCGGCGAACTGGCTTATGGATGCGCTTTGGTGAAAGCTCTACCCGACGATCCGCTGATTGGAGAGTTGGTCGGCGACAAGCTGAAATACTACCCTACCACCACGCGCGAAGCCTCGGCAAACGAAGGGCGTATCAGCGATCACATTCGTGATGGGCGTGTGTTCATGGCCCTCGATCTGCCTGAATGGAATAAGGACGATGACCGCGTAATGATCTGCGGCAACCTTGCTTTGAACAAGGATATCATGGGGCTGTGCGAAGGGTTTGGACTGGCCGAGGGAGCCAATTCAGAGCCCAAGCATTTTGTCGTGGAAAAGGCCTTTATCGACTGACCCAAGCGTCAACGAGCGCTTGCGCATCAGTCCCGCCAAAGCTGACAGACCATGGGGTAACAAAGGCAGGCGTGCCTAGAATATCCAGATCAATGGCGATGTCGCGGTTGCGCGATATGCGCTGTGTGACTGCATCGCTGTTCATCTCGGCCTGCACAGCAGGCCAGTCGAGGTTATGGTCTGCCGCGATCTGCGCGAACACGTGATCGCGCAATGGCCCCTTGAGCGTCCAAAGCACGTCATGCACCGCCCTATAATTCTCTGGCCCGGCAATGCTGTTCACAGCCAATGCAAATCGGGCACCCCGCTCTGACCCCGGCGAGAGGATTGGCAACTGCCGCATCACAACGCGTACATTAGGATGCGCCTCAAGGGCGGTTTTCAGCTTTGGGTGTAGCGCCTTGCAGGGCGCGCAGCGGTAGTCAAAAAACTCAACAACGGTAACGTCCGCATCTGGCGGCCCAAACTCCAGCACGGTCGGGTCAGTAAACAGATCAGGATGCCGGGCAATTTGCGCCGTTTGTGCGGCGCGCGCCTCGCGCGTCGACAGGATTTCGAGCGCCTCCAGAATGACCTCCGGATTGGCGAGAATGTAAGCACGTACTCGCTCTTCAAAAACGGCATCAGGCGCATCTGCGCGCGCATGTGACCCCGCCATTAGCAGAGCAAGACACAGTGCCATAGTTCGCCAGAACAGTATCTGTGTCCTGCTATTTCCTAGATACCCACCGATCAAGTGATACATGTCGCAATTTCCGATGTGATGCTTTGCAGCGAAGATTTTGGGAGGCTGCCGTGCGCGCTGCAACTGAACCGTGCCGGACGTAGAGCATTCACCGACCACGCCAAGGAAATGCTCAACATTGGCACAGCTGATCAAACCTTTGCCGGTTTTTCGTGCAATTGCGATGCAACCTTTTGCTGCGAGTTCGATTGAGACACCCTGCGTCGCGCAGATCCACCTAGCGATGCGCGAGAAGGTTTTCGAAGCGATGTCAGCCGTAGACGTGGAAATGGTAAGAACATTCATAAAACGCATTGGTATCTGGTCTTCAGTGGTCGCTGCCAAAACAACAGAACCAGAAATTGATCGCTGCAAGGTGCGGCCCAATTCGATCATATCGGTGGGTCATGACACTGCGCGGCGTTTTGTGCAGGTCGAATATTTCAACGGTACTCTATAACGGATTGATGAGGTGCCGAGGGATATCTATCGGGCGTTGATCAGTGCCGAAGACTTTGATGTGGTCTATCGCTCAGAGATACGCGGCAAAAGAAAGCTCAGAAAAGTTGGCCGCGTCTATCCTTTTTATGGATAACCAGAATCATCCGAACCAAGGCATCGTGGATCGCTTTCACCATTGATACCCGTCCTGCCCAATTCAGCCACCGGAACCGTGCCGAGTGAGTAGGCTTTGAACCTGTCGCCCACTTCAAGATAGAACGGCCGCTCTGACGACCCGTGCCGCAACGCAGAGTATCGGCTGCTGCAAGTGCGAAGGAATGCCGCGTCAGCAACATGCGCGGACAGCAATGACGGGAAAGTCCGCTTTGCAGTCATCGATGCCGCTTGCGGCGAAGGTCTCCTTCGAGCCCAATTTGTCTGATGCTGCGGTTTGTCCCAATGTCAGCAAATCAAACGTTTGTGAGAATCCTTTGACCAAATAGAAATCTGCTAAAAAGCTGTTTTGCAATGCGACCACCGAACTGTTGTGGTATCACTCGCGTCGTAGTAGGTAGGTACCGGAGAGCTGCGTGCTGTTCGCAATAATTTACGGTCGAAGCGGTAACTTTGTGCAACAATTGAAAGAGCTTATCTTTTAATCAGCTTCAACATAACCAGTAACAACGGACAGAAGCATCAATTAGAAGGATTTCTTAGAATAATTAGGAGATAAATATGGAGGGCGCAGGTGGTGAAGGCGCAATAGCCCAGTTCATTCCGCTACTACTAATAACGTTGATATTCTGGTGGTTTTATTTCAGACCAAAACGTACACGTAGAGACATAATTGACCGCATTAAGTCGCCTCTAAAAAG
>JBCBOD010000220.1:0-2456 GCA_039821425.1 Pseudomonadota bacterium
CGGCGTTGCTCGGTGTCCAGCCCAACCCTGTCATCGACTTTTCTCACTGCGCGCGCTCGCAGCACGAAAGTCGCTGCAGGTCCTTAATCCAAAACACTTCGGGACGGCAGAGAAGGCCGTCATTCGTGAACGGCGCAGCAAGGATCATCAGGGCAACTCAGAGGTTGTGGAACGAAGCGACTATTTGCGAGCCGGAATGGCGTCGCCGCTTTACTCAAACTAACCAAACACGAGCCCTCCATCGACCACGAGGTTCTGGCCGGTGACAGCCCTCGCCCACGGGCTTGCGAAGAAGAGAACAGCGTCGGCGGCTTCCTCTGGCGTGGTGACAGAACGGAGTGGTGTCACACCTGCAATGTAGTCAAAAACCTCAGCGGGCGTCGCGGCGCTGGCGTCAGTCGTTCTCAGCAAGCCGCCCGAGACCATGTTGACCGTAATCCCCTTAGGGCCGAGTTCGGCTGCTGTCGTGCGGGTCAAGGCCAGCAATGCGGCCTTGGCCGAGGTGTAGTCATGGTATGGGACAACCGGGTTTTGGACGAGGTTTGTGCCGATGGTGACGATACGCCCAAAGCCTTCTCCCGCCATGGCGGGAGCCGTTGCCTGAATGACGTTCAGCGCGCCCAAGACAGCGGTGCTGTGCTGTGAGGCCATCTCGTCGGATGTCATAGTGTCGAGAGTAGATCTGGCATCACCGTTGAAACTGTAGTCGGCCAATGCGTTGTGGATTACAGTAGTGATCGGACCGACACGCGCTTCGGCCTGGTTGACCATTTGCGCAACCTCGCCCGCCTTTTGAACGTCTGCCTGCAGGGCGACCGCCTGATCGCCCAAGTTCGCGGCGAGCGCTTCTGCGGCGGTTTTACTGTTACGGTAGTTGATCACCACCTTAGCGCCTTCACGGGCAAAGGCGCTGGCGATGGCCGCGCCAAATCCACGGCCCGCCCCTGTCACCAAGACGGTTTGTTCGTTGAGAGCTTTGCTCATGTCCTGTCCTTCCAAAGATCATAGAAATGGTGAACTGGCCCGTGGCCATGCCCAACTGTCTGTTGGTCTGCCGCAGCAATCGCGCCAGAGACGTAGCGCTTTGCCTCTCCCACTGCTGCGCTTGGCGGAAGCCCCTTCGAGAGCTGGGCGGCAATCGTCGATGACAACGTGCAACCTGTGCCGTGGGTGTTCTTCGTCGTGGTACGCGGGCCCTCGAACCAATGCAGCGCGGTGCCGTCCCACAGGACATCGGGGCTTTCATCACCTTCAAGGTGTCCGCCTTTCACCAGCACGATCTGCGGGCCCAAATCTGCCAGCGCGTGGGCTTGGGACGCCATTGCATCGCGGCCCTCCGCCTCCGGCTGTTGCAGCAGTCGCGCTGCCTCCGGCAGGTTAGGCGTTAGAACGGTTGCCAAGGGGACGAGCGCCGTGCGCAGCGTCTCCATCGCATCTTCTTGCAGGAGGGGTGCGCCGCCTTTTGCGATCATCACCGGGTCGAGAATGATGGAGATATCGCGGTGATCGGAGAGTGCTTCGGCCACTGCCAAGGCAATTTCTGCGGTTGCGATCATCCCAATCTTCACAGCATCAACCCGGATGTCGGCGAAAACCGCGTCGATCTGCGCTTTAACAAATTGCGGTGGCACGAGTTCAACGCCGGTCACGCCCTGCGTGTTTTGCGCCGTCAGCGCCGTAAGAGCGGCCATGCCATAGACCTCATTGGCCGCGAAGGCCTTGAGGTCGGCCTGGATGCCAGCGCCGCCCGACGGGTCCGAACCGGCAATAGAGAGTACATTCTTGATCATGAGCGATCCTCGGTCTTGGGGTGTAGAGCGCGATAAAGGTCTCGGGCCGCGCTTGCTGGGTCGGGCTGACCACAAATCGCCGAGACGACGGCGATCCCATCGCATCCGGTATTGAGCACATCGGCCGCGTGCTCCTTCTTTAGCCCACCAATGGCGACAGTTGGCAGCTTCGCCAAGCGCACCATTTCAGACAAACCGTCGAGCCCGATGGTTGGCTTGTGATCCGACTTAGTTGAGGTTGGAAACACCGTTCCGAGACCGAGGTAGTCAACCAAGTGCGCGTCTGCCGCCGTTACCTGGTCAAGCGCTTCGCAAGAAAGACCGATGATCTTGTTTTGCCCCAACCGCTGACGCGCGATGGCCGGGGTCACGTCATCTTGACCGATATGCACACCGTCAACGTCGGCGACGACCGCCGCTTCGAGATCATCGTTGATGACGAGGGGGACGCCTGTCCCTGACAACGCACCTTTGAGCGCGGATGCTGCAGCGATACGGTTGCGCGTCGTCGCGTCTTTATCGCGCAATTGCACGAAACTTACACCCCCGCGCACCGCTGCCGTCACAGTCTCAACTAAGGCCGGACCAGGACAAAGGGTCGGGTCGGTGACAAGATACAAGCGCAGGCTTTCGGGATTTAGATCCATTCCACACGTGCCTCACTGA
>JBCBOD010000054.1:0-24716 GCA_039821425.1 Pseudomonadota bacterium
CTGGCCAAGACTTGAAGCAGGCCGCGCAAGACACCATAACCAGAGCAGATGTTTTTGAAGGTCCCTGATGGAAACCGCTTCTCTTGACGCCGCGTTCTGGCTGACCGCTGGCGCAATTCTGATCCTCCTTGTTCTTTCCGCGTTCTTTTCCGGCTCCGAAACCGCGCTGACCGCTGCGTCGCGAGGCAAGCTGCGTTCACTGGCCGACAAGGGATCGAAAGGCGCCGACAGCGCACTCAACATCACCGAGGATAATGAGCGACTGATTGGCTCGGTCCTGCTCGGCAACAACGTGGTGAACATCCTGGCCACCTCGCTGGCGACGGCTGTTTTGACCAAGCTCTTCGGCCAGAACGGTGTGGCGGCGGCCACGTTGATCATGACACTCCTGGTGCTGATCTTTGCCGAAGTGCTGCCCAAGACTTTTGCGATCACCTACCCCGAGGCTGTTGCATCGCGCGTCGCCCGCCCGATTTCCGCAGTGGTCTACGTCTTTTCGCCGGTCGTAGCCGCAGTGCGCTACCTCGTACGGGGTGTCCTCTTTCTGTTCGGGGTGCGCACTGACCCTGACAGCAACATCCTTGCGGTGCGCGAGGAAATCGCGGGCGCCCTGCAACTGGGCCATTCCGAAGGGATCGTTGAAAAGGAAGACCGGGACCGGATCCTTGGCGCGCTCGACCTGAATGAACGTGCGGTGGAAGAGATCATGCTGCACCGTTCACAGATCGAGATGATCGATGTCAGCGCCCCGCCGCAAGACATCCTCGCACAGATCCTGGAAAGCCCCTATACCCGCCTGCCCCTTTTCAAGGATGATCAGGAAAACATCGTGGGTGTGATCCACGCAAAGGACCTCTTGCGCGCGATGCACAAATTGCTGGGCGGCGGCGACGCAAAGGGGCTGGCCGCCTTTGACGTGATGAAGGTGGCGATGCCTGCCTACTTCGTGCCAGAGACAACAACGCTCGACGATCAAATGCGCAACTTCCTCAAAAGGAAAACGCACTTCGCACTGGTGGTGGACGAATATGGCGGTCTGGAAGGGCTGATCACGCTGGAAGACATCCTAGAGGAAATCGTGGGCGAGATCGCCGATGAATTCGACGACCATGAAGAGGACCAGATCGAGGCGACCTCAGACGGCGCCTACATCGTTGATGGCGGCATGACGATCCGTGACCTCAACCGCGCGCACGACTGGGCCCTGCCCGATGATGAGGCCAACACGGTGGCGGGTCTGGTCATTCATGAGGCACAGATGATCCCGACAGAGGGTCAGGTCTTTTCCTTTCACGGTTTCCGGTTTGAAGTGCTGACAAAGGACGAAAACCGGCTCGCGACAATCAAGGTACGCAAGCTCTAGGCGCGCTGCATCGAAGCATTTCTTGGTCACGCGTACAGCGAGCGCTCCGGTCCGGGGGGAGCGCCCCCACAACTCTACCGCCCCTTGAAGAGCCCGCCCAGAATACCGCGCACGATCCGTCGCCCTGTGGTCCCCTTCAGCTCTTTCACCACCGCAGAGGCGATTGCCCCACCAAAGTCGGACGCCCCGCCAGATGATCGACGCGAGGACGAGCGGCCAACCCGCCCCCCGTCATAGCGGCGCGCGGCCTTGAACTCGCGCTCCTGCTCTTCCAGCCGTTCTTCCTCGGCTTCGGCTTCTTCAGCGGCCTTTGCTGCGGCATCCGCGCGCTTGGACAGCATTTCGAACGCACTGTCGCGGTCGAGCGTCTGGTCGTATTTGCCAGCCATGGCAGACCCTGCCATCAGCGCCTTGCGCGTCGGCATATCGATGGGGCCAAGTTGCGATGATGGGGGCCGGATCAGGGTACGTTCAACGATCTGCGGAATGCCTTTGCCATCAAGGAACGAGGTCACCGCCTCACCCGTCCCGACCTCTTGAATGGCCTCGGCCGTGTCGAAGGCAGGGTTTTCGCGGTAGGTCTCGGCCGCGGTTTTCAACTCCTTTCGGTCGCGCGCCGTAAAGGCACGCAAGGCGTGTTGCACCCGATTGCCGAGTTGGCCCAGTACGTCTTCCGGGATGTCACCAGGGTTTTGCGTGACAAAGTAAACGCCCACGCCCTTCGAGCGGATGAGGCGGGCGACCTGTTCCACCTTGTCCACCAATGCCTTGGGCGCGTCATCGAACAGCAGATGCGCCTCGTCAAAAAAGAACACGAGCTTTGGTTTGTCCGGGTTGCCGACCTCTGGCAGTTCTTCGAACAGTTCGGACAAAAGCCACAACAGGAACGTCGCATAGAGCCACGGGCTGCCCATCAGCTGATCGGCCGCAAGGATGTTGATCTCTCCCCTTCCGTCCCGCGTGCGCATCATATCGGCAAGATCCAGCGCCGGTTCACCAAAAAGCGCGGTGCCGCCCTGGTTTTCCAGCACAAGCAATTGCCGCTGGATCGCCCCGACAGAGGATGCGGCGACGTTGCCATAGCGCAGCGACAGGTCTTTCGCGTTCTGCCCAACCCAGACGAGCAGCGCCTGCAAATCCTTGAGGTCAAGAAGTGGCAAGCCTTCCTCATCGGCCACACGGAAGGCCACGTTCAAAACGCCCTCTTGCACCTCGGTCAGGTCCATCAGACGGGACAGCAAGAGCGGCCCCATTTCAGCCACCGTCGCCCGGATCGGATGGCCCTTTTCGCCAAAGAGGTCCCAGAATGTGACCGGAAAATCATCATACTGCAGGTCGAGCCCGATCGTATTGGCCCGTTTCATGAAGGGTTCATGCAGTTTGAAATCCGGCGATCCGCTCACCGCAAGACCCGAAAGGTCGCCCTTCACGTCCGACAAGAACACCGGCACACCCGCAGCGGAAAACCCTTCCGCCATTATTTGCAGCGTCACCGTCTTGCCGGTGCCCGTTGCCCCTGCGATCAATCCGTGACGGTTCGCCTTGTCCAGCAAGAGATGTTGCGGCACGCCGTAGTCCTGACCCCCGCCACCCATGAAAATACCGTCTGACATCAATGCACTCCCTGCCGTGTTTCAGGCACCATACATAATTAACCATTTGACGCCATACTCAGGCAGGGTGCTTTGCCCACATCGGCATTGTATCTTTTTCCTCCCTGTTGGACTTGCCGTGCCATACGTCTGGCACGGCATTTTTTTGACCGAATAGTCAATCAAATCAGGTCACTCAGACGTCAGATTTTTCCTGTTGACCACCGCCAGACCATTTCGTAGCGTGCCGATGATAAGTCGGCCAAGTCCGACAGGGAGAACTTGGAGATGGGTCCTGTTTGCAGGGCCCTTCTTCATTTTTGGACCCGCAAAAACGTGAGCGGATGATGGCCAATCAAAGGATATTTGCCGCTGACATCGCCCCTTTCAAATGCTAAGCGGCCCGAAAATACGCATAGAGGAAATGAAAATGCCCCGTCTTATGAGGTTGAGCGCCCTTTTGATCGCCTTGCTGGCACCGTCGCTGCTGGTAGCGCAGGAAACCACGACCGAGGAACCTGCCGAGGAAACCACGGAAGATGCCGCCGAGACGCCGTCTGATCTGGTGTTGGGTGAACCCGTTGGTCCGCAAGTGGGTGAACCCTACATCCGCGAAACCTTTGGCGACTGGGCATTGCGTTGCATCAAGGCGCCCGAAGGTCAGAATGACCCCTGCAACCTCTACCAGTTGTTGATCAACGACGAAGGCGTCTCGGTCGCGGAATTCAACATCTTTCCTCTGCCCGAGGGCGGCCAGGCCGCTGCCGGTGCGACCATCGTAGTGCCGCTCGAAACGCTGCTGACCCAACAGCTGACCATTGCCGTTGATGGGGTGAACGCTCGTCGCTACCCGTTCACCTTCTGCAACCGTGCAGGCTGTGTCGCCCGCGTCGGCTTCACCCAGGCCGAAGTTGACGAATTCAAGCGCGGCGCCGTTGCAACGGTGCGCCTTGTCCCCGCGGCTGCCCCTGACGAAGAGGTCGTATTGGATGTGTCATTGTCGGGCTTTACGGCAGGCATTGAAGGCACAGAGGCCCGCGAATGATTGTCGCACCGTAATTCGGTCATTTTCCTACCTTATTTTTCGAGTATTGTCCGAAAATACGAGTGAGGAATGATGACCGAATTCCTGTCAGATATTGGAATTACGCTGTTCGCAATGCTGATCAGCTGGGAATCCCGCGTCGCGCTGGTCTATCTTGGCGCGACCATTCTGATTGTCTTTCTGCTCTGGCTCTACCGTGGGCGGCCCGAAACCTTCCTTCGCTGGGCCTTGCCCGCAAGTGTGTATCTGCACAAGTCGAACCGTGTCGATTTTCAGGTGTTTGTGTTCAACATCGTGATGAGCGTGTTGGGCCTTTTTGCCGTCATAGGCTTTGCCACCTTCATGACGTTGCAGACTATCGCCACGCTGTCCGACTGGTTCGCACGGCCGGACCTACCGGCAGAGGCGACATTGTGGCGTAGCTTGCTCGCCACGCTGATCATGGTCCTGATACTCGATTTCTGTCGCTATTGTGCGCACTGGCTGCATCACGAAAATCGTATCCTGTGGCCGTTTCACGCATTGCACCACTCTGCCGAAGTTCTTACGCCGCTCACGAGTTTCCGGGTCCACCCCGTTTTTCTGCTAGTTCGCGATGTGATCTACAGTGTCGGGGTCGGCATCGTGCAGGGGGTCATGCTATTTGCGCTGATGGGCGAGATTGATTTGGTTACCATCGGATCGGCAAACGCCGGCTATGTTCTCTTCAACGTGCTTGGGTCCAACCTGCGCCATAGCCATATTTGGTTAAGCTACGGTCCCGTGATGGAACATGTCTTTATCTCACCTGCTCAGCATCAGATCCACCACTCCAGCGCGCCGCGTCATCACAACAAAAACTATGGCGAAATATTCGCATTTTGGGACTGGATGTTCGGCACCCTCTACGTCCCCAAGGAGCAGGAAATACTGGAGTTTGGTCTTGCTGATGCGCAAGGCAACCTGATCGAACAACCGCACCCCACACTCTTTGCAGCGATCGTTCATCCCTTCTTTGACAGCTGGCATGAGCTGCAGGCGAAACTGAAAGAAGCTCCCAAAAATGTGGAAGAGGCGCCTGACAAAGTGAAAGGGGCGTGACGCGCGGCATTTCGCTCTGGCTTGATCTGCTAAGGGTGATTGCCACGTTTGTTGTCGTGATCTCGCATTGGGCCTACCCGCGCTTTACGGGTGGCGACTTTATCATTATCCGCGAATGGAACCTCGGCAGTGACGCTGTGATCGTGTTCTTCGTGATTTCCGGCCTCGTGATTGCCTATGCAGCAGAGCGCGACGGTGATGGCGGCACTTTCGTCTTCAACCGGCTGACGCGTCTCTGGTCAGTGATGCTCCCCGCGCTTCTGCTCACCCTAGTCTTTGATAGCGTAGGTAATCGCATCGACCCGTCGGCTTACCCCGGCAACTTCTATCAGCCGCACCCGATTGCCGAGTTCCTGACCCGTGGCCTGACCTTCAGCAACGAATTCCAGCTCTTTGACCGCCTGCGCCTCGGCACGAACGGCCCGCTTTGGTCGCTGAGTTACGAGGCCGCATATTATGCCCTCTTTGCTGCCGTCGTCTTTCTGTCGGGGGCAACCCGCATTGCGGCGATCATCGCCATGATCGTCGTGTTTGGTCTGCCGATCCTTCTCCTTCTACCTGCGTGGTTGATGGGGGTGTTTGTCTGGCATGCGCTGCGGGACGAACGGTTCATGCCCTTGGCTGGCGCGCTGGCCTGGGCAATGGCTGTCGGTGCGCCCTTGCTTTATGCTGCCGCGACCGTCCTGGGATTGCCTCAGGTGATCCTCGCAATGACGGCTAATGCGCTGAACGTCCCGGACGCCCGCCTTGTCCTGGGGTTTTCGGATGAGTTTATCTGGAACAACGTGATCGGGCTGCTGACGGCTGTGCATATCCTTGGGATGGCCGCAATTATGCGTGACCGCGCGAGGCTACGGTTGCCCGGTATCAAATGGTGCGCTGGTGCCAGCTTCTCACTCTATGTCACGCACTATCCCGCCCTTCATTTGATTGATGCGCTGCTGCCACAGGCGATGATAGGCCGCTACGCCTTGCTGCTGGCCGGCTCCATCGCCGTTGGTTTTGTCTTTGCAGAGCTGTTTGAGCGGACCTTGGGCCGCGTCCGCGCAGTGCTGCGCGGTTTGCACCCGGCCCAGACCTAGGCTGCGTGTTTGCGCAGGGCGATCACGGCGTTCAGACCGCCAAACGCAAACGCGTTTGAAAGCGCAACTTCAACACGTGCATCCCGGGCGACATTGGGCACAACGTCCAGCGCGCATTCCGGGTCAGGCTCTTCATAGCCAATTGTCGGGGCCACAATCCCATCGCGCAACGCCATGATACAAGCGAGCAGTTCAACCGCGCCAGTTCCGCCAATCAGATGCCCATGCATGGATTTGGTGGAAGAGATCATGAGCTGGTCCGCATGCGGCCCAAACACGTCCGCCACCGCCGCGCATTCCGTCTTGTCGTTGGCTGCGGTGCCGGTGCCATGGGCGTTGACATAACCCACTTCGTCCCGGTTGATGCGCCCATCAGCCAAAGCGCCAGCGATCGCCCGCGCCGCGCCCTGCTTAGAGGGCATGACGATGTCGGACGCATCAGACGACATGGCAAAGCCAACCAACTCGCACAAAATGTCTGCCCCGCGCGCCTTGGCGTGATCATAGTCCTCGAAGACGAAGATCCCGGCGCCCTCGCCCTGCACCATGCCGTTGCGGGTGGCGGAAAACGGGCGGCAGGCGTCCTTCGACATCACCCGCAGCCCTTCCCAGGCCTTGATCCCGCCAAAGCACAGCATCGCCTCGGACCCGCCGGTGACCATCACATCAGCCATGCCGCAGCGCACCATATTGAAGGCCTGTCCCATCGCATGGTTGGAGGACGCGCAGGCGGTCGCAACGGTGAAGCTGGGACCGCGCAAGTTCCACTCCATCGAGACATGGCTCGCCGCGGCGTTGTTCATTAACTTGGGCACGATGAAAGGATGCACGCGGTTTTTCCCGGCCTCATAGACGGCGCGGTAATTCTCGTCCTGCGTGTTCAGCCCACCGCCGGACGTGCCAAGGACGACGCCGGATTTGTCGGCCAGCGCGCCCGAAAACGTGAGGCCCGCCTGCCCAATCGCTTCGCGCGCGGCGAGCAGCGTGAACTGCGTAAAACGGTCATAAAGTGCAATTTGCTGACGGTTGAAATGCGCGGCCTCGTCGTAGCCTTTGATCTGCCCACCAATCTGGATCGAGAGGCGATCGACATCGTCAATCTCCAACGCGCCGATCCCGCAACGCCCTTCCTGCATCGCAGTCAGTGTCGATGGCACATCCGCCCCCAGCGGGTTGATCGTGCCCGCCCCGGTGATGACGACGCGGCGCATCAGCCTTTCTGCTCTGCCACAAGCGCCTCAACTGCACCGATGATCGACGCGACAGAGGAGATATCAAAGTCGCTTGCCTGCGGGTCATTTGCGTTGAAGGGGACAGAGATATCGAACGCCTCTTCAATGGCAAAAATGCTTTCAACCAAGGCCATGCTATCAACGCCCAGATCGTCCAGCGCATGCTCCAGTTTCACATCCCCCGGTTCCAGCATGGCCTGATCCGCGATAATGGCGATCACCTGATCCTTGATGCTCATCTTTTGCACCCTTTTGCTTCGCCCTGCATGTAGGGCCTCTGGCATGGATTTAAAACAGGAACTTAACGCTTGGCGAGGTCGCGGATCAGACGCGGCAGGCGCCGCAGCGCCTTGTAGCTGTCGATATGCGTCTGCATCTTCGTTGCCGGATAGCCCATCATCACGCGCCCCTTCGGCACGTTGGAAAGCACGACACTGCCACCACCCAAAACCACGTCATCCCCGACGATCAGGTTATCGGCCACGCCGGCCTTGCCACCTACGACGACCCGATCCCCGATCACCGTAGACCCGGCCACGCCCGCCTGCGCGCAAAGCAGGCAATGCTCGCCCACAATCACGTTGTGGCCGACCTGCACAAGGCTGTCGATCTTGGTGCCGGTGCCAACCCGGGTTGGGCGGATGGTGCCCGCATCTACGCAGGAATTCGCGCCCACCTCCACGTCATTCCCAATCTCTACCCCGCCGAGGGAGTGGATGCGGTGCCAAGTGGGATCATCGGGAACTTCTGTCGGTGCGTTACCCAAAGTCTCGCGCGCTTTTTCGACGTTGGAGGGTTCGGCGGTCACGAAAGAGAAACCGTCCCCACCAATCGCCACATTGGGTTGCAAGATCACACGGTCACCAAGGATTACGCCGCGCTGCAAGCGCGTGCCCGCATGAATGATGCAGCCCGCGCCGGTGCGCACGCCCGGGGCGATGCTGACGTGATCACCGATCCAGCAGTTTGGGCCGATCTCGGCCCCTGCACCGACCACAGTGAAGGCACCTATGGCGCAGCCTTCGCCGACAACAGCGCCTTCACCCACAGCCGCATGCTCGGAAACGCCAGTATTCGGTAGTGGCGCATCCAGCATTTGCGTGAGCCCTGCCATCGCAAGCCGCGCACGTGGCGCGATGATCGCGGCCTCCAGCCCTAGCGCCTGCCAATCCGCACCGGGCCAGACAACCGCCGCACGGGCCCTTCCTTCGCTCAGCGCCTCGCCATAGCTGGGCGACATCGCCAGCGCCAGTTGGTCCGCACCCGCCCGCGCGGGTTCCGCCGCGCCCGACACCGAAAGATCAACGGCGCCGTGGGCCTCTGCCCCCAGCGCCGCTGCGATTTCCTGGATTGTAAAGGCCATCCTGCCCCCGCTTCATGTTGCGGAAGACTTAGCCCTGAACAGCGCGCAAAACCACCCCTTCGCGCGCCAGCGCCTCCCAGATGCGAGCGTCACGGCCATAGACATCGCGGCGATACTGCATCTGACCATCTGGCTGGGTGTAGGCGGTGCGATAGACCAGATGCACCGGAACCGGCTGTTCGAGATCGACCCGACGCTCACGCCCGGTGCGCAGATGGGCCTGAAACACCTCTTCAGGGTTGCCGACCTGCCGTGCCAGCAGCGCATAGGCAAAATCAAACGGATCAGCGAGGCGGATACAGCCGTGGCTGTAGGCCCGGACTTCGCGACCAAAGAGACGCTTTGCGGGCGTATCATGCAGATAGATGTTGTGGCGGTTCGGGAACATGAACTTCACCAGACCCAAGGCATTACCCTGGCTGGGTGGCTCGCGCAGCGAATAAGGGAAGTTGTTTTCCGTGTAGCCGCTGAAATCAGCCGTGCTCCGGTCAACAACACGGCCCGTGCGGTCCGTGATCACAAGGTTGCGGACCGCATTCGGGTTCTGTTGCAGCTGCGGCAGGTATTCCTTGGTAATGATGGAGCGCGGGACATACCAACTCGGGTTGATCACCATAAACTCCATCACGTCCGAAAACTCTGGCGTGACACGGTCATGATCACGCGCACCCACAACCGAACGGGTGGAGAATGTCTCTTCCCCGTTGTCGATGATCTTGGCGGTGAAATCGGTGATGTTGACCCAGACGTGCCGCTCACCCCGTGGGCGGTTGATCCAGCGCTCGCGCTCCATCGCGACGATGATGGACTGCAGGCGACGTTCCGGAGAGGTGTTCAACTCGGCCAACGTGCCGCTGCCGGCAGTCCCGTCAATGGCAAGGCCATGGGCGCGCTGAAATCTTTGCACGGCAGCGACGATGCTGTCGTCGTAGGTTTGCGTTGTGGTCCGATCCAGAAAGCCCATCGCGATCAGTCGATTGCGTAGTGCCACAACCTGCGCGCCGCTGTTGCCACGCTCCAGCTTACGTGCGTTGACCGTCGGGCCCCAGCCACCCTGGCCGATCACACGCTCCATCCGCAGCTTTTCGGCCATCAGACGGGTGTATTCCGGAGCGCTTGGGGCAAGTGCCCGGATGAACGCACTGGGGTTCGATTGTGCAAAGGCACGCAAAGTACCTGTCGGTGCACGCAGCGGCACCTCACGGTGGATCGCTGAATCGATGCGCGACGGGACCAGCAAACCGGTTTGAATGTCGCGCGCATAATCAAGAAACGCACGGCTCAGCGCGACCTCTGCCTGCCCCTGTTCTGCCGGGGTGCGGGCGGCCTGAAGTTGGGCGATCAGCCCATCAGCGTCATAGCGCGCGGCAGGCAAACCGTGGTTCCCGGCGGCCCGGAAGGCGGCAATCAGCGCGGTGCGGCGGTTGCGATCCGACGCGGTGCTCCAGATCCCGGCAAAGTTTCTTTCACGGTAGAACGCAAGTAGATCGGCATCACCAGTCGCAGCAGCGGCAACGGCCTGTCTGAATTCCATGGATTGCGCTGCAGCTTTTGGCGCCAGCGGCACCAGCACCATGACAACGGCCAAAACGACTGCAAAAATCCTGGCCGCAATATCGACCCTACGTTTGATCAAGATCACTTTTCCCTCCAACGCCATAAAGGCGCAACACACTGAACAAAAGTTTACAGTGAAACTGCATACCCCCGCGTCAGGCACTGTCTATTCACAAACACGATTGCGGCCCCTTGGGGGCATAAGTGTTGCGGTCGTGTCGACAAACGGCCTGTTGCACAGACACAGCACCTGGACAGTTGCGCAGATTGTCGCCGATTTCACACTTGTTTAGGGAAAAACCACCATTGAGCCCTTGGTCAACGGTTCGAATTGTGGCATACAACACGCGCATCTGGGGAGATGACAACAAAACCGTCATAGGACGGTGATCAGAGTAGAGCGACGGGACAGGCGCAATACACATGACAAAAGACAACTCCACTGGGATCACCCGGCGAGGGCTACTGGGTGCGTTTGCAGCCACAGCCGTTACAGCCGCTCCAACCTATTCCAACGCTGCAGGTTTCCTTCGCGGCGCTGGTGATATTCGCCGAATTGGCATGCACTCCGGCCGTACAGGCGAACGACTGAACACCGTCTACTGGATCGAGGGCGAGTACATCGCGGAGGCTGTGCGTGAGATCAACATTCACATGCGCGACTGGCGGACCGGTGAGGCGATCCAGATGGATCTGCGCACCATCGACATCATGGCCGCCGCGCTAAACCTGATGGAAACCGATGAGCCTTACCTTTTGCTCTCCGGCTACCGCTCTGCCCAGACGAACAACATGTTGCGTTCCTCCAACCGCGGTGTGGCGCGCAATTCCTTGCATGTTCAAGGCCAGGCGGCCGACCTGCGACTGACCAGCCGGTCAACGACGCAGATGGCCAATGCCGCCCTCGCATGTCGCGCAGGTGGTGTCGGACGCTACAGCCGGTCGAACTTCGTCCACATGGATTGCGGTCCAATCCGCAGCTGGCGCGGCTAAGAGCTAAACCAAGATCAACGGCGTTGCATCGCCCTCGTTCAGGCTATCCACAGCTTGTCTGATCACATTCCCCAATCGGTGATAGACAGTCGCCCGCGCACCACTGCGCCAGACCAACCCGACCGGGCGCATGATCCTTTCACCCGCAAATGGCTGCACAACAACATTGCTGCCACGCCCGTCAATCTCTGACTTCGTGTAGAGCCGCGGCAGAAACGCCACACCCATCCCCATCCCAACCATCTGACGGATCGCATCGAGGCTCGTGCCTTCATAGTCCCGCGCGATGACAGCACCGTATTGGTGACAAATCGCACTGATTTGCGCGTGCATTGCGTATTTTGCCCCCAGCGACAGGACGTTCAGCCCCGCCAAATCGGTCTCGGTGACGGTATGGCCTGCGGCAAGCGGATGCTCTTGCGCCATGGCCAGCAGCAGAGGTTCCTGAAACAACTGAAGTTCAACAACGTCATCGCCGCGTTCCGGCAACTGTGTGATGATCACATCCAGGCTGCCAGCGGTCAGTTCGCCCCGCAACTCTTGCGGCGCCACCTCGCGAATATAAAGCCGCAGATCTGGATACCGGGCATGCAATCGTTCCACCACGTAAGGCATCAGGTAAGGCCCGATCGTTGGGGTTGTCCCAAGTCGAATAGTACCGGCCAGCCCTGTCTGAAACGCTTGCAATACATCAACCAGATCCTGCACTTCGGCCAGTGTGCGGGCGGCGCGTGTTACAACCTCGCGCCCTTCTGGCGTCAACGTCACCGGGCCCCGGCCCCGTTCGACCAAGGCAATCCCCAACAGGTCCTCCAGCTTGCCGATCTGCAGGCTGAGTGACGGTTGGCTGATCCCCATCGCAGCTGCCGCCTTGCGAAAGTGGCGGTGCTCGGCAAGGGCGATCAGGTAGCGAAGCTGGCGCAGGCTCGGGAGGATGGACATGTGGCCACTTGATAGGTTTTTCCTATCGCTTTCTATTCCTTCATTGCATTTACTGCAAGATTGACCGGCCTATCTGTGAGACAATCAAACAGGGGCGTGACATGCAGAGATTCAAGAACATCGCGGTGATCTGCGACGAAGACAGCGAGGCGCAAGCCGCACTGAACCGCGCACAGGAGCTCGCCATTGCCAATGGCGCGACCGTGACGCTTTTGCATGTCATCGATACGTCACCCGGCGATCTTGCCCGCATTCTGTCAAGCCTACCAACCGCACGCTCGACCGAGATCGCGGATCAGATCAAGGCATATCACGCTGACCGACTGGCTGATCTTGCCAAACCGATGCTAAAGGCTGGCGTCACTGCACAGACAAAACTGCTCGAAGGCACCGCGTTTATCGAGATCATCAAGCACGTGATGATCAACAAGCATGACCTTGTAATCAAGGGCGTGCATGACGAAGGTTCCGATGCCGGTCTTTTGTCGAAGGGCTATGACCTGCACCTTTTGCGCAAATGCCCCTGCCCGGTCTGGATGGTAAAGGACACGGACGCCCCCTCATCCGGCAACATCCTTGCAGCGGTTGATCCGGCAACCGATGATGAAACCCGCGCCGGCCTAAACAAGATGGTCATGGAGATGTCCACAAGCCTTGCGGCGATCGACAAGGCACATCTGCACATCGTCAACGTCTGGCACTTGCAGGAAGAGCATCTGCTGCGGAGCGGGCGATTTGCAATCTCAAAGCCAGAGATCGACAGCATTCTGGGCAAGGAAGAGGCCGCGAGCCGCGCGCGTTTTGACGACCTTCTCAAGGATTTTCCGGAAACCGATAGTCCCCGAACGACCTGCCATATCAAAGGCTTGGCGGCCGATGCTATACCTGCCTATGCCGCCGAACACGGGATCGATACCATTGTGATGGGCACCGTCGGGCGCACCGGGATCAGCGGTCTTTTCATCGGCAATACGGCCGAGGCGATCCTGAACACCGTGAATTGCACCGTTCTCGCCGTCAAGCCACCCGGGTTCAGATCGCCTGTTGCTTCTGCGACATAACGACCTACCTGCCGATACGGATGAAGACCTGACCGGACGAAGCCCTTGAATACAACATTACCGCCCCGCTGGATCACGCTTGCTGGTCTGCTGCCTGTCGTGATCGCAGGCAGCCTGTTTGTCTGGTTTGCGCAGATGATGCCGGTCATCGGTGCGGGCGACACATTGCGCGTTGTCATCCCCTGGGTGCCGAGCCTCGGGGTCAACCTGTCCTTCTATATCGACGGGCTCAGCCTCACCTTTGCCTTGCTCATCACAGGCATCGGCGCGCTGGTGATGCTTTACTCTGCACGCTACCTCGCGGGGCATGTCCATCAGACACGATTCTCGCTTTTTCTGACCAGTTTCATGCTGGCGATGCTGGGGCTTGTAACGTCTGACAACCTCTTGGGCTTGTTTGTCTTTTGGGAGCTGACGACGATCACGTCCTACCTGCTCATCGGTTTCAGCCATTCCACGCAAAAGGCGCGCCGCTCTGCCTTGCAGGCGCTGTTGCTGACAGGGATCGGCGGGCTCGCCTTGCTTGCAGGTATCATCCTGATCGGCACGACCGCTGGCACCTTCGAGATGTCAGAGATCAACGCGATGCCCGGCGTGCTGACAGGTAGCGTCATGTATCTGCCTATCCTGCTCTTCGTTCTGGCCGGTGCCTTCAACAAGTCCGCACAATTCCCGCTGCATTTCTGGCTGCCCAACGCGATGGCCGCCCCGACGCCTGTCAGCGCTTATCTGCATTCGGCCACGATGGTGAAGGCGGGCATCTACCTGTTGGCCCGGGTCCACCCATCCATGGCGGGCACGGACGTCTGGCTGTGGACATTGACGATCTTTGGCGCGATCACGATGGTCTTTGCCTCTGTCATGGCGCTGCGTCAGACGGACCTGAAGCTGGCACTGGCATATACAACATTGATGGCGCTCGGCGCGCTGACGCTGCTTCTGGGGAATGAGAGCGGCTATACGATCACCGCTGCCGTGACATTCCTCATCGTGCACTCACTCTATAAGGCTTCACTTTTCCTTGTCGTTGGTATCCTTGATGCGCAAACCGGCACGCGCGAGGCGAACAAGCTCTTTGGCATGGCGCGGGCGATGCCGATCACGGCGTTTGCCGCCGGACTCGCCGCGCTTTCGATGGCGGGCTTCCCCCCATTCCTTGGCTTCATCGGGAAAGAGCTGAAATATGCGGGTGCTATCGCTGTGGCCTCAGAGCCAGTATTTGTCGCCGGTGCCGTGTTGATCGCCAGCGCCCTTATGGTGGCACTGGCAGGGATCGTGTCCTTCCGCCCATTCTGGAGCCGGTCTGGCGACCCCATCGAGGGCGTGACAGAGGCACCATGGCCGATGCTAGCAGGGCCGCTCGTTCTGGCCGTCATGGGCGCTTTCTTCGGGATTTTTCCGGACACGCTGGCGACCGTCCTGGTAAACCCGACCGTGGGTGCGATCATCGGGGATGCGGGTGACGCGAAAGAACTGCAGCTGTGGGCTGGTGTGAACCTGCCGCTCTTCCTGAGCATCGCAACTTTCGTGCTCGGCTTTGCGATCTACCGCTACAAGCTGGAATTGCGAGCCTGGCTGATTGGCCTGACAGAACGCAGCCCAAGTTTTGACAACGGGTGGGACAAACTAATGGCGGGCGTTGCAGCGGGATCCAAGGCGCTGACACGTGCAATCCAGACCGGTGTCCTGCGCCATTACATGCTGATCACTTTTGGCACTGCCCTCGTCGTTCTCGCCGTCACGCTGTTCCTGCGCACGACCGGGATCCCTCAGGTTGGCTGGCCAGATGTCGAGATCTGGGACTGGATCGTTTTCCTTCTTGTGCTGATGGGCACGTTCCTGACGACGATTACCTATTCGCGGATCACGGCCATCGCCGGGCTGGGTGTTGTGGGCATCGGTATGGCGATGATCTTCATTATCTATAGTGCACCTGACGTGGCCATCACACAGCTGCTGGTCGAAACGCTGGTTGTTGTGCTCTTTGCTGCTGCCGCGTTGAAGCTGCCGGGACTGCGCGAAAACACACGTGGTTTCCGGGTCTTCGACGCGATCATCGGGACAGCCTTTGGCGTCGTGACCGCGATTATCCTGATGAAGGTCACCGCAGGCCCGATCGACAGGGAACTGACGACATTCTTTGAACAGGCCAGTTGGCCAGAGGCCTTTGGCCAGAACATCGTGAACGTGATCCTCGTCGACTTCCGCGCACTCGATACCTTTGGTGAGATCGCGGTCGTCCTGATCGCCGCAATCAGCATCTTTGCCCTGCTGCGGGCCAAGCCAGTGGAGGACAAGCAATGAATTCCGTCATTCTTCTGGCCGGTGCGCGGCTGCAAGTGATCCTGTTGCTGATCTTTTCGGCCTACATGCTGCTGCGCGGACACAACGCGCCCGGTGGCGGATTTATTGGCGGGCTGATCGCGGCCACCGGCTTCGTCGTTTATGCCATCGCCTGTGGCACCGCTGACGCGCGCAAGGCGCTGCGTTTTGACCCGGGCAGCATCGCGGGTGTGGGTCTTGGGATCGCCCTGCTGGCCGGGATCGCGGCCTCTATATTTGGCGACGCGCTTTTCACCGGTCAATGGCTGTTCATCGGTGCGACAGAGGATGACAAAGGCTTGCCCCTGTCCACGGTGCTGGTCTTCGACATCGGCGTCTACCTAGTGGTGCTGGGGGCGATCCTGTCAATCGCCTTCAGTTTGGAGGAGGCTGTCTGATGGAACAACTCCTCTCAGTCCTAATCGGCATCCTTGTTGCGGGCTCAGTTTACCTGATGTTGGCACGCAACCTGCTGCGCTTTCTCTTTGGGCTGATCCTTTTGTCGAACGCAGCGAACCTGACGATCTTTGTGGCCGGGCGGCTGACGCCCGGTGCGCCGCCGCTGGTCCCTGACGGTGTGGATGCGCCTGTCAGTGAAGTGGCGAATGCGCTACCCCAGGCGCTGGTCCTGACCGCCATCGTGATCGGCTTTGGCCTGTTCGCCTTTGCGCTGGTTCTGACCTTCCGCGCCTATCAGAGCCTTGGCACCCTGAATACCGACGACATGCGTGTCGCCGAACCCAAAGAAAACTAAAGCATGAGTTGGTATCTCTCCCTTCCTCTGGTCATTCCGTTCCTGACCGCTGTTGTCGCGTATCTGATGCGGCACAGCCCGCGCGGGCGCTGGATTTCCGTGCTCGGGTCCCTGCTCGGCCTCATCGCCTCGGTCGTATTGATGATCGTTGTGCTCGAAAACGGGGTGATCGCAGGGCAGATGGGCAACTGGCCCGCACCCTTTGGCATCACGCTGGTGGCGGATCTTTTGTCGGCGGTCATGGTCCTGATCACGGCGATCACGGGGCTGGCGGTGGCGATTTATGCCATGGGCGACGTGGATGAAGCGCAAGAGCGCTTGGGCTATCACGGTCTGTTCCAATTGCTGCTGGCTGGCGTGACAGGCGCATTCCTGACCGGTGACCTCTTCAACCTTTATGTCTGGTTTGAGGTGATGTTGATCTCTTCCTTCGGCCTGTTGATCCTGATGGGCGGGAAAGAGCAGATCGACGGCGGTGTGAAATACGTGGCGCTCAACCTAATCTCGACGATCCTGTTCCTGACCGGGATTGGCCTGCTTTACGGCATGACGGGCACGCTGAATTTCGCTGACCTCGCGCTGAAGGTCGAGGGGGTTGAAAACCAAGGGTTGCTCACGGTTGTTGCCATGATCTTCATGGTGGCATTCGGGGTGAAGGCGGCGGTGTTCCCCCTCTTCTTCTGGCTGCCAGCGGCCTATCACACGCCGAGCTTTTCGGTGTCAGCCATCTTCGCGGGGCTGCTGACGAAGGTGGGGGTCTACGCGCTAATCCGCATGTTCACACTGGTTTTCGATCATGACATCGGGTTCACGCATACGGTGCTTCTCTGGGTCGCTTGCCTGACGATGGTGATCGGGGTGCTTGGGGCAGCGGCGCAATCTGACTTTCGCAAAATCCTTTCGTTCCACATCATCAGCCAGATCGGCTACATGATCCTTGGCCTCGCGCTGATGACACCGCTGGCCATCGTTGGCGCGGTCTTCTACCTCGTGCACCACATCATCGTGAAGGCGAACCTCTTTCTGATCGCGGGTGTTGCCAAGCGGCTCACTGGCGGGACAGAGGTTTACCAGATCGGCGGGCTCTACAAATCGACGCCCTTCCTTGCGATCCTCTTCCTGATCCCGGCGTTTTCGCTGGCTGGGTTTCCGCCTCTCTCGGGGTTCTGGGCCAAATACATCATCGTGAAAGCCTCGCTCGATGCACAGATGTGGTTTGTCGCCTTCATCGCGCTCGCCGTGGGTCTGATGACGATCTATTCCATGACAAAGATCTGGGCAGAGGCATTCTGGAAAGACCACCCCGACGGGGTTGAGCCGGATATGAAGTCATTGCCCGAACGCACGGCACAGCTTTTGCCCATCGCGGGCCTTGCCACTTTGACAATCATCATCGGCCTGAACCCCGATCCTTTTGTGGCATTCGCTGAACGCACCACCGAACAGCTACTTGATCCGACCGCCTATATCACCGCCGTGCTGGGGGCACCCGCATGAACCTCTTCATCCTCAATATGACCCTCGCCGTGATCTGGGCCGCACTCTGGGGCAGCCTGACACTTGCACAGTTTGCACTGGGCTTTGTGATCGGGTTTGCCGCGCTCTGGTTCGCGCAACCGCTTTTCGGCGGGCCAAGCGGCTACTATGTGCGCGCCTACCGTATCGTACGGCTGATCCTGTTCTTTCTCTACGATCTCTGCGTATCAAGCGTCAGGGTCGCCTTTGACGTACTGACACCAACGGACCGAAGCAACCCGGCGATCCTGGAAATGCCGCTCGACGTCAAAACTGACTTTGAGATCCTTCTGGTGACGAACCTGATCTCACTCACCCCCGGCACGCTCAGCCTCGATGTGACGCCAGACCGGAAGACATTGATCGTGCATGCGATGTTCGCCGACGACCCGGATCAGGTGATCCGTGATTTGAAGGATGGGATGGAACGCATGGTCAGAGAGGTGTTCGAAGAATGACGTCGGCCGAGTTTCTTGCACTATCTACATATGTGACCGCAGTGATGGTGCTGCTGTCGCTCGCCATTGCCTTTGTCCGCTTGTTCAAGGGGCCCAGTCTGGCAGACCGTGTTGTGGCCCTTGATCAGATGACCGTGACGATCATCGCGGTCTGCGGCGTTGTCGCGATTGGCACGGGTGTCTTTGCCTTGCTCGACGTCGCACTGGTGCTCGCCCTTGTGGGGTTCCTTGCCACAGTTGCGCTGGCCCGTTTTGCAGAACGCCGCGATGCCCGGCAGGCGCAGGAGGACGACGATGCTTGATATTGTGATCTCGATCTTCCTGCTTTTGGGCGGCTTCTTTTGCGTGATCGCCTCGATCGGCGTACTGCGCCTGCCAGATGTGCTGACACGCATGCATGCATCCACCAAGGCGGGTGTTCTGGGCTCCAGTCTGATCCTGATTGGCGGTGCAATCTATCTGCAAGACACCGAAATTACGGCGCGCGTGATCGCCACGATCCTGTTCCTGATGCTCACCGCGCCGATTGGGGCGCATATGATCGGCCGGGCGTCGATCAAGAACTTCAAGGCAAAGATCGAGGATTGATCTTGCCCCTGCCCGCGCCCCATGCCCATGATGGCGCAAGGCAAATGGGGACAGCATGTTTGATCTGGTGATCCGAAATGGCCAGGTGGTGACGCCGAATGGTGTGATCGAGGCGGATATTGCCATTGTCGGCGATGAGATCGCAGCCATAGGGCCAAACCTTGGCCCGGCACAGCTGGAAACCGTCGCCAGCGGACGCTACGTGATGCCCGGCGGCGTCGACCCCCACTGCCATATCGAACAGATGTCAGGCATGGGCGTGATGAACGCCGATACGTTCGAAACGGCGACGATGTCTGCCGCAATGGGCGGCACGACCTCTGTCATTTCCTTCGCCGCACAGGAAAAGGGTCAACGCATCAGCGAGGCGCTGGCTGATTATGCCGCCCGCGCGAAACGCGGCGCGATGATCGACCATGCGTTTCATATGATTGTGCGCGATACAGAGGTGCCGGATTTCGCGGAAGATCTGCGCGCGGCCATCACCGGTGGGCATCGGTCTATCAAAGTGTTCACCACCTACAATATCCAACTGAGTGACGCTGGTATCCTGACCGTATTGCGGCATGCCCGCGAACACGGCGCCTTGGTCTGTGTGCACGCCGAGAACGACGCGATCATTGCAGAGGCCAAGGCCGCCCTGATCGCCGCTGGCAAGACGGCACCGAAGCACCATGCCGCATCCCACCCCCGTATGGCCGAGATAGAGGCGGTCGAGCGTCTCTGCCGCTTTGCCGAATACACTGGTGCTTCGGTGATGCTGTTTCATATCTCTACCGCCGAGGGGGCCGCCGCAGTGCGCGCCGCCCGCGAACGCGGCGCGCCAATTTGGGCAGAGACCTGTCCGCACTATCTTTTCATGACCGAGGATATCCTGGACCAGCCGGGGCTGGAGGGCGCGAAATGGATGTGTTCTCCGCCACAGCGACACGCGGCGGATCAAGCGGCACTTTGGGACGCGCTGCATGCTGGCGACCTACAGGTCATTTCCTCGGACCACGCGCCCTATCGTTATGATGAGACAGGCAAGCTCTCCGCCGGGCCGGATGCGCGCTTTGACCAGATCGCCAATGGCCTGCCGGGATTGGAAACCCGTCTGCCCCTACTTTTCGATGCAATGGTAAGTGGCTTCAAAGGTGGGCCAGAGGCATTTGCCCGCCTGACCGCGACCACCCCCGCCGAAATCTACGGCCTGCCGAAGAAAGGGGCGCTCGCCCCCGGTATGCATGCTGACATCACGCTGTGGGACCCGAACAAGACCGTCATCTATGGCGAAGACGATCTGCATGACAACGTGGGTTACAACCCATGGGTCGGGTGCAAAATCACAGGCTGGCCTACCGACGTCTGGCTGCGCGGCACACATATCGTGCAGGACAGCGCATTTCATGGCACGGCAGGCAGCGGCCAGTGGATTGACCGCCCAACGCTGACGGCCATCAAAGCATAGGACACATCATGCCACGCCCTGACACTGCCAATACGCTGGCGATCACATTCTTCTACTATCGTGACCTGCCCGGCGCGATGCGCTTTTATGAAGATGTGCTTGGCCTGCCGCTCGCCATCGATCAGGGCTGGTGCAAGATCTACCGCATTTGCCCCGGCGCGCATGTGGGGCTGGTGGATGAAACCAAGGGCATGAACAAATGGCAGGCGGTGAAGCCTGTGCAGCTTTGTATCCGCGCGCCTGATGTCGATGCCTGGTACGCATACGCAAAGGAAATGGCACTGGACGGGCTGTCAGAGCTTTTTGTGAATGACGAAATCGGCATCCGCGCCTTCGTCTTCAACGATCCTGAGGGCTATCAGGTCGAAATCCAGTCCGCGACGCGCGAGGGTGCATGAGCGGCGACACCCTGATCATCATCAACCCCAATTCCTCGCAAGCCGTCACCGACGGGATAGACCGCGCGGTGGCGTCATTGCGCCGCTTCGGCACGCCGATCCGGTGCCTGACACTGGCCGAGGGTCCCTCGGGGATCGAAAACCAGATGCAAGCCGACCTGACGATCGCCCCGATGTTGGCCCTTGCCGCCGCGCAATCCGATGCCGCGGGCTATGTCATCGCGTGCTTCGGCGATCCGGGGCTGCATGCGTTGCGCGACCAGACCACGCTACCCGTCGTTGGTATCCAAGAGGCGGCGGTGATGACTGCGCTCACCCTCGGTCAGCGCTTTGGCGTCATCGCTATCCTGCCGCAGTCCATCCCGCGCCACCTGCGCAGTTTCGGTGGCATGGCGGTGCTGGACCGCTTGGCGGGTGATCTCGCGCTGGGTCTTAGCGTCGCGGAACTCGCCGACCCGGACCGGAGCTTGGATGCAATGATCGCCACAGGACGTCGCCTGCGGGACGAAGACGGTGCCGATGTGCTGATCATGGGGTGCGCTGGCATGGCGCAGTACCGTGCGACGCTGGAAACAGAAACAGGCTTGCCGGTGGTCGAACCCTGTCAGGCTGGCGCGGCAATGGCTTTGAGCCATATTGCCCTACAACACACACACCGAAGGACAGACCATGCTTGATGAAACCGCCAAGGGCGTCTTTACCATTGCCGTCACCCCATTCCTGCCCGATGGCGCGGTCGATTGGGACAGCGTCGACCACATGGTTGACTTCTATATCGAGAAAGGTGCCACGGGCCTGACGATCCTGGGGATGATGGGTGAGGCTGGCAAGCTGTCAGCGGATGAATCCGTCGCAGTGGTCAAACGGGTCGTGGCCCGCAGCAGCGTGCCGATTGTTGTCGGCGTCTCTGCCCCCGGATTTGCGGCGATGAAGTCGCTCTCGGATGCGGCGATGGATCTTGGGGCGGCTGGCGTTATGGTGGCTCCACCCGGCAGCCTGAAAACCGACGACCAGATCGTCACCTACTACCACAACACCGCCGAGGTGCTGGGCGACGCGCCTTTCGTGCTGCAGGACTTTCCGCTGGTCACCAATGTCGTGGTCCCGATCAAGGTCATTCTGAAGGTGGTGGAGGACTGCCCGACCTGCGTGATGCTGAAACATGAAGACTGGCCAGGGCTGGAAAAGATCAGCGCATTGCGCGCCGCCTCTGACGCGGGTGCGCGGCGGATTTCGATCCTCTGTGGTAACGGCGGGCTGTTCCTGCTGGAAGAGGTGTTGCGCGGGGCAGACGGCGCAATGACCGGCTTTGCCTATCCAGAGATGATGGCGCAGGTTGTCGCCGCCCATAACGCAGGCAATCTCGATCACGCGCGCGATATTTTCGACGCCTACATGCCGATGATCCGGTATGAGGCGCAGCCGGGGCTTGGGCTTGCGATCCGCAAATACACGCTGGCACAGCGCGGCGTGATCGCACATCCAACCCTGCGAAAGCCCGGCGGTGTTCTCAGCCCGGCAACAATGGCCGAGGTTGATGCCATCGCAGCGCGGCAGGAAAAGAGGCTTGCCGACATTCTTTAATGGCTTGTGAATGAGTCTTTAACCGAGTCATCCCCCAGGAATGAGGCAAGGTTAACGAACAAGACGTCCCTTAACGCCTCCGAAAGGTGGCAGTCTTGGGGGGCGGATCAAAACGCGTTAGCGCTAAACCACTGCCAGGCCAGCACTTTTTCTGAAATGCGGGCTCAGAACGCGCGTTGATCAGCGGTTTCACGCCCAGAAAATCTTAATAAACGAACATTTTTTGGACACAAATTACACCAATTTGACTGTTTGTTTCCAAGGATACCCCGGAATGCAGTGGTGGTGCACATGTATTTCGGACCTTTTGATGAGGCCCCGAACAGGCTTACCGGCCAAGGCGAGTAATGAGGAGAGAACGCTGTGAACTGCAATCTCAAAAACAAATTGAAGACAACTGCGGCTGGCATTGCGCTGGCCACCGGGATGATCCTTCCGGCAACGGCGTTTGCGGACATTGTCACGCTGCGCTCGACTGACGGCACGATCAATGTGACTGGCGAGTTTATCGACTTCGCCGAGGATACATACATCCTGCGGACAGCACTGGGTGATCTGCGGATCGCTGCCAGCAGCGTGGTCTGCGAAGGCGATGCATGCCCAAGCTTTGACAATGTGATCGCTGACGTGGCAATTGCGGGCTCACCCGCGATGGCACAGGGTCTGATGCCACTGTTGATGCAGGGCTTTGCTGCGTCGATGGATGCAGACGCAGAAATCAACAACACGGCCGCAGGCGAATCCGTTGCAACACTGTGGAGCGACGGTGGTTTCGGCGACGAAATCGGTTCCTACCAGGTGTCCGCATCGAGTGACACTCAGGCATTCCAGGCGCTTCTGGAAGGTAACAGCCAGATCGGCATGTCATCGCGCCGCATCACAGTTGACGAAGCCCGTGCCCTGCGCGCTGACGGCGCTGGCAGCATGGTCAGCCCACAGCAAGAGCATATCATCGCGGTCGACAGTATGATCGTTGTGACCCACCCATCCAACCCTGTCGGCGAACTGACACGGGACGAGTTGGCTGGCATCTTCTCTGGCCAGATCACAAACTGGTCCGAGGTTGGCGGCATCGACAAGGACATCAACGTCATCACACAGCCAGCAGGTTCTGCCAGCTACGAGTTCTTCATGGACTATGTGTATGGTGATCAGCGCCCGACAAACTTCCTGCCGCAGGGCATCGCTGCTGACGATCAGGTTCTGTCGAACACCATGTTCCACGATGTGAACGGCATCGGTTACCTCGGCTTCGCCTTCCAGCGTGGTTCCAAGGCGATCTCTGTCGTGAACGAATGCGGCATCGCGACGACACCTGACGAATTCTCGGCCAAGACCGAAGAATACGAACTGGCCCGTCGCATGTACCTCTACAACCGCACAGACAACCTGGATGATTCATCTCAGATGCTGATCAACTTCGTCAACTCTGGTGAAGCTGACGGCGTGATCGGTAAATCAGGCTTTATTGACCTGGGTATCGTCCGTCGCTCGCAAGGCGCCGAAGATGCGCGTCGCGCAGCCCTTGTTGAAGAAGCTGCACGCTACGACGTTGGTTTCGAAGGCGAAGTGATGCGCGAAATGCTGGACATGATGGACGACAAAGACCGTCTGTCGACAACGTTCCGCTTCCGCACCGGTTCTTCCAACCTGGACGAACGTGGTCGTCTCGACCTGCAGCGTCTGGTCAGCTACCTGGAGCGTGTGCCAGCAGGTACAACGGTCACAATGGTTGGCTTTACCGATGACGTCGGCGCATTCGAAGCGAACCGCCGCCTGGCCGAAGACCGTGCACGTCAGGTTGCAGACGAAATCCGCGCCATCGGCGGTGACCGCCTCGCCAACGTACAGCTGGCAACCGCCGGCTTCGGTGAAGTCGCACCATCTGCGTGCAACACGTCTGACCGCGGTCGTGGTATCAACCGCCGCGTGGAAGTCTGGATCTCCAACTCGATCGAAGGCTAATTGAGTTTCGGTGCGCGCCCCCGCGGCGCGCACCCCACCCATTAAGAGTTTTGCCAATCCTTTTCTGGCACCCGCGTACCATAGACCTGATCTGTTTGCCTTTCGCGTTCCGCTCGCACCCCCCGTGAGCGGCCTGGTTGAATTCACGCTTTTGGCAGGCACTGGATCAGCTCTCACCACCGTAAGGTAAGACAAGCAGGATCCGTAATATGTTTAAGCTAGACCCAAACCACCCGACCACCCGCAGAACATCCATCCTGACATCCGCCATCTGTCTGTCGCTGGCCTTCACTGCCCCCGGCGTTGGGATGTTTGGCGCCACAGAAGCGGAAGCACAGACAGCCGATACCGAGGCTGTTGGCGGCAAGGCCC
>JBCBOD010000068.1:0-19682 GCA_039821425.1 Pseudomonadota bacterium
ACTTTTGGTGCACACCGGGTGGTATTGCGCATGGGTTCCGCGCGGGGCCAGATGGGGCCAGGGTGCTCGATGTCTTCGCCCCACCGCGCGATACCTACCGCAAGTCCGGTGCCGGGTTTGCCGCAGCCTAGGAGTCGCGACCTAGAATGGCTGAAGCCAGCGCGCAACGGTGGTCATCACTTTCACGCCGACTGCGGCACGACACCATGCCCAGTTGTCAGCAGCAATTCCCAATGTGGGGTTATGCGCTGGCACCCCGCCCTGCACTTCTTCCGAAGACCGCGCCGGATGTTAGTCCCGACCCACCCGGATATCCTTCGTAGAAAACGCCACCTACCATTTCACCAGCCGCGAACAAGCCATCGATTGGCTGCCCGGATTTGGCCAAGACCTGGCCAGTGTCGCTGACCTTCAATCCGCCGTAGGTAAACGTGATCCCTCCCGTAACAGGGTAGGCTTTGAAGGGTGGTGTGTCGAACTTCTGCGCCCAATTTGATTTCGGCAGTGGCAGGCCCGTTGTTCCCTTGCCGTCCAGCACGGTTGGATCGAAGTCCACGGTTTCATCGACCGATGCATTGAATGCGTCAATCGTCCGGCGGGCGCCTTCGGGATCAACCCCTTCAAGCTTGGCAATCAGCTCTTCCAGCGTGTCGGCCTGCACGAAATGCGCATCGTGAAACCGGTACTCGGCATAAAGCAAGTCATCCACCTTGGCGTCGAAGATCTGCCAGGCAAAATGGCCCGGTTGGTTGAGGACGGCCTTGCCAAACTGTGCATAGGTGTAGTTCCGGAAGTTCTCACCCTCGTCAACAAAACGTTCGCCATTGGCGTTCAGCATGATCCCCAGGAAATAGCAGATCTTGCGGTAATTCTTGCGCTCTGCCGCTGGCAGGTCCAGCCCGCCAAAATCAGCCATGTGCAGGTCCATTGGGGTTGCGTGGCAGCCATCGATCAAACCATGGATCTCGGCGCCCGCGGCCTGTGCCATCAAGAACCCGTCGCCGGTGTTCATCGGTGTTCCGCGCACCTTGGCCTTGGCCCAGTTGGCGCCCATCCAGTCGCGCCGCAGCGCCTCGTTCGCCTCGAAACCCCCGCATGCCAGGATCACCGCATCGCCGGTGATTTCTTCTTCGCCGACGCGGACGCCCGTGATGCGCCCTTCTTCGGACATCAGGCCGGTCACAGCGGCACCATAGCGGATCGTGCCACCCATCCGTTCAAACGCGGCAAGCTCCAGATCAAACAGCCCAACACCTTCGTTTTCAGCGGCCAGCGTCAGCCCACCCCAAAAGACGTGGCGGCCATCTTTTTCAAAGCTCTGACGGCTATAGATCGGTTCAAACTTGACCCCATGCCCACCAAGCCACTGCATGGCCGACAGGCTTTCACTGATCAGCTTTTCCTGCTCGGGCGACAGGGGGCGCCCGCCGTTAAACATCAAGAGGTCTTCGGCAAACTTCGCTTTGGTGTACCCGCCAAAATCCGTGTTCTGCAGCCGTGGGTCGTCCAGATCCTTCAAAAGGGGCAGCAGGTCATCGACGCCATCATAGGCAAACCGCATCGCCCCCGCGGTATATTTGGTATTACCCCCGGCCAGCGCCTCATCCGCCTTTTCCAGCATCAGCACGCTGGCACCAGCCTCCAGCGCCGCGACACCGGCGCAGAGCGCGGCATTCCCGGACCCCACAACAATGACCTGCTTTGACATTTGCGATTCTCCTCTTTAGAACATTTTGTATCCGCGCGGATACAATTTGAAAAGGGTACAGAATGTCGGATGATCATGCCGATCTGTCACAGGGCGGCATTGCCTTTGCAAAACTGATGCAAGCGCTGGAGGCCGGCGTCTATCAACCCGGTGATCGGCTGCGCGAAACAGAGGTGGCCGAGCGGCTTTCCTTGTCCCGCACGCCCGTACGCGAAGCGCTACGCCGGTTGGAGGCTGAAAACATCATCGAACATCGCCCACGGGTCGGTGCCGTCATTCGCAAACTGGGCCAGACCGAGGTTGTCGAGCTTTACGAGATGCGGCTGGTCCTTGAACGCACGGCGGCAGAGATGGCCGCAAAACATGCCGCTGATGCGGAAGTAGATGGGCTTGTCGCGCTGAACGAGGAGATTGGCCAAACCAAGGATGACAGCGCCCGCGCCGCAGCCATCAACCAAAAGTTCCACGCGGCGATTTATCTTGCCGCGCGCAATCGCTTCCTGCTGGATGCCGCCCGCGCGGTGAGCAATGCGCTGTTGCTCCTGGGGCCGACCACTCTCGCCGATGCTGAACGTATCGAGACGGTGACCCGCCAACATGGCCAGATCATTGATGCGATCGCCGCCGGTGATCTCGACGCGGCAGGTGCAGCGGCAGAGGCACATTTGCAGACCTCTTTGCGATACCGTCTGAAGGTCATGCGCCAATGATCCAAGTTGTCGCGACGCATGTCATCGCTGCTGCGGGTGTCGCTATCTTCCACCTCTTGCATCTGCCGCTTCCATGGCTGCTCGGGCCGATCATCGCGTGCCTCGCCGCTGGCCTTTGCGGCGTTCAGATGAAGGGCTTTAGCTTCGTCAACAACGCAATGCGATCCATTCTTGGGGTCGCCGTTGGTGCAACACTGACCGTTGCAGTTGTCATGAGCATGGCAACGATGTGGACGACCCTCATCCTGATCCCAGTCATGATTGCACTGATCGGCATCATCGGCGTTCCATACTTTCAGCGCCTGTGGGGTTTTGACTTTGCGACAAGCTACTACTCTGCGATGCCGGGCGGGCTGCAGGACATGCTGATCTTTGGTGAAGAAGCCGGAGGGGACGTGCGGGCCCTGTCGCTGATCCACGCCACCCGCGTCATGGTCATTGTGGTGGCATTGCCGTTTATCCTGACCGCTTATTGGGATGTGGACCTGACCAATCCCCCGGGCGTCCCGGCAGACACGCTGCCGCTGTCCCAGCTTGCGCTGATGGTCTTTGCCGGGCTGGCCGGGTGGCAGATTGCAAAGCGTGTCGGGCTATTCGGGGCGTCGATCCTCGGCCCCATGATCCTTGCTGGTGCCCTGGCGCTGACCGGCGTTCTGGAACATCGCCCCCCGGCAGAGGCAATCTGGGCCGCACAGTTCTTCATCGGTATGACGGTAGGCACCAAATACTCGGGCGTCACCGGCGCCGAGGTGCGGCGGGATGTGGCAGCGGCCCTTGGCTTTTGCATCATCCTGCTTGTCTTGACGGCAATCTTTGTGGAGTTCGTCTACCTCTTTTCACTGGCACCACCCCTGGAAACGCTTCTGGCTTTCGCACCGGGAGGACAGGCAGAGATGACAGTGCTCGCACTGATCGCAGGGGCCGACCTCGCCTTTGTCATCGCACACCATGTGTTGCGGATCGTTGTCGTGATCGTCGGGGCGCCGGTTGCGGCACTTCTGTTTAGCCCGAAACCTCGGGGTTGATCACGTTGATCGGCGCACCACGCGCATAGGCGTTCACCTGATCAAAGATGTCGCTGAACTGCAGGTCAAACTCATCCTCTGTCACATACCCGATGTGAGGTGTCGGAAGCACGTTCGGATGCGTCAGCAAGGGATGCGCCGTGTCGCGCAGCGGTTCAGTATCAAAGACATCAATCGCGGCGTGAATGCGGCCTTTGGCGATCTCGGCTTCAAGCGCGCCGGGTGCGATCAGACCCGCGCGCGAGGTGTTCACCAGCAAGCTGCGCGGGGCCATCTGTGCGAGGTCATTGGCCGTGATGATCCCCTTCGTCTCTGGTTTGAGCCGGACGTGAAGGCTGACAATATCCGAGGTGGCAAAGAACGCCTCTCGGCTCGCGGCCACTGCGGCCCCATCCGCCATCGCACGCGCGCGTCCCGCCTCTGAGGACCACCATTGCACATGCATCCCGAGCGCCTGGGCATAGCCTGCCACTGCACCTGCGATGCGCCCATATCCATAAAGGCCCAGCATGCGCCCGCGCAGGTTCCGGCCGACGCCCATCTGCCAGTCACCAGCCCGGATGCTGGCGGCCTGCTGCGGGATCTGGCGGTAGCTGGCCAGGATCAGCCCCAGCGTCAGTTCAGCCGCAGCATAGGAAGGCGTATCGCTGTGCATGTTGGAGCACAGCATGACACCTTTGGCAGTGCAGGCCGGGACATCCACATGCGGATAAACACTGCGCTGGCTGATCAGTTTCAGATGCGGCAAACGGGCCAACAACTCTGGCCCGATTTTGGTGCGTTCGCGAAACAGGACCAGCGCCTCTGCCTCATGGACGCGTTCAGCAAGGCGGACCGGGTCAGGCTCATGATCGTTCCAGACGGTGACGTCATGATCTGCCAGCTTGTCGAAACACGGCAGGCCGCGCAGCGTGTCGAACCAATCATCCAGTATATGGACCTTCATTGGCTTCAATCTGCCTGCCAGACGGATCTGGGCACCATCACCTCACCCCGGGCCAACAAACGGGCCGTCCGCACCAACCCGGCGGACCGCAGATCAATGCCGTCCTCAGAAAGGTCATAGTCCACCAGAACATCGATCTGGCCAGATGCATGCTCCAGAGTGATTGTCGCCGGCCGCTCGTTTGATCGGGCCGCCATGCCCTCAGCCACCGTGCCTGGTGTGAGTACGCAGGATGCCAGGCACTGCGCGCCTGTGACCGCCATTGTCGGATGCGTTTTCCACGGCATGAAGTAGCGCGTGGCAATCGTGCCACCATCCCGCGCAGGGGCAAGCAGGCCGAACTTCGGTGTCACAGATGAAGCCACATCCGTGATCCCCATCGCCTCACCAGCCTGAATGCGCACCTTCTCCATCGCGGCGAAGAAGGCCGTGTTGTCGTTCAGGGCCTCTGCACTTTCATAGCCCGTCAAACCAAACGCTTCGGCCTTGGCGATCACCATTGGCATGGCAACATCCATGCAGGTGACTGCGATCCCGTCAAACGTATCGACAAAATTGCCGGTCGGCAGGAATGCCCCCGTCGCGCCACCGATCGTATCCATGAACTGCAAGGCCACTGGGGCGGCAGTCCCCGGCACACCATCGACTGACGCAGAGCCATCATAGCTGACCTCTCCGCCCGGTGTCTGGACAGCGGCGACCACCCGCGCGCCCGTGTTGACGGCATGGATTTTCACTGTCGTTTCGCCATCCTTGGCAGGCATCAGACCCATCTCAATCGCCGCGGGCCCGACACCTGACAGGATATTGCCGCAGGTCGGTTTGAAATCGACAGTCCTGTCCTCGACGCTGACCTGTGCGAAGAAGTAGTCGATGTCGGCCCAGTCATCATCGGACCGCGACAGCATGGCGACCTTCGTCGTGACCGCGTTACCCCCGCCGATGCCGTCGATGTTCAGGGGGTGGCCAGACCCGACCATCGCGATCAGGACTTGGGCCAAGGTTTCACGGTCTTCTGGCAGGTCAGCACGGTTCAGGTAGGGCCCGCGCGATGTGCCGCCGCGCATGAACAGGAAGGGAATTGCTGTTTGGGTCATCCGGGGCCACCTCAGGTCAGTGGCCACGGCAGATCGGCATAGGACTGCAGCAACCCCGGCGGGAAGTCGCGGTTCAAAGTCCAGGCCATCGCGCAGATGAAGGCGATCCCTGCGGCCGCATAGGCAGCGGCGAAACCCCAACCCATGCCAGCCCGGATGCGAATAAACAGCAGAAGGAAAGCCGCCAGTGCAAGGATAAAGCCAACAAGCGCTGTGAGCACAAGCAGCCCCGCAAACCAGGCGAGCGTCCCCCAAAGGCTGTAGACGTTAATGTCAGCGTCCTGCACCTCGCGATCTGCAAAGATCGTATGCCCTTCAGGCGACAGCATCATCTGCGCGATGAGCGCGAGACAACACACCAGCGTCACCATTGCCACGAAGTTGGGGAAGATCCGGTCGAGCGCGGCCCAATCGGGGATCGAACGTGCGTTCAAGACGAACACCGCCACGATCACGGTGACCGCCAGCAGAAAGGTGAGTGGCGCGCGTTTGCTGCCGACCTGCACATCGCCCTCTGCCTGGATGTTCTTGGCCTGCCGCAGCCCGACGATGACGGACAGCACCGTAATGACGATCAGCACGATCACGATGGGGCTGAATACATATTCAGCAAACTGTTCCCACCCTTGCCGCAGCCGGAAGTTGGCTTGCTGATAGGCCTGGTTGGCATACCGCTCCACCGGGGTCGACAGCACGAAGCCGATGAGGAAGGCAGGCCGCGACCAGTCAAAACGGCGCAACAGAATGCCCAGAAGGCCAATCGCGAAAAGCGCCACCAGATCCCAGATCTCTTGCCGCGACTGAAACGCCGCAAAGCTGATGATCATGAAGAGGAACGGTGCGAGCAACGCAAAGCGGATGCTGGTCAGGCGTGCAATGCCGCCAGAGGCCGCAATGCAGATCAGGGTGCCGACCACATTGGCCAGCGCCAGAAGCCAGACGATAGCATATGTGAACTCCAAATTTCGGTCGAGCATCGCCGGCCCCACCTCGATCTGCCCGGTGCCCAAGAGGGCGACCGCCGAGATAAAGATCGCCATGGACCCTGATCCCGGAATACCGAAGAGCAATGTCGGCACAAGGCCCCCGCCCTCTTTGGCGTTGTTCGAGCTTTCCGGCCCGATCACACCGCGCACGTCGCCTTTGCCAAAGTTCGATTTGTCCTTGGCGGTCTGCACCGTGTGTCCATAGGCGATCCAGTCGACGACAGAGCCGCCCAGCCCCGGGATCACCCCGACGGTGACGCCGATCAGCGAACAGCGCATTGAAAGCCATTTGTTCGCCCACCAATCCCGCACACCGGCCGCCCAACCGCCCCCCAACGGGGCACGTTCGGCAATGGCTCGGTCTTGCCGTAGAAGTGCGATGATCTCTGGCACCGCGAAGATGGCCAGACCGACAATCACCAGTTTCAGGCCATCACCGAGGTATTGATACATCTCGAACTGCAGGCTGCCCGTCTCGGCGGATCGCCAGCTTGTCGGCACCATGCGCAACTCGCCCTCAAACCGGCCTTCGCCGATTGTGCCGACCAAAAGGCCAAGGCCCGCAGCGGCGATCCCTTTGAGCGCGATGCGCCCGGCAAGGATGCCGACCATGGACAACCCGAAGATCGAGATCATCAGGAGTTCCGGCGTCTGGAACAGCAGCACAATGGGTCGTGCCGCAAGAATGAAGAACGTCAGGAACGCCGCGCCGACCAGTCCACCAAAGAGCGATGATGCAAAAGCCGCTGAGAGTGCGCGGGCTGCAAGGCCGCGCTTGGCCATCGGAAACCCGTCAAGCACCGTCGCCTGTGACGCTGAAGAGCCGGGTATCCCCATCAGAACGGATGCAAAGGTGTCGGACGTCGGCACGACCGCCACCATGCCAATCATCAGGGCCAGACCGGTGGCTGGCTCCATCCCGAACATGAAGGGCAGCAGCAGTGACAGGCCCGCGATCCCGCCCAATCCGGGGAACACCCCGATACACAGCCCCATCATCACGCCGAGGACAAGAAACCCGATCACCTGAGGTTGCAGGATCATCGCGAACGCGTCGTTTAGCGCTGGTAAAGCGGTAGCAAAGACCTCCATCAGGGGCCCCCGTTCTCATGACATCCGAAGTGAAATGCCCCACCCGCACAAGCACGGATGGGGCGTTTGGCGATTACTGCAGAACCACGCCGTAGCGCTCTGCCAGCCAGTTGATCACGAAGCTTGATGCAGCCTCTGGCACAACCGTCGCGCTATCGAGCGCCGTACCTGCGGCAGCGCCGGTCAATTGTGGATAGACACCCAGACGCGCCTGGCTGATTTCAGCGAAATCATCGCGTGCCTTGATGGCCTCAAATGCTTCCGTGTAAGTCGCGATTGCCGCATCGGACGCACCGGCAGGCAGGAACACCATCTTCTGTGCCGGGAAACCAGCGATAAAGAAGGCTTTCCACGCAGCAAACTCGTCGCTTTCGGTGTCGCAAGCCGGGGTGGCTTCGCAGACTTCCTTGAAGGTCGGCATATCCGGGAACGTCGGATCACGGACAATGTTGCCGTCGTCATCAAGTGCACCGAAAGAGAACCAAGGCGTTGCGGTTCCCGCCTCGACAAGTGGCACAACACCGCTGAGGTAGGACGATGATGTCTGATAATCGACGTTGGCTTCGCCACGTTCAAACATCAGACGACCATCACCGCGCCCTTCGATCCCAAAGACAGGCTCAACGGACATTCCCAGCATTTCCCACGCCAGCAGCGGCACAAGGTCGAGGCGCGTCGCTCCTTGCGAGCCGTAGATGAAGCTTTCACCAGCCAAAGGCGTCGCATCGCCACCATCACCCAACTGGTCGTGCAGTGCAGGCGGCAGGTAGGCCACACCGCCGGTGCCGGATGCCAGCACAACGTTCCAGTCGCCATATTCGTAGCGCACGCGTGGATCGTTCAGCAGATAAGGAAACTGGGTCGAACCGGAAGAGCCGAAGATCGTCGTCGGATTGCTCTCATACGTCATTTCCTGGAACATATTGGCGCCGCGGGTGGACCCGGCACCAGGCTCGAACCGAACAACGACAGTGGGGTTGCCAGGCAGCGCTTCGGACAAAAGCGGCGCATAAAAGTTCGCCCATTTTGCCGAACCACCTGTTTCAGAGAACGGGATGATCCATTCAACCGTCTCACCTGCCAGATCGATCGCGTGGCCATCAGCGGCGGACTGTGTCGCAACCATAGCCGTTGTCAGCGCCAAGGCGCCAAGTGTTTTCTTAAGCATGTTTTCCTCCCTAGGATCGGGCCTGCAAAGCCCGAATTGGCATATCAGAAAGCCTCCCCGACCTTCTTGATACGCGCAGGATGCAGTGCCATCCTTGCGTGAACCTTGCATCCGGCATCTTTTGAAAGGCCTTTCGTGCGCATCCTAGTCGTCGAAGACAACATCTCGCTTGCGAAGGGCCTGCGCTATCACCTGCAGGATGCTGGCCACGCGGTCGATCTTTTGCACGATGGGGGCGATGCAGACGCATTTCTCAAGCGCGACCACGCAGACCTTGTGGTCCTGGATATCAACCTACCCACACTCGATGGCCTGTCAGTCCTGCGCCAGATGCGCCAAAGGGGCGACAGCCGGCCCGTTCTGTTGTTGACCGCACAGGCAGAGCTGCAGGACAAGGTCACAGGCCTCGATGCGGGGGCAGACGACTATCTAAGCAAACCCTTCGAAATGGAAGAATTCGGCGCCCGGATCCGTGCGTTGTCACGGCGCGTCGGCACAACGACGGCAGCGCCGATCACGCTGGGAAACCTAGCCTTCGACCCTTCGGCCAGAATGATTATCGGGCCTGACGGCCCACTTGATATTCCACGCAGAGAGGTCGCTCTTTTCGAGCGGCTGTTTCTGGCCAATGGCCGGATCGTATCGAAACAGGTTTTGCTCGATAGCCTCTATGGGACAGGCGCGGACGTGGATGAACCCGTGGTCGAGGTTTACGTGTCGCGTTTGCGCAAACGGCTGCAACCCCATGGTATCAAAATCACGGTGAAACGGGGGCTGGGCTACATGATGGAAGCGCTGTCTTGATCTCCGGCCTTTCACTCCGCATGCGGCTGTTTGTTCTTATTCTTGCACCGCTGATCGTCGTTGCCTTGATCGTGGGCGTCTGGGCGTATCGTGATGCCGAAGCCAGTGCCGCAGAGCGCTTTGACAGATCACTTTTGTCGACAGCCCTTGCCGTGTCACGGGACATCGCCGTCACGGGCGGGAATGCGTTGCGGGAGGACACCCGCGATTTGTTACGCGACACCTCTGGCGGGGCCGTCTTTTACCACGCCTATGCCCCCGATGGGGTGTTTGTGACAGGCTACGCAACCCCGCCACTGCCGCCGGATGCGGCAGCAGGCGATACCGCCTATACGTATTTCGATGCGGTCTATTTCGGTGAGCCGGTACGCGCGTTGCGTTTTGCACAACAAGCGTCAATCGACGGGCTCTCGGGGCTTTTCACCTATACCGTCTGGCAGGCCACCGATGTCAGGGACGGCTTTGTGGAGACCCGGACAACCCCGGTCTTTGCCACGATCTTTTCCCTGATCGGCGCGCTGAGCCTGATCGTCTGGTTCGGGGTGGGCCGTGGTCTTGCCCCGCTCGTCAATCTGGAAGAGGCAATCGCGCGACGGTCGATCGACGATCTGTCACCGATCAAACGGCGCATCCCGCAAGAGGTCACGGGCATCGTCGGGCGCTTCAATGCATTGCTGGGCGAGCTTTCGGCCTCCATCCGCGCCAAGGATGCTTTTATCTCGGACGCAGCACACCAGCTGCGCAATCCGATTGCGGGCGTGATTGCGCTGGCTGAATCGGTCGGCAACGCAGGCGATCACAACGCTGCGGCCGCACGCGCCAAAGACCTGCGCGAAGCGGCATATGACCTTGGTAACCTGACAAACAGCTTGCTCACACTGGAACGGATCAAGGCAGGCCCGGTCGCGATGCGGACCGAAGACTTTGATGTCGTGCCCATCCTGGAAGCGCTGCGGCAGCAAACAGAAAAGGCGCTGCAAGATCGCCCTGTGACACTCGCATTCGAACCCATGGACACCCCCTGCCATCTCTATGGCGACCGGGTGATGTTCGAACAATGCATCGCGAACGTACTTCACAACGCACAAGTCCACAGCGGACCCGGCCTGTCCAAGATCATGCTCTCGGCGCTAAGCGCCAAACATGACCTGACGATCACGGTTGCCGATGACGGCAAAGGCATTGCGCCCGAAGACTTTGAACGTGCCCTCGACCGGTTCAGCCAGGTGGGGCCAAGCCAGGGTTCAGGGCTTGGTCTGCCGATTGCCGCAGCTGTTGTCGAAACCTTTGGGGGCACGATCAGCCTATCGAACGAAGGCGAGACATTTGCGGTCACGCTGACATTTCCGCGCCCTAGCCAGGGTGAGAACAGTGGACCAAGCTAACCGCCCGGGATGCTCTTCAGAGACTAGTCGGAAAGGTCATTCGCAAAACGCCGCGAGCCGGAGTCAGTCATTGCCCCCTTGCCAGGCCGGCGTCTTCCCAATCCGGTCAATCAGGAAATCCATAAAGACACGCACTTTGGTGGAGAGGACATTTGCCTGCGGATAAATGAGCCAAAGCGCAGTCTTTGCAGCATAGGTGTGGCTTGGCAGAACCCGGACGAGGCTGCCAGAGGATAGCTCTTTGTGGACGCTCCAGATCGAATGGGCTGCGATGCCAGCCCCTGCCAGCGTTGCAACCTTATGGCTGTGCCCATCGTCGATGATCAGGTTGCACCTGCCCTGCCCCGGATCAAACGTCGCAACTGCGCCATCGTCACTGATCATGCGATGCGGCGCGTCAGAGCCAAAAGCCAAAAGATGATGCCTACGCAAGTCATCCGGCGATTGCGGCACTCCATGCGCGTCGAGATACGCCGGGGAAGCGCAAAGAATCCGGGTATCATCGGCCAGCTTACGACCCCGCAAGCTCGAGTCTTCCAATGCCGCATTGCGCAAGGCCAGATCGAAGCTGCCCTCGATCAAATCAAACTGCTTGTCCGAAAGCCGCATGTCCAAAAGCAGATCAGGGTGATCGGCCATGAACGCCGGCAGGATCGGCGCGATATAGAGTTGGGCAAATGTGCTGGGCGCGGTAAACCGTAAGGTGCCGGAAACCCGCGCCTGTCCCTGTCCAAGTGCAGCCCTTGCCGCATCCTCGCGGGCGATGATGTCTCTGGCGTAGGGCAGAAACTCAAACCCTTCCGTCGAGAGTGCGACCTTCCGCGTGGACCGGTGAAACAGATCGGCACCGGTGCTTTTCTCCAGTTTGCTCAACCATGCGCTGGCGACTGAGGGCGCGAGCCCAAGGTCCCGCCCGGCGGCGCTGATGTTCAGCTTGTCCGCGGCCAGAACAAAGAGGCGGAGCGTATCGGTTTCCATACATTATATCCAAAACCAGAAATAACTTTTCAGATTTGACCTAGTTTATTCCGATTTTGCAATGCAGCATATGCAACCCAACGACACGACTCAAAGGGAGACACCCATGGCGTTCCCAGACCTGAACCGCGCCTACAATACGGTGTTCAAGCCGGGAGAGCTGACGCTTGGGCTTGTTGTCCCACTGGATGCTCATCGGGCCAGCCCACTTCCCGACATGACCCGGCACATTGAACGGGCGCAACTGGCAGACACCTTGGAGTTTGCCGCCCTGTGGCTTCGGGATGTGCCATTCAACGTGCCGAGTTTCGGCGACGCTGGCCAGATGTTTGACCCGTTCGTTTACCTCGGTCTCCTGTCAGGGGTAACACGCGACATTGCACTTGGCGTGGCCAGCGTGATCCTGCCGCTCCGCCACCCTGCACATGTGGCCAAGGCCGCCGCCTCGGCCGACCAGCTTTCAGGGGGCCGATTGCTTTTGGGTGTCGCCTCGGGCGACCGACCAGAGGAATACCCTGCCTTGGGCATGAGCTTTCCCGACAGAGGGGCGCGGTTCCGCGAAAGCCTGAACTACATTCGCGCCATGGCAACCGAATATCCGGTATACACAGGTGATCACGGCACTCTGAACGGATCTATGGATATGTTGCCGAAACCTGCCGCTGGCCGTCTGCCCATCCTCATCACCGGCGGCGCGCAGCAGTCGCCTGAATGGATCGCAACGCATGGTGATGGTTGGATGACCTATCCACGGGATGTCGCAGCGCAAGGGCAGCTCGTTCAGGACTATCGGCTGCGTGCGGCAAAGGCAGGGGCCGAAACAAAGCCCGTCATGCAGTCCCTTTATGTCGATCTTGTCGCTGACGACAAGGCGCAGCCAACACCGATTCACCTCGGTTTCCGTTCTGGTGTCGGTTTCCTGAAAACCTATCTGGCAGCGCTGCGCAACCAAGGGATCAACCATGTGGCACTGAACCTGCGCTTCAATCAAGCGAACCTCGAAGACACGATGAAACGCCTCGCCGAGGACCTTCTTCCGGAATTTCCAACAGAAAAGAGCACATGATGACCAAAACCATTTTTATCACCGGATCAACAGACGGCATTGGCCTGCTGACCGCCAAGATGCTTGCTGACATGGGTCACACCATCATCCTGCATGGCCGCAGCGCAGACAAACTGACGGCAGCGACACAGGACGTAGGAGGTGATGTTGCCACGTATCAGGCGGACCTTTCCGCGTTGGATCAGACCGCCGAGCTTGCACAAGCGATCAAGGCCAACCACACCGGGATTGACGTGCTGATCAACAATGCCGGTGTCTACAAAACACCCGATCCCATCTTGCCCAACGGTCAGGATTTGCGGTTTGTCGTGAATACACTATCCCCGCATTTGCTGACGACAGCCCTGCTCCCGATCGTGCCGCGCGATGGTCGCATCATTAACCTGTCGTCGGCCGCGCAAGCCCCCGTCGATCTCGCGGCGCTTGCTGGTGACACGCATCTGGAGCACATGGGCGCATATGCGCAAAGCAAACGGGCGATCACATTGTGGTCGGCAGAAATGGCCGCAGCACATCCCGACGGTCCGGTTTTCATTGCCGTCAATCCAGGATCTCTTCTGGCGTCAAAAATGGTGAAAGAGGGATTTGGGGTCGCGGGAAGTGATCTGCGGATCGGTGCGGATATCCTCTGCCGCCTGTCGCTGGATGATGCGTTTGCCGACGCTTCTGGCCGGTACTGGGACAATGACGCAGGTGGCTTTGGACATGTTGATATGGGGCAAGCCAAGGCGGTGATGGATGCGATCGTTGCTCTCGTGAAGTAGCGGATCGCGGGTGACAGGGTCACGGGCCAAGCGATGCAACTTGGCTGGCCCTCAGCCCGAGAGCTTTTGCCGCAACCCGGCCAAGGTTCGTGCAACCAGTGCAGTTGCGGCGTCTTGGCTCTGTGCCTCTGCATAGCAGCGCAGCTCGGGTGCGTTGCCTGATGGGCGGATGTGTACGACTAAGCTCTTTTCAAAGGTGACGCGCAGGCCATCGGTCATATCGCGCGCGGTCTCCTTGCCGAAACCTGCAAACACCTGCCCGGCAAGGTCAGAACCCGGCGACAAGCCAGCAATCAATGACTTTGATCGTTCGGGATCAACATCTTGCAAGCGGTCAGACGCGGTGAAGATTGGCGGCAAGGTCTCGCGTAGTGCAGACAATGAAAGTCCGCGCCGCGCGCTGGCGATCAACGGGACGATGATCGGCAGAACACAGTCGCGGGTCATCAGTGGGGCAAGGCCGCTGGTGGCAAAGCCGAGCAGGAACCCTCCGTTCGCTTCATAGCCCGCGACCGCATGCGCGCCCTCAGCCTTCATCGCCGCAATCACGAAGGGAGAGCCGATGCGAGTGCGCACAACACGGTCAAATGCGCCCATCTTCTCGACAAGGCTATTCGAAGACACCGGTGTGACGATGGTTTTCGCCCCGATCTCGCGTGCCGTCAGCGGCCCGAGGACATCGCCGGGGATGACCCGCCCGTTTTCATCTGCGACCATCGGCCGGTCGGCGTCTCCATCGGTTGAGACGATGGCATCAAAGCCTTGCGCCCAGCTTTGCAGCAGGGCTGCCGCTTTTGGGCTCACTGCCTCGGTATCGACGGGAACAAACTTCTCTGACCGACCAAGCGGCATCACATGCGCCCCGAGGTCCGACAAAATATCAACCAGCAGATCGCGCGCGACAGAGGAATGCTGATAGACGCCGATCCGCATGCCTGTGAGCGGAAGGCCAGTGAACGCAGTGGTGTAGCGTGCGCGAAACGCTGCAAGTGCGTCATCTTCGACAGAGGTTTCGCCGTCTAGCCAGGCAGCGCCACGGGCCGCGCAGGCAAACTGAATGCCGGTTTCATCGTCTTTGCTGATTTCCCCTTGCGCGGTGTAGAACTTCAGTCCGTTGCGGTCCGCCGGAATGTGGCTGCCTGTGACCATGATGGCAGGATGGGCGCGCCTTGCGGACTCAAACGCAAGCGCGGGCGTCGGCAGTGCGCCGCAGTCGACGGGCACTGCGCCAGCAGCCCGCAATCCAGCGGCAACTGCACGCGCGATCCGGGGTGAGCTTTCGCGCAAATCACGCCCGATCAGAACCCGGCCCCGATGCTGAAGATAATCGGCAAAACCGGCAGCATAACGGGCCACAAGCGCGTCACTCAGATCGGTGACAAGCCCGCGCAGGCCGCTGGTGCCGAACTTTGGACCTTTCATGTACTTCCGCCCTTTCCAACAACCAAACACCTGTCCTCATTGGGTGCAATCGGTGTTCACACGCACTGCACATCTCGAGCCAAAGGCCGTCGACCCGATCTCATTCGAAAATTGCATTTCTCTCAAATCCTTGCAACTTTTGGGAGATTCAGTAATAGCTCACATCGCCACAGAAAACGTGGCATGTCGGCTTGATTGAGAGAAACTTGGCATCAGCAGGATCTGTTAACCAAACGTGCACCAATTGCCTGTCTTCTACCAGCAGCCACGCACAGCCAGGGACCACAGCGCACGCAACGGCTTTCAACGCTGAAACTTCGACCAACGGACACCAGGTACACCATAACCTTCCGGTCCGAGCGACGGGGGTTTAGTAGGCCGATCTTAAGTTTACACGTGCATGTGTCAATAAAATGTTACATATTGCTCAAATGCCCGATCTTGCCGACAAAAGTCTCCGGCTGCGTCTGCGTGAAGACACCAAGACAGCCCATCGCGCGCTTGATGTGCGGGTATCCGGGTTTGATTTGCAGCGTCCGGAGGGGCTGGCCGGTTTCCTCGCCATGCAGTCCGGCGCTTTGCAATACCTGCTGACACTTGATCCGGAACCGGACTGCGCCGCAGTCATGCAGGACCTTTTGCAAAGGGCAGATGATGACCTTGTTACGCTGGGGGCACGCCGGGCTACGCTACCAGAGAATGCGCTGACCGAAGCGCATCCACTTGCCATCGACTATGTGATCGGCGGGTCGCGGCTTGGCACGCAGGTGCTCAAACAACGCTGGGCAACCTCAACACACCCGCTTGTTCAAACCGCAGACGCCTATTTCGGTGCGCCAACCCACATCGCGCACTGGAAAGCGTTTTGCGCAACGGCAGAGGCTATGCCGGCCGACAGCGCAGAGGCGGACTTGATCGTGATTGATGCCCGTCGGCTGTTTGTCTTTTACGAGGTCTGCGCCGTTGCGGCGCGCCAAGTCATGCGGGGTTTCTATGCCTGAACCAGATCACGCTCAGCCATCACAGACCTATGATCTCACGAATTGTGATCGAGAGCCGATCCACATTCTAGGCAAGGTGCAGGACTACGGATGCCTGATCGCCGTCTCGTCTGACTGGATGATCACCCATAGTTCGACCAATTGCGGCAACTTGCTGGGGCATGATGCGGATAAGCTGATTGGCCGCCGCTTCATCGAAGTCTTTCCCGAAGAAACGGTGCACCACCTCAGGACCCGCATGCAGATACTCAGCTACCAGCTGGGGGCCGCACGGATCTTTGCCTTCCCGCTGTTTGGTGATGCACGGCGATTTGACGTCTCCATCAGTCAATCCGGCAACCATCTGGTGTTTGAGTTCGAGCCGCGGACAGAGCCGCCGGGCAGTCCCGATGACAGGGCAACAGTGCAGGCCCTGATTGCCCGGGTGCAGCGCCATGACACGATTGGTAAGATGGCGAAAGAGGCTGCGCGCGGCCTCAAGATGCTCGCCGGGTTTGACCGGGTGATGGTCTATCGCTTCAACGAGGACGAAAGCGGCACCGTCATCGCCGAACAGGTAGAACCAGACATGGAGCCGTTTCTTGGCCTAAGATATCCGGCCAGTGACATCCCGAAACAGGCGCGCGCGCTCTATACTAAAAGCCTTCTGCGGATCATCCCGGATGTGGACGCGCCGGTGCATCAGGTCATCCCAGAAAAAGACCCGCTTGGCGCACCGCTTGATCTGTCATTGACGGTGACACGCGCGGTGTCACCCATTCATCTCGAATATCTGCGTAACATGGGCGTGCACGCCTCTATGTCCGTTTCCATTCTGCGGCAGGGCAAGCTTTGGGGGCTCTTCGCCTGCCACCACAGAACCCCGCGTTACATCAATTATGAAACCCGCAGCGCGGTAGAGCTGTATGCGCAGCTGTTCAATTATGAGCTCGCGCAGATTGCCATGAGCATGGAACTGACGGAGTTCGATGATGCCAGGGCCCTGCACGACCAGATGATGTCACAGCTGTCGGGCGGGAAAACCATCAATGACGTCTTCTCGCTCTTTTCTGACCAGATCAACGCGGTGGTCCCGTTCGACGGGGCAGCGATCTATTCTGACGGTGAATTCAGTGCCTTCGGCACATCCGTGACGCAAGAGGAGTTTATCGGTCTTGCACGCTTCCTAAACACCACCCCCTCGGGGCAGGTCTATGCCACAGACCGACTGGCAGAACGCTATCCGCCAGCCGAGGACTTCGCCAACCGGGTTTCCGGGCTGCTGGCCTTGCCCATCTCACGCGCACCGCGCGACTATCTGGTCCTTTTTCGGAACGAGATTGCCAAATCCGTCAACTGGGCGGGCAACCCGGAAAAGCCGGTGGATATGGGGCTCAACGGGATCCGCCTGACACCACGCAAAAGCTTCGAGGCCTGGCAACAGATCGTGCGCGGCCAATCCGCCCCTTGGCGCAGCAGCGAACTGCGCGCGGCTGACGCGCTCCGTGTGACATTGCTAGAGGTTGTTCTGAAGCTGGCGGACGAACGCAACGCCTTGCGCAAGCAGGCGCAGGACCAGCAAGAGCTGCTGATCGCAGAGCTGAACCACCGTGTGCGCAATATCCTCAATCTGATCAGGGGGCTTGTTGCGCAGGGGAAGGAAGACGCCACCTCCATCGAAGCCTACCGTGAGGTTCTTGATGCGCGGATCTACGCGCTGGCCCGTGCCCATGATCAGTTGACCCAAACATCGTGGAGCTGGGTGCCCCTGCGCACGCTGATTGCAACAGAAGTGAAGGCCTATCTGTCGAGCAAGGCGAATGCCCTGACCATGACCGGGGATGAAATTGAACTATCTCCGACAGCTTTCACGACACTCGCGCTTGTGCTGCATGAACTCGTGACAAACTCAGCCAAATATGGGGCACTGATCGACAGTAGCGGTTCAGTCTCGGTTCACACGACGATGGAGGAGGATGGCGTCGCCAAGATCGCCTGGCGCGAACAGGGCGGCCCACCTGTGCAGATCCCGCAGCGACGTGGATTCGGCACAACGATCATCGAACGCTCTATTCCCTATGAACTGGGGGGTTCGGCTGACCTGCGTTTCAGGATGACGGGGCTTGAGGCTGATTTCGTCTTGCCCGCCCCGCATGTCCGACGGGCAGAGGCCGATGTGGCAGAGCAGTTGGAGGACCCGAACGAAGGCACCGCCTCTGTCGGGCTGTCAGGCCATTGCCTTGTCGTCGAAGACAACATGGTCATAGCAATCGATGGCGCGGACATGCTGAGTGATCTTGGTGCAAACTATGTCAGCACGGCAAGCCGGGCGGCGGACGCGCTGGATATCATCGCAAACAACGAGATTGCCTTTGCCTTGCTCGATGTGAACCTAGGCAACGAAACCTCTTTGCCGGTTGCACAGAAATGCGCGGAACTGGGGATACCGGCCCTGCTGGCGACCGGTTATGGGCGCAGTGCCGATTTGGTCGCAACATTCCCCGAGATGCCCATCCTGAAGAAGCCTTTCACAATGACCACTCTGCAAGCAGCCCTCGCAGAGCTGGACCCCGAATAGGCCAAAAACCCAAAGTGCTGACACTGTGGCGTTGCAAAGCGCGCGCTCGAGCCTGCCCCCGATAGAGCCGCAAACGGCCTGCATTGGGTCCAATCCCAACTCTGTGCGAAAAGTCATTGACCCAAGGTAAGGCAGGTGCAAGCCTCTGCCCTGCGGCAATTTTTCTGCAGTTGGGGGTCGGCTCGTGCGCCTTTGGCACGCGGCCTAGGTAAAAGGTGATTGGGTTATGGGTCAGAATCTCGACAGGTTTGTGAATTACCTTTTGGTGGCCGAAGGAAGCATTGGCACGCTGAGAACCACCAATGCAGTGATCCGAAAAACTCTGCTGACCTACGATGATGCGCTCGGTGATCTTCTGCGCGTCACCAAATCCGCCGATGACCTGAACGAGTTCGCCAAGGATCTCAAATCGGCTGTCTTGCTGATCAAGTTTTTCCCGCCCACCAAAACCATTGGAAAGCTGGCGCTGGAAGTGGTCGAACTCGCCCAATCCCGGACCGCCGCATTTTCAACGAAGCTGAAAGATCTGCGGGGCGTCATTTCCGATCAGCGAGAGGGCATCACCCGCCTGATCGAGCGGATCGACAGCTTCGACGAAAAGCTGGAGTATGCGCAATATGGGGTCCTCGGTACCCTCGCCGGGGCGCTTGTTGTGCAGAAGGCCATCGACGTCTTTGGCCCCGATGCGCCACCGGCGGTGCAGGCCGCAAATGCCACCATCGAAACAAAGTTGCAGGTTGCTACCGACAACCTGATGACAAACTTCAACGCGCCCGACCTTGAAACCGCCTTTGCCGGTTTCGACACGGATTTCGATGCAATGCTCGCTGGCATTTCAGGCTTTGGCAGCCTTGGCAGCGTCCTGCGCACGATCGAGCGCGAGTTCAACAACGTCTACAGCAAGATCGCCTTCCTCGACGGCCCGCTTGATGGGCTGGTGGATGCCCTTGATGGGTTCTTCTGGGTGCTGGAA
>JBCBOD010000091.1:0-16261 GCA_039821425.1 Pseudomonadota bacterium
GATGGCGCAAAAGGCCGAGGAATATGGATCGCACCCCACCACGTTTGAGATCCCGGCAGACGGCACCGTGCGCGTGATCGCAGCCAATGGGGATGTGCTGCACGAACATCAGGTGGCGCAAGGCGACATCTGGCGCATGGCCTCCACCCGCAAGGCACCGATCGAGAACTGGATCGCCCTGGCGCTCGACCGGATGGCGGCGACAGGCTACGAAACGGTCTTCTGGCTGGACCGCACCCGCGCGCATGACGCCGAACTCTTGAAATATGTCGAGCCTGCCTTGGCCGCCGCCGGCGTCGCCGACAAGGTCAAGATCATGGCCCCGGCAGAGGCGACCGGCCGCGCCTTCGAGGTGATCTTTGCCGGTGACAGCACCATCGCGGTGACGGGCAACGTGTTGCGCGACTACCTAACCGACCTTTTCCCCATCCTTGAGGTCGGCACATCCGCCAAGATGCTGTCAGTGGTGAAGCTGATGCAGGGCGGGGGGTTGTTTGAGACAGGCGCCGGTGGTTCTGCGCCAAAGCACGTCGAACAGCTGATGGGCGAAAACCACTTGCGGTGGGATAGCTTGGGCGAGTTCTGCGCGCTGGGCGAAAGCCTTCGGTTCCTAGCCGAAGCGCGCGGCATGAAAGCGGCCGCTGTCTTGGGGGATGCGGTGGATGCAGCGACTGAAAAGCTCCTCTCCGAAGGTCGCTCTCCCCAGCGCAAGGTGGGTCAGCCCGACAATCGCGATAGCCATTACTGGTTTGCCCGATACTGGGCCGAGGCGATGGCGCGGCAGAACGATGATGCAATGCTCGCCGAAAGCTATGCCCCGCTCGCCGATGCCCTGGCGAAAGGCGAGGAAACCATCCTTGCCGAGCTTTCAGCGGCACGTGGGTCAGCGGCAGATTTGCAGGGTTATTATAACCCGCCAGCGGAGCGGGCCGCGGCCATCATGCGCCCCTCTGCCACGCTCAACGCGCTGATCGGATAGACACGGATTGAGGCGGGCATTGGCCCGCCCCTCCCTTATTTGCCTTGGGTTTTTCTTGGTCTGGCCATTTCAATGACACCGCCAATCAGGTACCTTGCTGCCAGTTAAACAAGGGGTGACCATACTCATGGCGAAACAACTGATGATCTACGAGCGTGCGGTGCCAATTTCGGCAGAAACCCATCGCGATTGGTCGGTCAAGACAGGCAACAATTTCTCTTTTGCCAAAGATATCAACTCTGTCCCGCTGCTCGCGGCGGAGTTTGCAACCGCTGCACTTGAGCACACCATCATCTTTGCGGGTGAGGGTGACGCGGTTTTTCCATCCGTGATCCTGGGCATGCAGGGCAACACGAACGATCACGTTGCGGCCGATGGCACATGGAAAGGCAACTATGTGCCTGCGTTCCTGCGCCGCTATCCGTTCGTGTTCTCGAAATCCGAGGACGGCGAGACGTTTACGCTCTGCATTGATGAAGAGTTCGAAGGCTTCAACAACGAGGGCAAGGGTGAGCGCCTGTTCGACAGCGAAGGTGGCCGGACGCAGTACCTGGAGACGATGCTGAAGTTCATCCAGGAGTATCAGAACCAGTTCCAGCGCACGCAGATGTTCACGCAAAAGCTGGTTGAACATGACCTGCTGGAGCCTGCACAGGCGCAGTTCCAACTGGGCGGCAAGCAGTCCTCACTCGCCGGGTTCCAGACGATCAGCCGTGAAAAGCTGAAAGGTCTGACCGCGAAGAAGCTGAAGGATCTGGCTGCGACGGATGAGCTGGAGCTCTGCTACCTGCACCTGCAGTCGCTCAACAACCTGACACCAATGGCGCGTCGCTTGGCGGAAGAAGCCTCAGCCGCCTAAGCGCTTGAAGACCTTAAAGAAAAGCCCCGGCTGGACCAACCTGCCGGGGCTTTTTTGTGGGTGTGTCTGACTTAAAACTTGTAACTAAAGCCGAAGCGGAATTCGGTAGCAGAGCTGCTGTAAGAAACGATGCATTCTTCATCGTTTACACCGTCACAGAGTGGATTGCCGCTATCAGTGAGTGGTGCAGAGACCGACGGCATTGCAAAATGCATGATCTCAAACTTTGCAATCCAGTCTTCGCGAAACGCATACTCCATTCCTGCGCCGACGGAGACACCGGTAAGAGTCTCATCTACTTCAGCACAGGTCAAACCCATTGGCACGCCGCATTCTTGGTTTTCCTGTCCTGGATCGACAATGGAAGTCGTAAACTTTGCATTCGCAAAGGCTGGACCGCCCGCAATAAAGCTATGGAGATTCCCGTTCGTCACACCCGCACGCGCGCGCAGTGAAATTACGGAATCCCATGAGTTTTCATAGTTGAAACCAGTATCACCAGCTGCATTTGTAGAGATGAAGTCCTCATTTAGCAGCCCAAAAGTAATGTCCAGCTCGGCGCCGAGAACCAAATTGTCATCAAAAGGTACCCAGTTGTAATGGGCGGAAATACCGTAACTAGGCACAAACGTCTCGATACTCGGTGAGTCGTTAGTGATCTGGTCAGTCAATTCTGAAGCCTCAGCGCTATAGAGAGCACCGCCCAGTGTCGCCCCGGCGTAGAAACCTTCCCAATCATATGACTGAGACGCCGCCACCGTAGGAAGCACTGACAGCGCGGCGATTGCCGCACTCAAACCGAAGGACCGACGAAGAACTGACATAACTACTCTCCCACACTGTTTTTCAAATCATAACAACAAAGCGACCGCGAATCAGTAAAATCGACCCAGATCGACGCGAGTTTCACCTTTGTTGCCCAGATGCACCGCCCGGTATCGCGCCTGCCGGATACATCAATCTGCAATAAATGCTCCAAAAATCTCACCCGTGTCGCCCTCCGCGGCGAAGACACCACCAGCTTCAGCCGGGTTACCCGTGACATCGTCAAAGCCAAAGAAATTGCCTTGTGCGTCTTCGGTGACGTTGGTCCCCAAAACGGTGCCGGTGACGTCAGTCGTGTTCTTGGACATGCTCAAAGACCCACCGCCAAAGCTATTCCGATTGCTGTTGTCAATCGTCATGCCGGTGATGTCGACTGTGTCGTAAATCAGCCCTGAATTGGAGGCCGTGATTTCGAGATCAACGGTATTCGCCATGAAATCGACTGTCAGGCGGCTTGAGCCAACATCATTCAACGAATTGGCAGCACCCCCCGGGTCGCTCACCCCCACCACTTGGGCGGTACCTGTATAGATCGTGTCACCTGCAGTGGTCGGCACATCGCCTGCGTCTATGACAACACCGATAATGCCGGCGCTAGACTCTCCGCCCTCTTCGATGAAGCGATAGTATGCAGAAAAATCGCCTGCGGGTACGCTTGAGTCCGGCTGAAACGTAAGGGTCCCATCTGTCCAAACACCTGCGTCGTCACCGTCAGCGTCGCTGAACGTTCGCACGCCGTCACTGAGATCGGTCAATGCACGTGTATTGTGCCGGAGCGAGCCTGACATCACGCGAATAGTCGCGCTGCTTCCATCCGTGAGCAATGTCTGTCCGCCAAGCGTACTGTCGACAGGTTCGCTGGCGTCTGTGAAGCCGACATAATCCGGGATAGCGCCACCGCCGCCGCCGCCGTCGCCGGATCCACCACCACCGCCGCCGCCACAGGCCGCTAGTGCGCTGAGGGCCATCAGGAGAGCTGCTGAGGTCTTCAGTTTCGTCATGCCCTGGCCCCTTAGCTGAAGATGAAGTCGTCGATGCTGAGCGAGGCCAGACCGACGTTGAAGAAGGTGATTGTGGTGCCTTCGGCAGAGAAAACCGCGCTTCCTCCGACCTCTGTCATGAAGGGCGACATCGGGTCTGGCGGGTTGAAGAGCGTTGCAGCGTCGACTGTTGTGAAGCCCACAAGTGAAATCTTGTCGATCCCGCTTTCGAATTCCGCCCCCGATGGCGCCACATTGAAGCCGGACATGGCGTCACTGACGGCGGCCTCGTCAAATTCTGCGATCACGTCAGTCCCGTCGTTCGGCCGGAAAACAAATGTATCGGCGCCAGCCCCGGCTTTCATGATGTCGTTGCCAGTGCCGCCCGTCACGGTGTCGTTGCCGAAGAAGAACACCGCCCCGCTATCGGCGCTGATCACATCATCATCTGCGCCACCGTCGATCGTATCGCTGTTGTAGCCCGTGCGGATGAAGTCATTGCCGGCCCCGCCATCAACCGTGTTTTCCCCGCTCAGCAGGATGATCAGGTCATTGTCACCTTCGCCATTGACGGTATCGTCGCCGAGGCCGTCGCGCACCTCATCATTCCCGTCACCTGCGTTGACCGTGTCATCGCCAGCGCCCGGGTTGATGTTGTCGGCCCCGCCAAGCGCGTTGATGATGTCATCGCCAAAGCTGGTGAAGATATCATTAGGGTCATTGTCGAAGTTCAGCGGGGTGCCTTCGTCTGCGCCTGTGAACGTCAGGTCGATGTCAAAGGTGTTGCCCGCGCTGTCGGTGACCGTAATTGTCTCGTTACGCGTTTGCGCGCCACTGAGCCCCTGCAGTGTTGGGTCTGTCGTGAACACGGTGTAGGCGTCGCCTGCAGCGTTGAACTGGATGTAGCCCGCGGTGCCGTCGAAACGGAGATTGGCGAGGCTGGGGTCGTCATCATCAACGTCCGTCAGGCTAAAGGCGAATGTGGATTGTGAGATGTCCTCAGAGATGACCGGTGTGAGGTCACCGTCAAAGACCGCATCGTCATCGATACCTGTGAACGTGATTGTGATGGTTTGGGTGACGGTCTGACCGCCTGTCCCAGTGGCGGTAACATCGACGGTGTCTTCGAGTGTCTCGCCTTGGTTCAAGGCTTGCAAAATCGCTTGCGTTGCCTCTTCGCTCAGGGTGCCCTCGTTGACGGTGTAGGTCCAGGAAAGTCCGTCATTACTGACGGTTAGCCCGCCGTATTGGCCGGTGCCAGTCCGGTCAGCAAAAGTCGGGGTCGTATCGCCGCTGGTATCAGAGATACTGATCGATCCGGTCGCCGTCAGTTCGTCTTCCGTAATCGTATCGCCGTTGTCACCGCCGACGACAAACGTTCCGTTCGTCTCGACAAAATCGACCTCGCCAATAGTGGCAAAGTCGATGGCGTTATCCGCGCCGCCCGCATCAGACGCATCGAGGTTTGCAAGGTTCTGCGATCCGCCGAGGATGACAAAGGTCTCACCGGTTTCACCAAAGTCGAAAGTCGCCCCAACAGAGATATCGTTGATGTCGTCACCGTTGATATCATCAAGCCCAACAAGCGTGAGCGACGATGGCGTCTGGTCAAACAATCCTGTGATTGCGAAACCCGAAGTCACCCCAAGCGTGCTGAGGTCGAGTGTCGCCCCGAAGGCTGCATCATCGCCATAGACGACATAAAGGTCACCTGACCGTGTCAGGATACCGAGATCGTCGATCCCGTCGCCAGAGATATCACCGAGCGATTGCACAACCACGCCAAGCCCGTCATCCCCGGCAAGACCAGTGATCTTGAAGCCGTCCGTCCCATCAAGACTGTCCAGATCAACGGTGTCAGCAATCCCGCTGCCGCCAAAGACAACATAGACGGCCCCATTCGCCCCCTCGTCAGCGGCCCCGATGATGATGTCGCTGCCGCCGTCATCGTTGAAATCGAAGTTACCCGCGACCGAGGCCGTGGTGGCTTCCGTTGCGGACAGCCCGGTCAGCACAATTGAATTGGTGCTTGTCAGTGACGTCGTGCTTGCATTCAAGGTCGCGGAGGACACCGTGCCGCCGCGTAGAATATAAAGGTCGCCAGACGGTGTGCTGCCTTGGGTGGGTGCGATCATCCCCAACAGGAAGTCGTCGATGCCAGAACCATCGACATTACCAAGGCTGCCGACGTTGTAGCCACCCTCGCCGGGGAGGCCAGAGGACGCAGATGAATCTCCGACGTTGACCAGTTTAAGCCCGGTGACAGAAAAGCCGGTTGTGCCGTTAAGCGCACTTACGTCGACGTCGTTTGATGTGCTGTCCCCATAGACTACGTGGATCGTGTCCGAGCCGAGCCCTCCAGACACCCCAATGATCAGGTCATTCGCTGCGCTACCGCCGACATCCGTACTGCCTGCAATGGTTGCAACGTCAAGTGTGCCGCCCAGATTGGAGATGACATACCCGTCAGATCCCGGACCACCGCCCAGATCGATATCGTCTGAAAATTGTGTCCCTGAGTCGCGGCCAAAAATGACTGTGACTGTGTCATCGAGCAGTGACACGATCGCGAGATCATCGATCCCGTCGCCGTTCTGATCTCCTGCGTTAACTAGATCCCAGCCGAACTGATCGCCGGAGCTGGCCCCTGAGATGATAAAGCCATCAGTCCCGCCAAACGCAAAGGTATCAAGATCGACCGTGGCCGAGTCGAAGTCACCGCTTGCGCTAGACCCGAATAGCACCAACACCTGCCCCGGATCATCCCCTGATGTCGTTGGCGCAAGGTCCGCCCCAATGATCAGGTCGCCCAGACCATCCCCGTTGATGTCGAACCCTGTGACGGAGCGCCCGGCATTCAGGAAATCTGTTGCTGTGACCGTCGAAAAATACGCGGAGGACATGATTTATTTCTCCAATACCCCGGTCGACCAAACACAATAATTTGGTCCAGACCGATCACACCACACCAAAGAGGTAGCAGAAGCCTGCGACGAAAGTGAACAAAAAATCAACGGCGAGGCTGGTTTTTCCACGTGTAGCCGTCATTCTGGTCACGGAAGCCGGATTTGCCGAGCAGAGCGTATCCACCTGAAAAATAATGGTGATCATCGTGGGGAATTGTTTCGATGGCGGGTGATCAGACACCGCATTTACCAGAGGATGCATTTCTTGCGCAGTTCCTTGGTGCGATGGCTTTGGAGTTCGCGATGCGGCAGGGTTTGATCGATCAATGGGCCTCGGGCACCCCATTGCCCAAGACGCAAAGTGCAATGGTTCTGCGCGCGATGCTCGCCTCCAGCGGGGTGATTGACGATGCCGGATTGACGCCTGCATTCCGCGCCGTGCTGGACCAACGTCGGGAGGTTCTGGTCGAAAAGTTGCGGTTCCTGCGCCTCGCGGCAAAGGATGTTGTGAATGGCCTCGATCATCTTCTGACCGACCTTCCGAGCTTCATGGGGCAGAGTGAGACATTCGCCCTCTTTCGCTACGACCAGGCCAAGACAACGTCGCCGGAACATATTGCGGCGACCCGCCCATGGGTGACCTACGTTACTGCGCTGAGCCGGGCAGAGGCGCCGGTGCTCGCCCCGCTGTTGCCCTTGGCCGGTGCGCGATGGCTTTTGGAGATTGGCGGCAACACCGGCGTGATGGCCCGCGCCGCGCTGGATCTGCATCCGGACCTGCAAGCGGTCATTTGTGATCTGCCAGCCGTCTGTGCGATTGGCGAGGAGATGAACGATCACCCGCGCCTTGCATTTGCGCCCGGTGATGCGCGTGCGCCCGACTGGCCTGACGTTGCCGGTGCACAGCCGGACACCGTCCTTTTCAAATCGGTGTTGCACGACTGGCCGCGCAAAGACGCTGAAGCGATGATTGACCGGGCGCTCGCGCATCTGGCGCCCGGCGGCCGCCTGATCATTTGCGAGCGTGGTGCGTTCGGGCAGGCAACATTGCCGTTTTCGATGACGGCGAACCTCGTCTTTGCGCCGTTTTATCGCCCGCCGGGTGACTATGCCGCTGCCTTTGCTGCGCGGGGCATGGCCAACATTGCGCAGGTGGATACAATGCTTGATATGCCGTTTCATATCGTGTCGGGGTGCAAGTCATGACCGGCCCGGTGATCGCGCTGTCAGGGGCGCCAGGGGCAGGCAAGACAACCATCGGCCGCTGGCTGACCGAGGCGCTGGGCGCCACGCGCGTCAATTACGACGACTACGAGCAGATGACACGTCGCCCACCGCAAGAGGTGGCCGCGTGGCTGGATCGCGGCGCACCGATCGCCGAAATCCCGGCGCCCGGGTTGCAGGATGCCGTCGCGCGGGCGAGCGCATCTGGCACCGTCATCTTTGAGACACCGCTGGGACGGGCGTGGCCAGCCACCGCCCAGATGATCACCCTGTCGATCTGGATCGACACGCCGCTGGATCTGGCCTTGTCGCGCAAGTTGCAGATCATGGCCCGTGCCTGGGAAGAGAAGGGCGGGCCGGTGGCGTCCTGCACGCAGTGGTTCACAGGGCACCTGAAAGCCTACGAAGAGATCATCCGCCCGAGCCTGTTGGTCCAGAATGACCGGGTGCGAGCGCTTGCCGATTTTTCGGTGTCAAATGGCACTGACTTTGCGGCGACAAAACGTCAAATTGTAGCGGCGTTGGAAACGGTTGGTCTCGATCCGTCGAACCGTGGAACGGCGCCCTAATTTGGTCACACCTCTTACCAAGTTATTGCCAATATTAAGTTGATAGTCTGCGCAGTGGTATGCCATGAATGAACAACGATGCCTGATTGTCGCAGGCATTTAGCGCGCGAGTTTGTTAGCCGGAAATTGATGCCGGGCTGACTTTTTGAAAGGAAAATCAGGTGCCTATGCCTTTCAGAGCCCGTGAACCGGGTGTCCTGCCAAAGCTTCCCTACAACCGAAAAACGCGCAATCGGCTGCGTCGCCGAGACCGTGGGCGTTACGACGCGATGCGGGATGCGACCTGGCGATTCCTGCTGGATACGCTGGAACCGCGGATTCTTTTGTCTGCCGATCTGCCCGGGTTTTCGTCGAGCGCGACCGACGTTTCCAACAACGCGGGCGATCAAGAACTGCGCGTCGTTATTGATCAGATTGGCGCCGTCGGATCGGAAGTACAACGGGTCAGCGTCTTCAACATTGCTGGCGGCGGATCGACGCTTATCAGCGAATTCCAGAGCACCGATGCAGGCTGGGATGCTGGCGGTGTCAACATCTTCACCGGCGCAGGTGACGATCAGATCGAGGTTGAATACACGGGTGCGGCAAACCCGGCGACATTTGGCGTGACCATCGACGCAGGCACTGGCGACGACAGTATCACGATCACGACCTTTGATACATCGACCGAGGCCTTTGCTGGCGACCTGACGCTGAATGCTGAGGATATCACAGTCGACGCTGCCACCGATGTTGGCGGGGCCATCACGCTCCGATCATCCTCTGGCGCGGCCACCGAGAACAACAGCACGATCACCGTCAATGCAAACCTGACGGCAGGCGGTGCGGTGTCGTTGACGGCAGATGGTGTGGCTGAAAGCAGCAACGTGGCGCTGGTGAACCTGATCGCCGTCGACAACGAGAGCGTCAGCGCAGCCGTGACCGTCGCCGATGGTGTTACGGTCTCAGGTACCAGTGTCGATATCGATGCGCGGACGGATGTGGATATCGATGTTGGCAGCACACTGATTGCTGGCGCGTCCGTGAATGACACGGATGTCGCAACGAGTACGTCGGTTTCCGTTGGAGCGGGCGCCACGATTTCTGCCAGCGCTGGCAATGTCGCCATCGATGCAACTTCGAATATCGACATCACAGTCTCCTTGGGTCTCGATGACAGCCAGTTCTGGGCTGGTGGCCTGACGGGCTATGACGTTGTTGTTTCGGACGTCGACGTTGATCGCAGTACGACCATCACCGTCAATTCAGCCACGATCAGCAGTGCAGGTACTGATAGTGCTGTTGGCATCATGGCATCGAATACTGGTGACCTCGACAGCACAGTGGTGTCCAGGTTCCTCGGTGCCGCGTTCCACGATTTTGCGGATGAGACAGCAAGCGTTACGCTGACAAATTCATCCGTGACTGCGACCGGCGCGTTGACCATCGGGGCCAGCAACACAACCGATAGCGATATCACGACCAAATACGCGATCACGAAGGCGGAATCCGGCGCGACTTCCGCAACTGTGTCCGGCGGCACGCTCGGTGGGTCCAGCGTGTCCGTCACCGCGACCGATATGGCGAAGTATAGCTCAGTCGCGTCCGAGTTTGATTATGATGTGTCTCAGGTGGGGACGTCGATCGATGTCGGCGCTGCTGTGGCCATCAACGAAATCAACCGTTCAGTCACAGCCTCGGTCACGGGCGCGACGATTAATTCAGGCGGCTTGGTTGACGTCACTGCCAGCAACGACATGCAGTTGGTCAGTAGCGTTGGCGCGCTCGTTCTGTCGACGAGCTCGACCTCTATCAACACCAATGTCACGCAGTTTGGCGGCACGCTGTCCTACAACGAGATGAACGGCGATATCACCGCGCATATCACCGACAGCGAAGTCACGGCGAGCGGCATCGTGACCGTCAACGCCACGAACAATGCGCTGATGGATGCACGCTCGGATTCCGAATTCCGTGTTGGCAATGGCGCGGGGACCAGCGTCGGCGCAGGTCTGTCCTTCAACCTGATGGGCTACAGCATCGACGATGTGGTGGCGATCACGACGCTGGGCCTGAACACCCTCTTTGGTACCGGGATCACAGACGGCCAGGGTGACCTGACAACCTATGCGCATATCACCAACACTAATCTCAGCACGTCAGGCGATGTGCTGGTGCAGGCAGACAATACGTCCATCCTGAACGCCACGGTGTCCAACGTTGCAGGCGTTGCGGCTGAAACATCCAACACGCTGAATGACGCGACCAGCGCCAGCGCAGCATTTGTTCTTGCCAACAACAAGGTGCTCAGCAAGTCGCGGGCCGAGATCAAGGACAGTGCGACAGGCGAAAGCGTGGCGTCCACTGCAGGCAAGGTGGAGGCAAAGGCGTCCGACACTGCCAAGATCTATTCCAACGTGAAAGTCGTCACGGAGGCCACCAGCACCAGCGACGGTGGTTTGTCTGTCGTGGATGATATCCTAGGGATCGTAGCACCGACCGACTTCCGAACCAATGGAACGACCGTCACCAATGCGCTGTTTGTGCCAATTGCGAACACACAATCGGTAAGCTTTGGCCAGCGTGTTTACCTGATCGATGATTTTGATGGCATTCCCGGTAACGGCGAATACGAGCCGCCAGCAGGCAGCGATGCCGCGCCAGGGTCGGTCTATGAATATCTTGGTGAGACGGCCAACATTAATCTGGCGGATGAGAACTTCTTCAACCAGGACCTGTGGAAGGAAGTCCTCGAAACATCGATCACACCCAGCGGCTTCAACTTCACCGAGGTGGACTCGAATGCCATTGGCGCGGCCGTTGTCACCAACGATGTTGACGGTGGTGCCGAAGCGAAAATCAGCAATGCGACCGTTTCAGCCGCGACAGATGTGACCGTTGAGGCGATCAGCAACGGCGAAAATGTCGCTGAAGGCGATGTTTCTGGCAGCAGCTCGGGCGGCAGTTCCATCAACGGCAATGGCGACAGCCTTGCCGCCGGTGGCGCACTGGCAACCAATACGGTGCAAACCGAAGCGCTGGCCGAGATTGACAGCAGCGATGTGACAAGTGGCGGCACGGTAACGGTGAATGCCGAAAACAGTGCCCTTCTTGACGCCCAGCTTTCGGTAGGCATGACAGCAGGTGCAGAGGCCGTGGGCGTAACGCTCGCCTTCAACACGCTGGGCTATGACACGACCAACCTGCTTTTCGCCACCATCGACGCCTTGATTGGCACCGATATTGGCAATGCCGATCCATCAAACGCAACGGCGCGCATCGTGGACAGCACGATCAGCGGCGCGGGTGCGGCGGCGGCGGACCGTGCTGATGTTACTGTGACAGCGACCAGTAACGCGACGCTGAAATCCCAGGTTGATAACAACGTCACGGCGAACGCTGCTGCGGCCTTTGGTGCCTCTGGTGCGGCGTCCAGCGGTGTTCTTGCTTCCAACATGATGGACGGCATGGCGACAGCTGTCATCGAAGACTCGACCCTGAACAGCAACATCGGCGGCGTGACCGTAAAGGCCGATGACACCATCGCAATGGACTCAACCACCGCGATGGTGACAGGTGCGAAGAAGACAAATGACCTCGGCGTCGGCCTTCTGAACAGCATTGGTAGCCAGCTGTTGAACAGCTACGAGTATACCAGCTTTAGCCCGGACCGTGTGCTGGAGTACGGTGACATGGTCCGTGTCGGGTCAAACCAGGCCGGGCTTGAGGGCAATGTCTACAAATACATGGGGTCGTCTGCGACGGTGACGACCGCCACCGAGCTTGACACCACAGACTACACCAACACAGACCTCTGGAAGCTATCGAACGAACACAACCTGATCCCACCAAAAGTGGCCAGCGTTCTGTCAAAGGCGTTGGAGCTGAGCAGTGGTTCGGCAGAGGCAAAATACGCCCTGATTTCCCGCAACGAGGCGATGGGCGGGGCCACCGCCAAGATCGACAATGCGACGATCATTGCCGTCGATGACGTTGTCATCGAAGCGATCGAGCGCGCGACGCTCAAGGCGCTAGAGGCGAGCACGATCTTCGCCAACAGCACGACAGGTGGGATCATCGCGGTTAACACATTGCTGTCCAAGGCCAAGGCGTCGATCACCGACAGCACCGTACAGTCCACTACGGGCGACATCACTGTTGACGCGTTCAACCTTGCCGTCATGGATGCAGAGACCACGACAGAGATGACATCGAAAACCGATGCGGTTTCTGTCCTGATTGCCTTCAACTCGCTGGGGGTCGATGCCTCCAACATCTTCTTCCAGGCCGCTGATGCGATCCTCGGCTCCGACTACCTGATCGAACAGGATCCTGTCGGGGCCTTTGCCTTTGTTGAACGGTCTGACCTTGATGCGGGCGCCGATATCAATGTGCGCGCTGATACGAGTGAAGAGGTCATCCCAAGCCTGACCGGTCTGACGGCGCAAGACCTTGATGATGCGGGTATTTTCGATAACACCGACGATGATACCACCGGTGATGAGACGATCCTGACGACCTTGCAAAGCCAGCTTGAGGCAGCCGAAGAAGGCGTCACAGGCCCGCTCGAGATCGAGATCATGTCGCCCGGCGCGCTTTGGTATCTCTCGGACGCTGCAGGTCAGATTTGGCAGATCTCTGCAGTGGGTACGGCCCTTGTGGTCAACCGCGTGAACATCCTGTCCGCGCAGGTCACGAACAACACGGCAGCCACCGTCAAGAACGACAAGGTTTTGGTCGATGCGCTTGTGAAAGCCGCCGACAAGGAGAACTCTGACAAATCGCTCAAGGACCTGAAATTCGGCTCCAATGCCTCTGCCGCTGGCGGTGTGTTGGCCACGAACCGCGTGTCGAGCGAGACGAAGGCATGGATTTCCGGTGAGGGAACCGCGCCGCTGGCTGAAGGCGACACTGTTACCGAACTTTTGAACGGTGACCGCGTCGATTTTGGCGGGACGATCTATGAATACATCGGCGCTGATCAGCGCCAGGTCACCGACTTCGATCTGACAAGCCGGACAACGCAAGACAGCCTGACCAACGGCACGACAATCCGCCTGCACGCGGATGCGGGTGGGTTCAGCGAAGGTGAAATCGTTGAATTCACTGCGACTGGACCTGCAGATACCAGTGGCGCTGACCTCCTAACCTACATCGCGGCCAACGCGGGTGAGTTCACGCTGGCCAATGCGCCGCTGAGCATTGACCTGTCCGATAGCGAGCAGGACTACGTCACCGACACAGCAAACTGGCAGGTTGCGCCAACCGGACCGACAGCCGATGCGGATGCGGGCGGCTCCGTCAACGTCACGGCTTCTGACACTTCGAACCTGCGCTCGGACGTAAACCTGTCGTTGGAGGCTTCGGCCACAAACAACATCGACGCACTCGCCAGCATTGCTGCCGGTATTGCGGACGAAGAGTATACCTACACGACGCGTTCTGGGACGCAGTCGCTGTTCAACGGCGACATGGTGCTGATCGCGCAAGACGATCTTGTCGCCAATGGCGGTGATTTGGACAACAGCCTAGGCGGGCGTGTCTTCCGCTACATTGGCCCTGATGTGGCGCCATTCGGCGTACCATACGATCTGACGGATTCGGCTGTCGCTTATACCAATACGCTTTTCTGGGAAGACGTCACTGCCGATCTCGCGGTTGAGGATTACTTCCCGAACTTCGGCAACCTCGCTGACAGTAACGCCTATTCCTACGGCGGCATGATCGTCACCAACGATGTGCGCTCTGACGCCAGCGCGCAGATCATCGGTATGACCGTGACGGCGGCCACCAACATCAACGTCGATGCGAAGTCGCAGGGCGTGATGCTCGCGAACCTTGAATCCAAGTCCTCGGCTTCCGGCGGTAGTGCCTGGGGCACGGGCGACACGATCGCCGTCAACGGCCAGATCGCGACAAACCTGATCCAGACCGGCGCCCTCGCTGAGATCGCGCAAAGCCAGGTGGAAGCGACCGCCGGCCGGATCGACGTGAACGCAGAGCAAGCTGCGATCATGAGCTCCAACGCCGTCACCTCGACCGAGTCTGGAGCGGATGCGGTTGGCATCAACCTGGCCTTCAACACGATCGGTTGGGAAGCCTCCAACCTGCTCTTCAACCTGCTCGACACAATCGTGTCCGATCCACTGATCGCCGAGGCGCTCGACGGAGAGAATCCGTCTGAAGCCATCGCGCGTATCGTGCAATCGGATGTGACTGCAGGCACCAACGTCGACGTCACCGCGACATCGAACGAGTTGATGAACGCAACCGTTTCGAACGCCACAAACTCGGCGGCAGGTGCGATCATCAACGCTGGCGGCAAGTCCGTTGGGATCATACTTGCCAACAACAAGGTATCCGGTGCGGCCAAGGCCTACATCGACAACGAAGGCGCAACCGCAGGATTTGATATCACGGCAGATGATGTGGCTGTTATCGCCAAGGACACGGCACGCCTGCTGTCCAACACCAAGATGGTGTCAGAGAGTGTCAGCAGCAATACCGGTGGCGCCGATGTCTTGCAGGAAACCCTGCTTGATCAGGTCGATGTTTCCTGGGAAGCCACCAACGACACGCAGCTCGCCTCGCTGAAGTACGGGCAGAAGGTGCGGCTGTCCAACGACTTTGGCGATACCGGCAATGCGGGCGCCGGCGGGACGCAAGGCGCTGTCTACATTTACCTCGGAGAGGATGTGACAGGCCGAGACCTGTCTGAAGAAGACTTCAGCAACGAAGATCTCTGGAAGCTCGCAAAGGTTTCGAGCGTGATCCCGCAGGGCTACAATGTAACTGACTCTGACTCAACGGCTGTCGGCGGCATTCTTGTTACCAACGATCTGCGCGCCTTCACGGATGCCTACATCCGCCATGCAACAGTTACGGCAAATGCGGGCAATGTGACCGTTCAGGCCATCGAAGATGCGCTGATGAATGCTGTTGTCGACGCCTCGGTTGTGTCCTCTGGCGGGTCAGCTTTCGGTACGGGTGACAGCATTGCCGTTAATGGCGTCATCGCGACCAATACGATGAATGGCGGCGCGCGCGCCTACACGGAGACCGCCATTCTGCGGGCAATCGAGGCGACAAATACGCTCGGCAACATTATCGTCGATGCGCAAAACACCTCGCAGATGATCGCGACAAACAATTCCAACGTACAGTCGGGTGATACTGGTGTCGGGATCGTGCTGGCCTACAACTCCGTTGGTTATCAGAACACGAACCTTCTGTTCGCGTCGATTGATGCGCTTCTTGGTGACGCATCCCTGCTGGGCAACCCGTCACCGGTGGAAGCTGAAGCCTACATGCTGAACACCGCCGCCAACGCCGATGGCATGGTCGAGGTCACAGCAACGAACGCCGCCGATATCGATGCGAAGACCGCCAATGGCGCGACCTCTGCCGCATCTGCGTTCCTCAATGCGTCTGGTACTGCCGCCGGCGTGATCGTCTCGCTCAACCGTCTGGCCAGCGGGGCGGATGCAAGCATCTATGGCGAGTATGAGACAGAAGCGACCGCAGGCGCGGTGACGCTGTCCCCTGGCGATCTGGTACTGGGCGAAGATGGCAACATGTATCGCTATACTGGCGACACAGCCTTGGTCGACTTCAACGCGATTACACTTTCTGCAACCACATTGAACTTTACGATTGTTGGGTCAGGCGTCTCTGGCGCCAACGATATCGACGGCGGTGAAGGTGTTCGGGTCGAGGCCAGCGATACGGCAGCGATTGACGCCGAAAACGACCTTGACGTTGTTTCGACAGTTTCGAACGACGGCGGCCTGTCAATCATCACAAGCGCTGTTGAAAGCAACATCAACGATCATCAATATACCACATTTTCTGGCCGCCAAGTCGTCCAGAACGGTGAAAAAGTACGCATTGGTAGCAACGCTGCGTCGCTGACGGGCAGCCCGACAGAGGGCACTTTCTAC
>JBCBOD010000012.1:0-50109 GCA_039821425.1 Pseudomonadota bacterium
ATTGATCCCGCTGGAGATCATCGAGGAAATGGCCGAGATGGGTGTTTTCGGCCTGACCATCCCCGAAGAGTACGGCGGGTTTGGCCTGTCCAAGGCCGCGATGTGCGTCGTGTCAGAAGAGCTTTCGCGCGGCTACATCGGTGTCGGCTCTCTTGGCACCCGGTCCGAGATCGCGGCAGAGCTGATCCTCTGCGGTGGCACGGAGGAACAGAAGGAAAAATGGCTGCCGGGCCTCGCCAGCGCCGAAATCCTGCCCACGGCCGTTTTTACCGAGCCTAACACCGGCTCTGACCTCGGGTCTCTGCGCACCCGCGCTACCAAGAAGGGCGATGATTGGGAAATCACCGGCAACAAGACCTGGATCACCCATGCCACCCGCACCCACGTGATGACCGTGCTGGCCCGCACAGAACCTGACACGTCTGACTATCGCGGTCTGTCCATGTTCCTCGCCGAAAAGACGCCTGGCACCGAAGATGACCCATTCCCGACCCCCGGCATGACCGGTGGCGAAATCGAGGTTCTGGGCTATCGTGGGATGAAGGAATATGAGCTCGCTTTTGACGGCTTCCACGTGAAGGGCGAAAACCTGCTGGGCGGTGAGACGGGCAAAGGCTTCAAGCAGCTCATGCAGACGTTTGAGAGCGCGCGCATCCAGACTGCCGCACGTGCCGTCGGCGTGGCCCAATCCGCGCTTGATGTGGGCATGCAATACGCCGAGGAGCGCAAGCAGTTCGGTAAGTCTCTGATCAACTTCCCGCGCGTGGCGGGCAAGCTCGCCATGATGGCGGTCGAGATCATGGTGGCACGCCAGCTGACCTACTTCAGCGCGCATGAAAAGGATAACGATCGCCGCTGCGATCTGGAAGCCGGGATGGCCAAGCTGCTTGGTGCCCGCGTGGCTTGGGCCGCAGCCGACAACGCCCTGCAAATCCACGGCGGCAACGGCTTCGCGCTGGAATACAAGGTCAGCCGGATTCTCTGCGATGCGCGCATCCTCAACATCTTTGAAGGTGCGGCCGAGATTCAGGCCCAGGTCATTGCACGCCGCCTGCTTGGCTGACTTGTGTTTGCCGAGGGCAGCGCTACCTTCCCCGGCTACGCATTGATGCCAAGGCTTTTGACATGACCAAGACCATTTTGCTGACCGGCGTGACGGGTTACATCGCACGCCACGTCGCCCTGCAGGCGCTGGATGCCGGATACCATGTGCGCGGGTCGCTGCGAGATTTGGCACGCGGTGCCGAGGTGACGGAGGCCTTGCGCCCGCACCTGCAAGACCCAGCTGATCTGGACACACGGCTGACCTTCGTCGCGCTTGATCTGTCGCGCGACACGGGGTGGGATGCTGCCATGACCGGTGTCGATGTGCTGGTGCACACCGCCTCCCCCTTTCCAATCAGCCAGCCGGACAATGAAGATGATCTGATCAAGCCAGCGGTCGACGGCACGCTCAGGGCATTGCGGGCGGCCCATGCCGCCGGGATCAAACGGGTGGTGATCACGTCCTCTACAGTCGCCATCAGTGGCTCCGCCCTTCCCCCAGGTGATACGTCTTACGATGAAACCAACTGGACCGATCCTGATGATCCGGCGGTCTCTGCCTACGGGCGGTCCAAGACGCTGGCTGAACAGGCGGCGTGGGATTTCGTGACCAACACAGCGCCAGAGATGCAGTCGACGGTCATCAACCCCGGATTCGTGCTCGGCGCACCGCTCGGTGGCAGCTTTGGCTCATCCGTGAGCGTGATCCAGCGGGTGCTGCGGGGGAAGGATCCGATGGTGCCTGACATCGGCTTTGGCACGGTTGATGTACGGGACGTGGCAGAGCTGCATGTGACCGTGATCGACAAGCCTGACACCATTGGCCAGCGGATCATGGCGATTGATCGCTTCATCTCGTTCCAGGAAATCGCCCAGGCCGTCAAAGCTGCCCATCCGAGCCGACGGATCGCGACGCGCGTCGCCCCGCATTTCCTGATCCGGTTCCTCGCGCTATTCGACAAGGAAATCCGCAGCATCCTGCCCTCGCTCGGACGGGTGGACAAGATGGACAACGCGCGTGCGATGGCGACGCTGGGACGCGGGATGCGGCAGGCCCCCAAGGCGGCAGCGGCAACGGCAGACCATCTGATCAAAAACAACCTGGTCTAGCTGCGGGCGAGCGCGTCCAGAAACCTTTGCCGTGCCGGGGTGACAGGCCTATCGCCCAGACCGCTGACAAGGCGGTGGGCGATGAAGTAGCCCGTCGTCCCCAGTGCCTGCAGAATATCCGCGTTGTTGGCCTCCCCCTGACCCGCCAAGACCGGCGGCAAAGGCAACAACCGATCGGCCCAGTCCCCGGCACCCTCCGCGCTGACCGCGCGGCCGGATTTCGGCGAAACGTAGCAGAGATTTTCAATCGCGCTGGTCACCGCACAGGATGCCAGATCAAGCGCATATCCCATTTCGTCTAGCAGCGCCTGTTCCCAGCGCAGGTAGGCCAAGGGCCAGACCTCTGACTGGCCCAGAAGATCAAGCAGGTTGATTGTGCGGGCATAGAGGGCCGGATGCGCCTCCCGCTCCGGCAGGACCTGTGACAGCAATCCGCAGACGGCATTGAGGCCCGCCAGCGAAAGACGGTCCCCCATTGCGGCGGCGGCGCGGCTGCGCAAAGGTTCCACCGTGAAACTGCCCAGATGATCCTCCAGCCTGGCTTTCCAAGTGACCGAGAGTTGCGCGCCCGGCTGCAGGCTCGGGGCGACCTTGCGGCTGGTGCCACCGCGCACAACGCCGGCGTGACGGCCATGGTCTGCGGCAAAGACTTCCACAATCACCGAGGTCTCGCCATGTGGCCGCGTGGCAAGCAGCACGCCCTCATCCTGCCATTCGATCATCTGCGGCCTCCGCTCGCTCGGACCTTAATCCTTGCAGACAGACTCGCGCCCGAGGCACAAAAGTCAATCAAGCCCTGGCTCGTCGAGAAGATGCCGCCCGGCCCTATCCTCCACCTCGATCACCCACAGGTCAGGATCAAAGCTGCGCTGCTTGGTGACAGAGGCATCGACCTCCGCCTCGGCCCCTTCGACCAGCACCACCCATTTGCGATCCCCGGTCATCAGGTCGAAACTGCGCTGATAGCAGCAGGCGCGCCCGTCGAGCGTGTTGAGCTTGATCAGCACCGCCCCGGCGGTGGCGTCACCCCGCTGGGTGACGAAGGCGGGGATGGCAAGCTGGCGCAACCGGGCAAGGTAGGCCGACACCCAGATGTCGCTTGTCAGCCTCACCCATTGCCATCCTTGAAATCGAGACCCATTTCGTCATAGCGCGCCGCCTCTTCCAGCCAGTTCGGGCGCACTTTCACCTGCACGAAAAGATGCACGCGGCGGCCAAGGAAATCTTCCAATTCTTGCCGCGCGGCCTGACTGATCGCCTTTACCGTTTCACCGCGTTTGCCCAGCACGATGCCCTTGTGGCCGTCGCGGGCGACATAGATAATCTGGTCGATGCGGGCAGAGCCATCCTTGCGCTCTTCCCAGCTTTCGGTTTCGACGGTCAGCTCGTAAGGCAGTTCCTGGTGCAGGCGCAGGGTCAGCTTTTCGCGGGTCATTTCAGCGGCGATCATGCGCATCGGCAGATCGGCGATCTGGTCTTCAGGGTAGAGGTGCGGGCTGTCCGGCATCTGTTCCGCCAACCAGTCGCGCAGGGTATCGCAGCCATGGCCCTTCTCGGCCGAGATCATGAAGGTTTCGGCGAAATGAAACGCCTCGTTCATCTCTTTCGTCAGACCCAGCAGAACCTCTGATTTCACCTTGTCGATCTTGTTGATGGCCAGGGCGACGGGGGCGTTGCCGCCGCGCTCTTTGAGGTTCTCGATGATGGCCTTGACCCCACCGGTGATGCCCCGATGCGCCTCGATCATCAACACGATCACATCCGCATCCGCCGCCCCGCCCCAGGCTGCAGCGACCATCGCCCGGTCGAGCCTACGGCGCGGTTTGAAAAGGCCAGGTGTGTCGACAAAAACCAGCTGCGCGTTTCCGGCCATCGCGACGCCACGGATGCGGGCGCGTGTTGTTTGCACCTTATGGGTCACGATGGACACTTTCGCACCGACCATGTGGTTCAGCAGGGTGGATTTCCCGGCATTTGGTTCGCCAATCAGGGCGACAAAGCCGGCTTTGGTTGTCTCGCTCATGCGTTTACCTTTTTCAGCAGTGCGCGTGCGGCAGCCTGTTCGGCCTGCCGTTTGGCGCCGGCTGTTGCTTGTTCGGCGGCGCCCGACGAGAGGCGCGCCTCAATCGTAAAGACCGGTTGATGGTCCGGGCCGCTGCGCGCGACCTCGATGTATTCCGGCGGTGGCTCACCGCGTGCCTGCGCCCATTCCTGCAGGGCAGTCTTGGCATCGCGGGCGTCAGCAGCAACATTGGTGATCCGATCACCCCAGAGCCGCAGGATCATCGCACGGGCCACTGCAAATCCGGCGTCCTGATAGACGGCGGCAATCACAGCCTCCATCGCGTCGGCAAGCAACGCCTCTTTGCGCCGCCCGCCTGATTTCATCTCAGACCGGCCCAGTTTCAAGACCGCCCCCAGATCAATCTGGCGGGCCACGTCGGCACAGGCCTCGCGCCGGACAAGGGCATTGAAGCGCGGGGCCAGCAGGCCCTCTGGCGCGTTCTGATCCGCCTCTAGCAACGCTTCGGCCATCACGAGGCCCAGCACGCGGTCGCCCAGAAACTCCAGCCGCTGATTGTCATCGCGGTTCGCGCTGGCAATCGAGGGATGCGTGACCGCGCGGATCAAAAGCGATGGGTCGCCAAAATCATGCCCCAGCCTGCCGGCAAAGGCGCGCAGTTCGGCGGACAGCTTCAATCGAGCGCCTTGAAATAGCGGTCGGATCGCCATGTCCAGAACTGGAACATGGACCGACCGGCGGAAGAGAACATCACCCGATCCGCGCGCCCGACGATATCCTTGCGTTCCACAAAACCAACACCGCGCGCGGATTGCGCAAAACGGCTGTCGATGGAGTTGTCGCGGTTGTCTCCGATGAAGAAGAACTGTCCTTCTGGCACGGTAAAGACGCCTGTGTTGTCGGATGGGCGTGGGCCGATGTTCAGGATCGCATGGCTGACGCCATTGGGAAGGGTTTCGATAAACCGTTCCTTTGTGCAGGGGGCACCCTGACCAACCGCACCACTGCTACACTGCGGCGTCAGGCCAAAGGGGCCCTGCGGGGCAAAGGTCTCGGTGAAAGTGCCTGCAGGTTCGCTCTGCACCGGTTCATCGTTGATGTAGAGCAAACCGTCGACCATCTGGATGCGGTCACCCGGCATCCCGATCACGCGCTTGATAAAATCGCGCCCATCCACCGGGTGGCGAAAGACCACGATATCGCCCCGCTCTGGATCAGCGCCAAAGATCCGGTCTTCCCGATCCTCGATAAAGCCGCAAAAATCATCCGCACCAATATCAATCCCCACCTGCGGGATACGGATCGACGGGCAGGATGCGTAGGAGTAGCCATAGGCCATCTTGTTGACGAACAGGAAATCACCGATCAGCAGCGTGTCCTTCATGGAGCCAGACGGGATCCAAAACGGCTGAAAGAACACCGTGCGAAAGATGCCAGCAATGATCAGCGCCCAGAAAATGGTTTTGATCGTCTCGACAAACCAGGCAATGATCCCAGTGTTTTCGGCCATGGCCTGATCCTTTTCGCGTGTTTCGGGGCTACATGCGGCGCGGGCCTTGCGCTGTCAAGCGATGGGGCGGGCCTCGATCACGACAAAGGCCTGCGCCCAGGGGTGATCATCAGTCAAAGTGACGTGAATGATGGCCTCATGCCCCTCGGGCGTCATCTGATCAAGGCGGTCCTTGGCCCAGCCAGTGACCGCCATAACAGGCTGCCCCGTGCGCAGGTTGGACACGGCCATATCCTTCCACGAAATGCCCATGCGCAACCCGGTGCCCAGCGCCTTGGAACAGGCCTCTTTCGCGGCCCAGCGTTTGGCGTAGGTCCCCGCCACATCCTTGCGGCGTTCAGCCTTGCGTTGTTCGACCTCGGTGAAAACGCGATTGCGGAAACGATCACCAAAACGATCCAGCGTGCCCTGAATCCGCTCTATGTTGGCGAGGTCTGTACCGACACCAAGGATCACAGGTTGTCCGCCCAAAGCTGTGCCGCAACGCCACCCGTGGCCTGATTGACAGTGACGCTCAACAACCGGCGCGGCGTTGTGTCTGTTTCGGGGTCATAGACCTGCACGATCACCTCAAAATTCAGGCCGATTGCGGGGTCATAGGTTGCCGCCAGGCCGTCAAAATCCATACCAGCAAACCCCATCCCTGTCGGACCGCCCACCAATTGGCACTGCCTGATCCCCAGGTCATCCCGCGGCGGCGAGATGACCAGGAAATAAGCAAAACCCAGCGCCGGCTCTACCGTATCGAGCGCTGCAACACGCACGGCGCCATTGGCAAATACGCGCGTGTTCTCGGACCACGGCTCTGCAATGTTTGCGGGCACAGCGCGCCAGTCGCAATTGCTCACCTCTTGCGAGATCGCAGGGCCCGCGAGCCCCAACACCAGCAAACTCAGCAACCGCATGACGCCCCCACACCTTCCCCGCGGAGGGTAGCCCTCGCGCCGGGGCAGCGCAACTACTCCGCCGCGATGCGGGTGGGAAGCGTCAGGTCCATATCAACCACCGTGATCCCTTTCACGCCACCCTTGCACATGTTGACGAGCCGTTGCCCGAGAGCGTTGTGGCCGGGATCAACAATGTAGCGGCGCGAGGTTTCCTCGTCAGCGAAATGGCAAATGAACGCATAGGCGCAGTTTTGCGACATGCCCTCGAAGTCCTTGTTCGGCCCATGTTCCAGCCGCCTGAAGCCAAGAATGCTTGACCTGAGCCCATCGAGATCTTTCATGATGTCTGCAAGTTCTTCGCGGTCGTAGTCGTCTGGCAAATCCAGCATGACGATATGTTTGATCATGCCCGCCCCTTTCACACTTCACGCTCACCGCAGGACATCAGGCAGCCCTGCCGTCACATTTCACAACCCACCTTGCATGGCATCATAGGCCGCAAATGCCCGTTCGGGAAAGCAAAAGCGTGTTGCGCGGTTTGCCCGTTCTAGCCGCGTGCGGCGTCCATCACGCGGCGCATTTCCGTGATCGCCGGGCCAAGCCCGCGAAAAATGGCCTCGCCGATGATGAAATGGCCGATGTTGAGCTCCACCACCTGGGGCAGCGCGGCGATGGGTCCGACACAATCGTAGGTCAGCCCGTGCCCGGCATGCACCTCCAACCCGAGGTCTTTGGCAAAGGCCGCCATATCGGTCAGCTTGCGCAGCTCTTCATCCCGGGAATCAAAGCGGCCTTCGGCATGGGCATCACAATAGGCACCGGTGTGCAGCTCGATCACCTCGGCACCAATGCGATGCGCCGCTTCGATCTGGCGTTGGTCGGCCGCGATAAAGATCGACACGCGACAACCCGCATCTCGCAGGGGGGCGATGTAATGGGCAAGTGCATTTTCCTCACGCGCGACCTCTAGCCCGCCTTCGGTCGTCCGCTCTTCCCGCTTTTCGGGGACGATGCAGACGGCATGCGGTTTATGGCGCAGGGCGATCTGCTGCATTTCCGCTGTTGCGGCCATCTCAAAGTTGAGCGGCCCCTCAAGTGCTTCCATCAAACCTTCGATATCCGCGTCAGAGATATGACGACGGTCCTCACGCAGATGCGCTGTGATCCCATCGGCGCCCGCCTCTTCGGCGATGCGGGCCGCACGGATCGGATCAGGCACCGCCCCTCCCCGCGCGTTGCGGACAGTTGCAACATGGTCGATGTTTACACCCAAACGCAGCCTGTCTGTCATATCCTGTCCCTCACTCTTCGGTTTCGCCGTCAGGGCGGCGTCGCTTGCCCAGCTGATCCAGCTTGGCCCGCAGCACGGCCTTTCGCCGTTTCTGGTAGGCCCCGATGACCGGCATCGCAAGGTAATAGATACCCGTTGCGGTGATCAGCCCCGGGATGATCCCCCCTACCAAATAGGGAAAAAACACATCGTCATAGAAGAGCCGCAACCCTTCCCAGTGCATCTTGGCCGGGGTGAAGATCGCCAGAAAGTTCGCCCAGATATCATAGCCTGCATTCGCGAATTTCTGCCCCAGTCTGTCGATACTGCCGTGCGGCATCCCCAGCATCCAGGACCCCAAAGTGATCGAAACATACCCAATGGCCGGAAACGTCAGCGGATTGCCAAAGAAAGTCGCCATCAGCGCCGCGACAATATTCCCGCGCATCAGCTTGGCCAAAATGGCCGCAACGACAAAGTGCAGACCGAACATCGGTGTAAAACACACAAAGACACCCGCCCAGATGCCGCGGCTGATTTTTGCGGGAGTATCGGGCAGGCGGCGCAGGCGGTGCTTGACGTATTCAAACGCGCGGGTCCAACCGCCACGCGGATAGACGAACTCTCTGACGACTTGCCAAGTCGCCCGTCTATCCCGCCGTTTGAAAACCAAGAACCTATCCTTCCCCTTGCGGGTTACCTGCCCCCACAGCAGCGAGCTCCGGATCGCGATATCGCTCTATCGAAGACACGTTACTTTCTGCCTCCAGCGCGGTTTGCACCCGATGCAGGTGCTCTGCATCGCGCAAGTCCACGCTGATCAGCAATCTAAAATAGTCTGGTTTCCGGTCAATGAAGCGCAGGTCAGAGATGTTGGCCTCCTGCTCACCGATCAGGGTGCAGATCCGGCCCAGAACACCTGCGTCATTCACAATGGTCATGTCGAAGGTGACGGTGTTTTCCGCCGAATGGGTGCCTTCTTTCCAATGCAGATCGACCCAGCGGTCGGGTTGGTCCTCGTAATCCGCCAGAGCCGCGCAATCGATGGCATGCACAATCACGCCGCGCCCGCGGAAGGTGATGCCGACGATCCGCTCACCGGGGACAGGCTGACAACATGCGCCGCGGCTTTGCACCTGATCCCCGGTCAGGCCCACCACAGCGCGGCCGCGTTCGATCACGTCACCCTGTTTTTGTTCCAGATCGGGGTAGATGGCAGAAACGACTTCGCGCCCGGTCACCTCGGCACTGCCCAAACGGGCGAGCAGTTCTTCCACACCATCAATCGCCAAGGCCTTGGCGGCAATGCGCAGCGCCTTGTCGGTGCTTTTCTTGCCGACGTTTTCAAAGGCCACACGCGCGAGTTCACGGCCCAGCCGCACGAACCTTTCGCGGTCTTCTTCCCGCAGCGACCGGCGGATCGCCGTCTTGGCGCGCCCGGTCACGGCAATGTCGATCCATGTGGCCTGCGGCGTCTGCCCTTCGGCGGTGATAATCTCCACCGATTGGCCATTCTTCAGCCGGGTCCAGAGCGGCACACGCAGCCCATCCACCTTCGCCCCGACACAAGCGGCCCCGATCCGCGTGTGGATCGCATAGGCAAAGTCAATCGGTGTGGCGCCACGCGGCAGTTTGATCACATCGCCCTTGGGGGTGAAGCAGAACACCTGGTCCTGATACATCTCCAACTTGACGGCCTCGAGGAATTCATCGTGGTCCTGATCGTCGTCAAGCCGTTCGGTCAGGGCGGAAATCCAGTGGACCGGGTCAACGGCAAAGCGGTTCTCCACCCGTTCCCCGTTCTTGTAAGACCAATGCGCGGCCACACCGGTTTCTGCCACTTCGTGCATTTCCCGGGTGCGGATCTGCACCTCCACCTGCTTGCCGTCGCGGCCCGAAACGGTGGTATGGATCGAGCGATAACCGTTCGATTTTGGCTGACTGATGTAATCCTTGAAGCGGCCGGGCACCGCGCGCCAACGCTGGTGGATTGCGCCCAGCACCCGGTAACAGTCTGCTTCAGTCGCCACGATGATGCGGAAACCGTAGATGTCGGACAGTCGGCTGAACCCCTGTTCCTTTTCCTGCATCTTGCGCCAGATCGAATAGGGTTTCTTGGCCCGGCCCGCGACCTCGGCCACGATACCCGCCTTTTCCATCTCCATCCGCATGTCACTGGTGATCTTTTGCACCACATCACCTGCCTCGCGCTGCAAGGTGATAAAGCGGCGGATGATGGAATTGCGACCTTCGGAGTTCAACACGCGAAACGCCAGATCTTCCAGCTCTTCCCGCATCCATTGCATACCCATGCGGCCTGCAAGTGGCGCGTAGATATCCATCGTCTCGCGCGCCTTCTGCGCCTGCTTTTCCGGGCGCATGGATTTGATGGTGCGCATATTGTGAAGGCGGTCAGCAAGCTTGACCAGCGTCACCCGCAGATCACGACTGGTCGCCATGAAGAGCTTGCGAAAGTTCTCGGCCTGCTTTGTCTCGGTAGAGCTGAGCTGCAAGTTTGTCAGCTTGGTGACGCCATCCACGAGTTCGGCAATCTCGCGGCCAAATTTCTCTTCAACTTCGGCGAAAGAGGCTTTGGTGTCTTCGATCGTATCGTGCAGCAGGGCTGTGATGATCGTCGCGTCATCCATCTGTTGCCCGGCCAGGATGTTGGCCACGGCCACCGGGTGGGTGAAATAGGGCTCGCCGGAATGGCGAAATTGGCCTTCGTGCATTGCTGCGCCAAAGTCAAAAGCCTCGCGCAGGCGCGTTTCGTGCGTGTTGGGGTTGTAGGTGCGCACCAGCGCGATCAGATCATCAGCCGTCGTCATCCGATCCCGCGCCTGTCACGGCAGGGCGCATGCCCTGCAGGTTAACGCTGGCCTTGCGCTTCCATCAGCGCGCGCAGCAGTTTCTCTTCTGACATATCGTCTTCCGCAGGCTTGTCCTGTTCGGCGCCCATCAGCAGCGACATGCTGTCCTCTTCCGGTTCATCCACCTCAATCTGGGTCTGGTTCGCCTCGATCATCCGCTCACGCAGGTCTTCGGCCTGCTGGGTTTCATCGGCAATCTCACGCAGGGACACGACCGGGTTCTTGTCGTTGTCGCGGTTCACCGTGATCGGCGCGCCAGATGAGATTTCACGCGCGCGATGTGCCGCCAGCATCACCAGTTCGAACCGGTTGGGAACTTTATCGACGCAGTCTTCTACAGTGACGCGAGCCATAGGCGTACTCCAGTCTGGATGGGGTATCTATCAAAGCCGCCTACTTAGTCGCTGATTCTGGCAAAGGCAAGGGTATGCGGCGCAGGCAAAACCTGTTTTCCAAGGGTTTTCTAGGTGGGCAATCGAACGATCGGGGCTTTCTCCGCCTCTGACAGCGCCGCCACCATCTCTGCCACGCTCTGCCCCAACACGGGATGACGCCAGTCTGGGGCCACATCATTGAGCGGGATCAGGACAAAGGGGCGCTCTGCCATGCGCGGATGCGGCAGGATCAATTCATGCGGCGCGGTCTTCATCTGCTCTGCAAGTGGCAGGTTCCGCCATGCAGCATGTGTCGCAGCATCCGGCAGCACAAGATCATCAAGGGCGATCAGATCCAGGTCAAGCGTGCGGACACCCCAGCGTTGCGTGCGATGGCGCCCCGCTTCGCGCTCAATCTCATGCAGCACCACGAGCAACTCCGGCGCGGAAAGTGTGGTTTCAAAGGCCGCCGCCGCATTCACAAACGGCGGGCCAGACCCTTCCGGAAACGCCGGAGTGCGATAAAAAGCACTCAACCGGAGGCCGTGAATGGCTAACGTTTCGACCGCTAAACTGGCTTTTTGGACAGTTTCCCCAGCGTTACCCCACACGGAATCTTCATTACTTCCAAACAAAACAAGGGCAAGGCTGCACAAAAGTGAATTTCCCCCGGCTTGCCACATTTGCGGAAAAGGTTACGTTAGGCGGCGTTCTTGCAGATCAAACAACACTCACGGACGACAACACGCAAGAATGATCTTTGAAAGGACCATTGATGTTTTATCGGGACGAGCGCTTGGCGCTCTTTATCGATGGATCAAACTTGTACGCGGCGGCAAAATCGCTCGGGTTTGACATCGATTACAAACTACTCCGGCAGGAGTTCATGCGCCGCGGCAAGATGCTGCGTGCGTTCTATTACACGGCCCTGCTGGAAAACGACGAATATTCGCCCATCCGGCCGCTGGTCGATTGGCTGAACTACAACGGCTACACCATGGTCACCAAACCGGCCAAGGAATACACCGACAGCATGGGCCGCCGGAAGGTGAAGGGGAATATGGATATCGAACTGACGGTCGATGCCATGGAACTTGCCCCCCATGTCGATCACGTGGTGCTGTTTTCCGGCGATGGCGATTTCCGCCCGCTGGTCGAAGCGCTGCAACGCAAAGGCGTGCGCGTTTCGGTTGTGTCAACCATTCGCAGCCAACCGCCCATGATCGCGGATGATCTGCGCAGGCAGGCCGACAATTTCATCGAGCTTGACGAACTGCGCGAGGTTGTGGGCCGCCCGGCACGCGAACCGCGCGAAGACGTGCGCGGCGAGGAAGTGACACAAGACGTTTGATAGACGCCAGGGGCGCTGCCTCGGCGCCCCTGTTGTCGCAGTGCTGGACGTTGGGCCAGCAAACCCTTACCTCTGGGGAAAGCCCGGAGATCGCGATGACCAAACCACCCCTGACACTCTATCTGGCAGCCCCGCGCGGCTTTTGTGCCGGCGTGGACCGGGCCATCAAAATCGTGGAAATGGCGCTCGAAAAATGGGGCGCACCCGTCTTTGTCAGGCATGAGATTGTGCACAACAAATTCGTTGTCGACAGCCTCCGGGACAAAGGTGCCGTCTTTGTCGAAGAGCTTGATGAATGCCCCGATGACCGCCCGGTGATCTTCTCCGCCCATGGTGTGCCGAAATCCGTACCAGCCGCCGCCGCCGCGCGCGAGATGATCTATGTCGATGCCACCTGCCCGCTGGTCAGCAAGGTGCATATCGAGGCGCAGCGCCACGCCGACAACGGCCTGCAGATGATCATGATCGGCCACGCGGGCCACCCCGAAACTGTTGGCACCATGGGCCAATTACCTGCTGGTGAGGTCTTACTGGTTGAAACGGTTGAGGACGTGGCGACCGTCGCGGTGCGCGACCCTGAACGCCTTGCCTTCGTCACGCAAACCACCCTTTCCGTCGATGACACCGCCGATATCGTCGCGGCGTTGCAGACTCGTTTTCCGAACATCGTTGGGCCGCATAAGGAAGACATCTGCTACGCTACCACGAACCGGCAGGAAGCGGTAAAGGCCATGGCACCGAAATGCGATGCGATGCTTGTGGTTGGTGCGCCAAACTCGTCAAACTCCAAACGGCTGGTCGAAGTTGGCGCGCGTGCAGGCTGCAACTATGCGCAACTGGTGCAGCGCGCCACCGATATCGACTGGCGGGCACTAGAGGGGATCGCATCCGTCGGGATTACCGCAGGGGCATCAGCCCCCGAGGTGTTGATCAATGAGGTCATCGATGCGTTCAAAAACCACTTTGACGTAGCGGTTGAAATGGTCGTCACCGCCGAAGAAAACGTGGAATTCAAAGTGCCGCGGGTGCTGCGCGAACCCGCTTAGGGCAAGGCGGGGAATGACCGACTATTTTTTCTTCGAAGGGCGGGTGGAGTCGATGGAATGGGGCAAGTCCGTCTATACGGTCCTGCGCCTGCCACCTGACATCGCCGATGCGCTGGCGGCCCAAGGCGCCAAACGTGTCGAGGGCGAGATTGACGACCACCCGGTGAACCTTGCCCCGACCAAGGCGCCTGTCATAGACGGCGTGTTCTTGTGGGCGGGCAAGACTCTTCTGGATGAGATCGGGATTGAACCCGGTGAGACCCTTGATGTCAGGCTACGCAAGGCAGATGACAGTATCGTCGAGGTGGATGACGACGTATTGCTGGCCTTGCGCCAGGCCGAAGCGACAGATCGCTGGAACGCATTGACCCCGGGCAAAAGGCGGGGTTTGTTGCACGGCGTCACCACTGCCAAACGGGCCGAGACCCGGGCCAAACGTATCGCTAAGATGATCGCTGAACTGCCATGAACGCCATCCCACGCTCTGCCCTGATCCTTGGCCTTGCCGGGCTGATCCCATTTGTCTGGGGTGCGCTGACCGTACTCTTGCCCGATCTCGCCTTTTGGGGGCAGGCCAACATCGGGGCGCGGTTCATCGGGCCATATGTCCAGCTCTTCTACGGCTCCATCATCCTTGCCTTCATGTCCGGCGTCCTCTGGGGCTTTGCGACAAAGGCCGAAGGCGCCACCGCGACAGCGGGGTATGTGCTGTCGGTCATCCCCGCACTTTGGGCGTTCTTCATGACGGGCGGCGGACCGACAACCGCCGCCGCAAACCTGATCACCGGATTTCTGGCGCTTCTGCTGCTTGACTGGCATTTCTGGCGGCTCGGCCTTGCGCCGCCGTGGTGGATGCACCTGCGCCTTCTACTAACCGGGATCGTCGTCCTGTCCTATCTACCTTTGGTGTTCTGATGACAGATGCAAAGACCATCGCAACCTATGACGCCAAAGCGGCGGACTATGCCAATCTCGTCAAAAGCGACGCACCCGACGCAAGCCTGCGCGCCTTCATGGGCAGCCTGCACCCCGGCGCACGGGTGCTTGATCTGGGCTGCGGCCCCGGCACGGCGTCAGCCCACATGCGCGATGCGGGGCTTGTCCCTGATCCTGTCGATGCATCCCCGAACATGATCAAAATCGCTAGTGAGACGTTTGGGCTGTACGCGCGGGTTGCCACCTTTGACGATATTACGGGATCCGCCGTCTATGATGGCGTCTGGGCAAACTTCAGCCTGCTGCATGCAGAACGCTCTGATTTGCCGAAACATCTGCGGAACATTGCAGACGCGCTGATTGCGGGTGGCATCTTTCATATCGGCATGAAAACCGGCACGGGGATGGAACGGGACGCGATTGACCGCCGCTATACCTACGTCACGGTCACCGAACTGCGAAAGCTTCTGACAGATGCCGGTTTCGTCGTCACCCACACTAAAACCGGGGAAGAGCGCGGCATGGCAGGCACAATGGATCCCTTCGTGATCATGCGGGCGACAAAGGCCGGTGATGCCTGAGCTTTTCGCCTACACCGACGGGGCATGCTCCGGCAATCCGGGGCCGGGTGGTTGGGGTGCTCTGCTCATCGCGCGGGATGGTGACACCGTGCTGAAGTCGCGCGAGCTGTCCGGTGGCGAGGCGGAAACGACCAACAACCGGATGGAGCTTCTGGCGGCAATCACTGCGTTGGAAACACTGGACAGGGCCACAGATGTCACCGTCGTGACCGACAGCGTCTACGTCAAGGACGGGATCACCAAATGGATCCACGGCTGGAAGGCCCGCGGGTGGAAGACCGCATCCAAAAAGCCGGTAAAGAACGAAGAGCTGTGGCAAAGGCTGGATGCCGCCGCCATGCGCCACAACGTGAGGTGGGAATGGGTGAAGGGCCACGCCGGCCACCCGGAAAACGAGCGCGCGGATGAATTGGCCCGCGCCGGGATGGCGCCATTCAAACCATGAACGAGCCGCTGATCCTCCTGCCCGGCATGATGTGCGATGCCCGGCTCTACGGGCCGCAGATCGCAGCCTTTTCCGGCACGCGCCCGATCCTGACCATGCCAATGAATGATCATGAGACGGTGCAGGAACTGGCCGCCGATATTCTCGCGCACGCCCCTGCCCGTTTTGCACTGGCTGGTCTGTCGATGGGCGGGATCGTCGCGATGGAGGTTCTGGCCCAGGCACCGGATCGGATCACCCGCCTCGCACTGCTCGACACCAATCCCAAGGCCGAACTGCCCGAGGTTGCCGCACGCCGCGGACCGCAGATCGCCAAGGTGCGCGCGGGCCATCTGCGCGCTGTGATGCGGGATGAGATGAAACCCAATTACCTGACGGACGGCCTCAATATGGGCGCGATCCTCGATCTCTGTATGGCGATGGCGGAAACGTTGGGGCCGGATGTGTTTGTGCGCCAGTCCCGCGCCTTGCAAACCCGACCCGACCAGCAAGAGACACTACGGAACGTGTCCGTCCCCACGTTGGTGCTCTGCGGTGAGGATGACACCCTTTGCCCCATCGCGCGGCACGAATTGATGCACAACCTGATCCCGAGATCGACCCTGACGGTGATCAAAGGCGCGGGCCATCTGCCCACGCTTGAACAACCTGAGAAAACGAATGAGGCTTTGGCAGAATGGCTGACCCGGTAATCCCTGACGACTTGCTGGCGCTCTTGCAACGCGTCGACACGCCCACCGTCTGTAACGCGATTGAGGTCGCGCAGGGCAAACGCGGTTTTGACGCCTATACCAAAGGCACGATGCAATGCTCTGCCCCCGGCGAGGTCATGGTCGGCTTTGCCCGCACCGCCAAGATCGCCGGTCGCGATGCGCCGACCGAAGCGCCTGATGTGATCCGCGCCCGCCGTCTGGATTACTTTCGCCACATGGCCGCCGGCCCCCGCCCCGCCGTTGCCGTGTCGGAAGACGTGGATTATCCCCATTGCGTCAGCGCGTGGTGGGGAGAGGTTCATACGAATGTGCACAAGGGCCTTGGCCTGAATGGCGCGCTCACCAACGGGGTGATGCGGGATCTGGGGGATCTGGCAGAGGGATTTCCCGTCGTCGCAGGCTCCATCGGGCCATCGCATGCCTTTGTGCATGTGCGCGAACTCAGCACGCCTGTGAACGTCATGGGGATGACTGTCGAAACAGGCGATCTGGTGCATGCGGACCGACATGGCGGGGTGGTGATTCCACCAGAGGTGATCCCCGATCTGAAGGCCGCGGTTGAAAAGATGTGGGCAGGTGAGCAGATCATTCTGGGGCCGGCGAAAGAGCCGGGCTTTGATCTCGACAAACTGCTTGAGGCATGGGCGGCATTTGAGAAAGCGCGGACTTGAAGTCTACCCGTCCCGAGCTTGACCCGGGACGTCGGCGTCGCGGGTGAGGCCCCGGATCAAGTCCGGGGCGTGTCGCACTCAGCCGACCCGCAACACGATCTTGCCGATATGCGCGCTGCTTTCCATCCGCGCATGGGCGGCTGCAGCATCTTCCAGCGCAAATTCCTGATCCATGACCGGAGCAACCTTGCCCGCCGCGATCAGTGGCCAGACGTGGGTGCGCAACGCTTCCGCAATCCGCGCCTTGGCAAGATCAGACTGCGGGCGCAGGGTTGATCCGGTCAGCGTCAGCCGCCGCGTCATGAGCTGCACGAGGTTCAATTCCACCTTTGGCCCTTGCAGAAATGCGATCTGAACTAGTGTTCCGTCGTCTGCCAGAGACTTCAGGTTTCGCTGAATATACGGGCCACCGACCATGTCGAGGATCACATCCGCGCCACCGAGCGCTTGCATTTTTTCGACAAAGTCGACGTCGCGATAGTTGAACGCCGCCTCTGCCCCCAACCCCTCACATGCCGCGCATTTCGCATCCGACCCGGCAGTCGCAAAGACCCGCGCGCCAAAACGTTTCGCCAGCTGGATGGCCGTCGTGCCGATGCCGGAGGTCCCCCCATGCACCAGAAACCGCTGCCCTGCACGCAGACCGGCACGCATGAAAACATTCGACCAGACGGTAAAGAACGTCTCTGGCAGGCAAGCCGCCTGCGCCAGTGTCAGACCACCGGGCAGGGGCAGGCAATGCGCAGCAGGTGTGGCCACGTATTCCGCATATCCCCCGCCGGGCAGTAGCGCGCAGACCTGATCGCCCACCGCGATACTAGAGACGCCGGCACCCACTGACACAACCTCACCCGCGGCTTCCAGCCCGGGCAAATCACTCGCGCCCCTCGGCGGATTGTAGAGCCCTGCACGCTGCAGCGCGTCAGGGCGATTGACCCCTGCATAGGCCACTTTGATCACGACCTGATCATGGGCAGGCTCAGGCAAGGGCCGATCCGTCAGTGCCAATACCTCCGGCCCGCCCGGTTTGGTGATCTCAATGGCTTTCATGGCGCGCCCTCCCACTTGCTGTCACAGCTATGGGGGATCAGCGCGGGTTTGACAAATGGCTTGTCAAAGCCCGTGGCCGCCGCCGGACTGAGGATTTCGCATCCCCAGACTCCAGCGCGGAACTTGGGAACAAAGCAAGAGGGTCAGCTCCGCCACATGCCGGGCAGATCCATGTCCCGGTCAGCCGACGGAGCACGGATGCCGGACATGACCTTGTCCATGGTGCCCGCAAACGGTTTGAGCAACGGGTTGCTCCGCGCCTGCGCTTTCAGCTTTTCGAACTGCATCACATTGTCGATGCGTCGGTCGATAAAGGCATCTGTCGCCTGCATATCGAGGCTGTCGTCGCCCAGCCAAAAGAGGACGACAGAACTGTAGACGCCAGAGAGCGTGAGCCGTTTCGTATACCAGTTGCCATCGCGCGAAGTGTCACCAAGCGTGGTCCAGATCTGGTCTGCCGTGCCCCAGATCAGCTTGGCCCCGTCAGCCGCCATATGCGGCAGGGCGAAAAGGGTCGTACCGCGGCGCACCGCCTCTTTGTCGTCAATCGCATGGATGCGCAGCCGGATCGCTTCGGCCACCTTGTCGCGAAAGCGCATGTCCGACAGATCCGCTGCGTTCAATTCCGTCACCATCGCCGCATCGCCGCGATGGTGATAGGCAATCGCCAGATCAACCGCGCCGCGCGGGCAAAGGGTTTTCGCAAGCCCCGGGTCCATTTCGATATCCGCAATGGCCGCGTTGAAAGCTGTTGGCGACCAGCCATCAAAGGCCACATGCGGCAGGATCGCATCCAAAAGCTGCGCTTTTTGCCTGTCTGTCGTCTGATCTGTCATCGCGCGTTCCCTCTCTCGCTCGGCACTGGACAAGTTAGCCCGCCTTTGCTATCTGGCCACGTCCTGCAATTTTTGCAAATCCAACTTAGAAAGGTGGTGTCTACCACATGCAGGTAAGTGTTCGTGATAACAACGTCGATCAGGCGTTGCGCGCGCTGAAGAAAAAACTTCAGCGTGAGGGTGTGTTCCGCGAAATGAAGCTCAAGCAGCATTTCGAAAAACCATCCGTCCGCAAGGCACGCGAAAAGGCCGAAGCGATCCGCCGTCAGCGCAAGCTGGCCCGGAAAAAGCTGCAGCGCGAAGGGTTGCTGTAAAGTCACCCTCTCGACGTTTCGATCAAAGGCCCCCGCTTGTCACACAAGCGGGGGTTTTTTCTTGCTAGGCCACGCGCAGCGTTGCCCCATTTTGAGACGTCAATAGACATGAAACTCTCTGGCCCATTCCTCTTTATCCTCGCGACACTGCTGATCGACGCGATTGGTGTGGGCATTGTTTTTCCGATCATGCCCGATCTGATGGATCGCGTTGGTGCGGAAAGCACGGCGCAGGGTGCCTTTTGGGGCGGGATCATGATGTCGGCCTATGCGGCGGCGATGTTTCTTTTTGGCCCCATCATCGGCAGCCTGTCGGATGCCTATGGACGCAAGCCCATTCTGATCGCGGCGCTGGTGACGCTGACCATCGACTACATCATCATGGCGCTGGCGCAGACCTATTGGGTGCTGCTGGTTGGTCGTGTGGTCGCCGGGATGGCCGGGGCGACCTACATCACCGCGACAGCCTATATCGCCGACATTGCGAAGCCCGAAGAACGTGGCGCGGCCTTCGGCATGATCGGGGCAGCCTTCGGGATTGGCTTTGTGCTGGGGCCTGCCTTGGGCGGTCTGGCCTCTGGCTGGCATATCACGGCGCCCTTCTGGATCGCTGCGGCGCTTTCCGGCCTCAACGTGCTCTTCGGCATTTTCGTGCTGCCCGAGTCGCTCAAATCCGAAAACCGCCGCGCTTTTGGACGGGGAGATCTGAACCCCTTTGGCACCATCCTGCGCGCGTTTCGCATTCCCGGCCTCGCAATTCCGCTGATTTGCATCTTTGTCTTTGAATTTGCCAACATGGTCTATGTGACGCTCTGGGCGTTCTGGGGGCGCGAGGTTTTTGCCTGGGATGGGTTCACCATCGGCCTGTCTCTGTCCGCCTATGGGGTGTTGATCGCCGTCGTGCAGGCGGGTGTCCTGCCACAACTGACCAGACGTTTGGGCGACTTCAAGACGCTGGTCTTTGCGACCTTTGCCGCGATTCTTGGGATGGCGGGTTTTGGTTTTGCGGGGGCTGTTTGGGCAGTCGTGGTGTTCCTGCCGATTGCTGCGCTTTCCGACATGGCCCCGCCCTTGATGACGGCCTTTGCCGCGAACCGCGTTGGCGAAGATCAGCAGGGGTTGGTGCAGGGGGTCATCGCATCGCTGTCCTCGGTCGCTGCCACCGTTGCGCCACTGGGGCTGACCGGGATATTCGAGGCTTTTGTGGATGGCGAAGGCCTCTACATGCCGGGCGCCCCCTTCCTTGTTGCGGCAGCGCTGATCGCGGCACTCATCCCGCTGATCCTCCGGATGGGGCGGGCTTAGCTCTGCGGTCGCTCAGCCCAACCTGCAAAGATCCGCTCAAGCGCGACAACGGCGTAGTAAAGCACGATCCCCAGCACCGCGAGGGCGATGAGCACCGCAAACATCAACGGGTAGTTGGAGTTTGTCTGCCCCGACAGGAACAGCGCCCCCAGACCCCGCCCATGTGGGGAAATGATCTCGACCAGGTTGGTCCCGATAAAAGCCAGCGTGACCGAAACCTTTAGCGCGCCAAAGAACTCTGGCAGCGTTTTGGGTAGCGCGATCTTCCAGAAGATTGTCATCCGGCTCGCGCCGAGCGACCGCAGGATATCACGGTACTCCGGCTCCAAGGTTGAAAGGCCAATGCCCACAGACACCGCGATCGGGAAGAACGAGATCAGGAAGGCCATCATCACGGTGTTAAAATTATGCTGCCCGATAAAAAGGAGCGCGAGGACGGGTACCAACGTGGCCTTTGGGATCGCATTGAAACCAATAAGCAACGGATAAAGTGCGTCACGTGCGATCCGGGAAAAGCCCATAATCATTCCGATGGCGGTTCCTACGACAACGGCAAGAAAAAGCCCCGCCACGGTCCGCCAGAGCGTCTCCCACCCGCCGGTTAGGAACAGGTTCCAGAACCGGCTGTAGGCCGCCGGCAAGTCCGAGGGCGATGCCATGACGAAGTCCGGCCATTCATTCACCCAGACCAACGCCTCCCACAGGATCACGAAGATGATGATGGCAAGAACGGGTGTCGCGACTTTTTGAAGTGTCTGCATCAGGCTGCTGCCTCGGGTTCGCGGCCCTGCGCGATCTTGATCTGGTCCCGTAACGTGGCCAGCATTTCGGCGCATTCCGGCGTGTAAAGCCCGTCTATTTTGCGCAGGCCACCGTCGCCGGGATAGGCCACATCCAGTACAAACTGCGTTGTCGCCGGGCGACCCGACAGCACGATCACCTGATCGCCCAGGTAGACGCTTTCACGTAGATCATGGGTGATCAGAACGGCGGTAAAAGGTTCCTGCGCGCGCAAGGCATGCATAGTCTGCCACAGATCCTCGCGCGTGAATGCATCCAATGCGCCAAAGGGTTCATCCATGATCAGGACTTGCGGCTTGTGAACAATGGCACGGCAGAGCGAGGCACGCTGGCGCATGCCGCCTGACAATTCAGACGGGCGCTTGTTTTCGAACCCGTCAAGGCCGACGAGTTGCAGCAACTCCATCGCGCGGGCCACGCGGTCAGCGCGCGACATGGAGGTCGCGACGATTTCCAGCGGCAGGATCACGTTTTCAAGAATCGTGCGCCATTCCAGCAAAACCGGATTCTGAAAGGCCATGCCCACGGTCTTGCGCGGGGATTTGACAAGCTCACCATGCAGCCAGACCTCACCCGCGTCGGGCTTCATCAACCCGGTGACCAGACGGGTCAGCGTCGATTTTCCACAGCCAGACGGGCCGACGACAGCGGCAAACTCGCCTTCCGGCACGGACAGGTTCAGGTTATCCAGAACCGGCAGCGGGCCATTGGGTGTCTTGTAGGCGTGGGTGACGCCCTTGATGTCGATGAGATTTGTCATGTGGGTGGGCGCCCGCGCAGGTGGCGGACGCCCATGATCCTTACTGCAGCATCCGCGCCTCTGCCGGGGGCAGGAAGCTGGCGTCAAAATAAAGGTCCATCATCGGCTCTGCCGTGAACTCATAGACCGACTTTGTCTGTTCGATCGCGTTGGCCATGCGGTTTGCATCAATGGTGCCCATGCCGTTTGTCATGACAAAGTCTGTCAGCACGTTGGCATCAATTGCCATCTGCAAACGCTCAGTCTCCAGCGCCGGGTCAGCCGCGGGGTTGCGGGCGATGAGTGCGGTGACTGCGGCCTCAGGATCTGTAATCGCCGCTTTCCATCCACCCGCAACTGCGGTCAGGAAGTCCGTGACCGTTGCAGGGTTTGCTGCTGCAAAGTCCGTGTTAACGATGATCGCGTTGCCATAGAGGTCCACGCCATAGTCAGCCATCAGGATGACGCTGATGTCATCCTCTGGCACGCCCAGGCGCTTGAGGTTCAGCGTGGAAGAGAAAGAGAACCCGGTGACAGAGGCAACCTGACCTTCTGCCAGCATCGGCTCACGGGTAGGGAAGCCCACAGGCTCTACCGTGATGGCGTCAACGTCCAGATCATTCTCGGCGGCAAAGATCGGGAACTGAGCCCAAGCGCCATCTGGTGGCGGGGCACCCAGCACACGACCTTCCAGATCTGCGGGGGCTTCAACGCCAAGCGACTTGCGGCCCACAATGGCGAATGGCGGCTTGTCGTAAACCATCATCACGGCCTTCACCGGTGCGTCAGGGTTCTGATCGAGAAAACGCATCAGGCTGTTGATATCGGCAAAGCCGATTGGAAACGCGCCAGTCGCCACTTTCGGGATCGCATCCAGAGATCCGTTGCCTTCGGAAATGCTGACGTTCAGTCCTTGGTCGGCAAACAGGCCAGAGTCGATGGCAAGGAAGTAAGGTGCCGATGGCCCCTCAAACTTCCAGTCCAGCGCGAACGGAATTTCGGTTTGGGCGAAAACGCTGCTGGCGCTGCCGGTGATGGCCAGCGCGCCGGCAAAGGCGGCAGAGATGATACGTGTGAACAAGGCGTCCTCCTGATGTTGCTCGCGCGACGGTTTCACAATGGTCGCCGGGTGAAAACACCGGGGGGCTTGCGGCCAATGCGCAGCGCAGTCTCTGCCAAAGCAGCAAGCAAAAGCAAGAGGCATCTGCATGGTTTTTGAGCAGAAGGCGCCTAACGGGTTGGCCCACCCGAGGGAATCCCTCGGATGGGCCCGTCTTAGTCGCGCAGTTTCGCAACGTCGGCCAAAAGGCCCGCCGTCCCGTTGTGCACGGTCAGCCGCTCAACCTTGCCAGCGATGGTCTCCAACGCTTCCAGCTCTTTCAGCCGCAGCATGACAGGGTTTTCCGCCATGACCTTGGCCGTGTTCAGCAAGGACCGGGTCGCGTTGGTTTCTTCCCGCCGCCGGATGACGTTTGCCTCGGCCTCTTTTTCAGCCGCGACAACCGCCGTCAGGATGTCCCGCATGTCGCCAGGCAGGATCACGTCCTTCAGGGCAATCGCCCCAACCTCGACCCCAAGGGCCGCCATCTCGGCCCGGACCGCATCTGCGGCACCGGCGTCAACAGCGACCTTGTCGGCCAGAAGCGCATCGAGCGTCAGCGCCCCCAGCGTCCGCCGGAAGGCCAGGCCAAGCGCCCGGTGCAAGGCTTCTTCAAAGTCCTTGACCTTTGTCACGGCCGTGACGGGGTCAAGGACCCGGAAATCGGCAGACAGGTTCACCCGCAGCGTGACCCGGTCCCGTGTCAGGATCTCATGCCCTGTCACGTCGTGGGACCGCAGCCGTGTGTCGACGAGTTTCACCGCAACCTTGGGCCCGACCGTCCAGAACGCATGCGCGCCGGGGGTCAAAACCGTTGGGTCGGTACCGTCGAGCGTCAAAACGCCAACGTGTCCTTCGGCCACCTCGACACTCGTGATCAGCCCGGCAAGCCGTGCCCGCACGATCCGTTTGGCGACATCAGCAGGGACCCGGACATCAGCGGCCGCATCGTGCCGTGTCACCTCGAAAGGCCCCGCATCCGTCCACAGGTGGATCCGTGTTTCAGGCACAAGTGCCGTCAACAGCCGCCCGTCCCGTGCGATCAATGCAACCTCACCCGTGCCGGTCCGCACATCAGTCAGGTGCCTGGCCGTCAGCGTAGGCGCGTCCCGCATCAACGTCTCGACGTTTCCGCCCGTGAAAACAGCCGTGCTCAGCGTATGCCGCTCGACCACGTCGCGGCGACCGATTAGGTGTTCCCCGGCACCCAGGATGGCGATGACCCGCCCCTTGCGTATCAGGACCGCCCGGTCATTCTCTGTCAGCGTCAGCCTGGTCAGGCCGACAAGTGTTTCAATAAGCCGCAACATGATGTTTTCTCCTTTTTATCGTGCGGTCAACGTCGGTGTCGCAATGCGATCTCCTTTTGGTTCGGTGGGGTTGCACCGGGGATCGGTGACAGGTGTGAATGATATCCGAGGCCGCCCCTCGCCATGGCCCATCGGGGGAAGCGAGAGAGCGGGCTGGCAGGGGCCAAGGCGCGGCGCGGGGCGGTCGAAACCTCCCCTACCGGGCCAAAACCCGCGCCAGCCATCACCCGCCGCCGCCAAAAGGGCAGAGCAGCGATAGCCGGTCGTTCCCTACCACGGACCACGCCGCGCAAGGTCGGGCAGACCACCCCTGCTGGGACAGCCCCGGATACCCGTATGAAAGACGTGTTGAAAACGTCTGTTGATGAGGAGTCGAACCTCGCTGGTTGCCCAGTTACCGTGCTGTGATGGCGGGACTCGAACCCGCTACCAATAGATTATGAGTCTATCGCTCTACCGATGAGCTACATCAAACATTGGCGTCAAAGGCCAAGCCCCGCTCTGCATTTCGGCCCAGGCATACGGGGCTGGCAGCGCCGCCCGCACCGGCAGGGTGATCACCCCTGACCGTTTGGGTCCGATCCGTCTGATCGGGAGGTGCTGTTTAGGTCGGGGGTGTCGATTCAGGCAACGCCGGTTTACGTGGCGTGAACCAGCTGTGGCCACGACGCAACAAAATTACCAACTTGCGCAACATTCGTAAACGCGGCGACGCCCCACGGCGTCAACCTCTGCGATGTGCAGACCAATCACTTTCCGATAGTTGCGCAAAAAGACGCGGCCCAGATCAGCCCTGCTCAGGCACCAGAATCTCGCGCTTGCCCACGTGGTTGGCGGCACTGACCACACTCTGATCTTCCATCTGCTCCACCAGCCGGGCGGCCTTGTTATAGCCGATGGCCAGCTTGCGCTGGATGTAAGAGGTGGAACATTTGCGATCCTTGATCACAATCGCCACGGCCTGATCATAAAGCGCATCTTCACCATCAGTGTTCCCGCCAAGACCCAGCACCATATCGATATCGCTGGCCTTTTCATCCTCGGGGCCGTCCACCACGCCGGACATGTATTCCGGCGGGCCAAAGGCCTTCAGATGGTTCACGATTTCCTCGACTTCTTCATCGCTCACAAACGGCCCATGCACGCGCGTGATCTTGGAGCCGCCCGCCATGTAGAGCATGTCACCCATGCCCAGAAGCTGTTCGGCCCCCATCTCGCCCAGAATGGTCCGGCTGTCGATTTTGGAGGTCACCTGGAAGGAAATCCGCGTGGGGAAGTTCGCCTTGATCGTGCCGGTGATCACATCGACCGACGGGCGCTGCGTGGCCATGATCAGGTGAATGCCCGAGGCACGCGCCATCTGCGCAAGGCGCTGGATACAAGCCTCAATCTCTTTGCCCGCGACCATCATCAGGTCGGCCATCTCATCCACGATGACGACGATATAGGGCAGCAGTTCGGGCTGGAATTCCTCGGTTTCAAAGATCGGATCGCCGGTTTCGTCGTCAAACCCGGTCTGCACGGTCCGGCTGAACATCTCACCCTTGGACAGCGCATCTTTCACCCGGCCATTGAAGCCGTCGATATTGCGCACGCCCATCTTGGACATCTTGCGATAGCGTTCCTCCATCTCGCCCACGACCCACTTCAAGGCGACAACCGCCTTCTTGGGGTCCGTCACAACGGGGGAGAGGAGATGCGGGATGCCGTCATAGACGGAAAGTTCCAGCATTTTCGGGTCGATCATGATCATCCGGCATTCTTCGGGTGTCAGCTTGTAAAGCAGCGACAGGATCATCGTGTTGATCGCCACGGACTTACCCGAACCGGTCGTCCCCGCGATCAGAAGGTGAGGCATCTTGGCAAGGTTCGCGACAATCGGATCGCCGCCAATATCCTTGCCCAGCGCAAGCGGCAGCTTCTGATTGCCATCACCAAAATCGCGGTGGCTCAGGATTTCGCGCAGCACCACTTTTTCACGGTTTTCGTTGGGCAGTTCGATCCCGATCACCGACCGGCCTGGCACGGTAGAGACACGGGCAGAAAGCGCCGACATCGACCGGGCGATATCATCGGCAAGGCCGATGACGCGGGAGGCTTTGAGGCCCGGTGCAGGTTCCAGCTCATACATCGTGACAACGGGGCCGGGGCGGACGCTCACGATCTCACCCTTCACGCCGTAGTCATCCAGCACGCTCTCCAGCATCCGGGCGTTTTCTTCGAGCGCTTCGTCGCTCAGGTGATGGCGCTGAATTTCGATCGGGTTTGTCAACAAGCCAAGCGGCGGGTGCTCGTAGGACGCGTATTTGTCATCGAACTTCAGCTTTGGCTGCGCCTCTGCCTTGGCCTGCCGCGAAGGCTGCGGCGCGCGTTTCGGCGGGTGCTGCACGACGCTGCGCGGCTCAGGCGTGGGTGTTGGGATATTCATCTCTGGGATCGGGGTATGCGGCTGGGCAATGCGCGGCGCCACCGGAAACTCCAGCAGTTCCTCTTCGTGCGAGATGTCCTCTTCGAACGGTTCAAAGACCAGCGGCAGCGGGCCGCGCCCGGCGGTCAGCGTTGGCTCAATCCGGACCCCCGTCGGCGACGGCGCGGGCTGGCGGTTCTTAATGGCGTCCGCAATGCGCGCGCTGACGCGATCCGGGTCAGCGGCCTGCGCGGTGGTCAGCGGCGGCTCTTCATTCACCAGTTCCGGTTCGGGCATCGGATCATTGCGTTTCAGCAATCCAGCAAGGAATCCTGTTTGAGGGGCAACGTCATCCGCGGCGGCACGTGCAGGCGCTGTCAGCGGTGGGGCTGGCGGCACGATCGGGGCGGAAACCGGTGGCTCATCCGTTTGCATTGCGGGGTTGGCACGCACAACGGCAGCCGCGCGGGCGCGTAGCGTGTCCTGCAGCGGTGGCACGGCGAAGCTGCTCGCCTCCGCATCCTCGACCACAGCGTCACTTGCCTCAGCCGCACGGGCGCGGCGCGCTTGCAGCGTGGCGTTCATGCCTTGCGCTGCCGTCGCAGACAAAGCCGCCCCACGGCCGACCAGTTTCAAAAGCCCGGCATAGAGCATGACCGTCCCCAAAAGCGTAAAACGTCCGGCTGTCCGCACCTCTGACCGGGTGAAGCCCAGCACGAAAACCATCAAGGCAAGCAATGCCACGCCTGTGACCAGCGACATCAGTTTGACGCCAAAGATCGCCCCTACTGGCACAATCGTCAGGATGACACCCAGCACCGTATCACCAAAAAGGCCACCGAGACCGAAATTCGCGGGCCACTCGGCACCGGGGGCCAGCGTGGCCGCGTGGACAGAGGCCAGCACAATCGCAAAGGGTGCAAAGATTAGCCGGCCAAAGGCGCGTTCCTGCCCGTGGTGCATGACAAAGCGCAGCCCCCACGCCATCAGCACAAGCGGCAGCACCCAAATGCTCTGCCCCACAACCATCATCAGTGGCGCGGCAAGCGCGGCCCCGAAATGCCCCAGCCAGTTCTGCACCGGCGCATCGGTCGCGGAAATCCAGCTTGGGTCATTGGGGGAATAGCTGCCCACCATCGCCGCAACCAGAAGGCCCAGCATGATCAGCCCAAGCCCCAGCAACTCCTTGCTGCGTTTCTCGATCGCCGCCTGCGTGCTGCTGTCGAGAAGCGGGTCGCGCCGTCGGGATTGATAGGATGCCATACTCTTGTTCCTCAACCGTATACGCAGTCGCGGATCAGGGTCAGACCGCGCTGCATTTCTTCTTTTGGGGCCACCATGGCGACCCGAATGTAACCTTTGCCGGGGTTCTGGCCGTTCACGTCGCGGCTCAGGTATGCGCCCGGCAACACACGTACGCCGGTTTCCTGCCAAAGCCGCACGGCGGTCGCTTCCCCGTCCGCCACGGGCAGCCAAAGAAAGAAGCCAGCGGCAGGGGTTTGGTAGCCGGGGATGTCGCCAAAAATCTCATCCGCGACGGCGTACTTCTCGGCATAGAGCGCGCGGTTTGCGATGACATGCGCCTCATCGTTCCAGGCGGCTGTCGCCACGGCCTGCAGCGGTTCTGGTAGCGGCGCACCGGCAAAGGCGCGCAACTGGCGCAGCCGCGCGATGGACTGCGGGCCACCAGCGCAAAAACCCGAGCGCAGACCTGGCAAATTCGACCGTTTGGAGAGCGAGTGAAAAATCACGACCCGCTCCGGGTCTGCGCCCATCTCTGTTGCGATCTGCAGCGCGCCGGGGGGCGGGGTGTCGTGATAGATCTCGGAATAGCATTCATCTGCGAAGATCTGGAAATCATGGCGCTCGGCAAGGGTGATCAGCGCGCGCCAGTAAGCCTCATCTGCCACCGCCCCCTGCGGGTTGGCGGGCGAACAGATATAGGCGATGGCCGTGCGACCCAACACATCCTCTGGCAGCGCATGAAAATCCGGCAAATGCCCGGTTTCGGCTGTGGCCGGGACATAGACAGGCTCTGCCGCAACAGACATCGCGGCCACCGCATAGACGGGGTAGAATGGGTTCGGCGTCAGAACCACAGGCCTGCCGTTCTTGTCCTCAGGGCAAAGCGCCATCGTGGCGTTATAAAGCCCCTCGCGCGTGCCGTTCAGCGTCAGGATCTGCTCGGGGGGCAGATCGAGGCCATAGCGGCGGTCCAGAAACCCGGCAATCGCCTCCAACAGCGGGGCAACACCGTTGTTATCTGGATATTTTGCAAAGCCCGCGAGGTTTTCGGCCAGCACATCCCCCACGAATTCGGGGAAGGCATGCTTCGGTTCCCCGATTGTCATGTTGATGATGTCATTGGCCTTCGTGGGCACGTCAAGAAGCGCACGCAAGCGTGGCCACGTCGATACCGGAAGGTCCGAAAACCGCTCAGGAAAACCCATAACTGCCTCAATTTGCCGGATCATTTGCGCCCGGCTTTGCCCCAAAGTAGCCCGGGCAGCGCAGGCCTGTCCAGAAATACGCGCGCAACGCTGCGTTTTTGTGGCTTTTGAGTCAGTCGGGCCTGCACAAATCATCGCAATTTTGCCGCCCCTGCCCTAGCAATGTGACGCAACCGGCAGGGAGGCTATGATGCGCATTGCCGTTCTTGGAAACGCAGGCAGCGGGAAATCGACACTGTCGGTGGCCATATCGCAGCAATACGCGCTGCCCCTGCACGAGGTCGACCGCTTCATGTGGGGCGAGGGATGGGCCATGACACCAGTGGCGGAGTATGAGGCCGTGCACGACCCGATCATTGCGACGGATCACTGGTTGATGGACGGCATGGGCCACCGCGAAAGCCTTGTGCGAAGGTTGGATCGCGCGACCCATGTGATCCTTTGCGACTTCCCGCTTTGGCAGAACTTCTGGCTAGTCGCCGAACGGCAAAAGGCCTGGGCGGCAGGCACGTTGACCCTGCGGCCTGGTGATCAGGATACCCCGCCGCCAACAAAGCCGTTGTTCGAGACGATCTGGAAGATCGAAAAGAACTGGATGCCGGATATTCGCAGCATCGTGGACGCGGTGGAGGGCCAAAAGCCCGTTCATCGCATCATGTCATTTGAAGCGCTGCAGGATTTCGCGTTTACGCCCTAGGCCAGCGCCCGTTCCGCAGCCACCGCCAAGCGCAACAGCGCCTCTTCCGTGCCGTTCTGCCCGTTGAACATGATCCCGCAAGAGGACACGCCGGTCGGCAACGTGATGGAACAGACGTCCATCAGGTTTGCGACACGGGTGTTTCGCAGCGCCAACAGGTTCTCGGATTTGTAGTAATCGTCATCCGTCAGCAGCCGCTCGGCGTTGGGCGGCAGGATCGGGGCGCTCGGCATGATCACGGCGTCGAACTGCGCGGTCCACTCGAAATACTCCTTCCGGATCTGGCGCAGCATGTTCCATCCCGCGCAATAATCCGGCCCCGTTACCGTCTGCCCGCCGCGCACCCGTTCAAGGATCTGCGGGAACATCTTTTCTGGGTTGGCCTCCACCAGATCGCGCCACCAGCCGTAACTGTCAGCGGCGTATAGATCGCCCGCCACGCGGAAAGCATCAAAGAGCTGCGCGAAATAGCGGTGCTCGATCTGCGCCCCGGCGGCCTGCAGGCGCTCCACGGCGCTCCGGAAAGCGTCCCGTGGCGCATCGCGCACATCGTCGGGTACGATCGTGTCGAGGACCATCAGACGCACGCCCTTGAGGCTGCCGCCTGCCAGATCAGCCGGCTTGCTGCCCTCCAATGTCGCCAGCAAAAGCCCCGCATCCTCGACCGACCTGCAAAGCGGGCCGACAGTGTCAAATGTCAGGCAGAGGGGCACAACCCCGTCCAGTGTCAGCCGCCCATGTGTTGTCTTCAGCCCCACCAGATCGTTCCACGCAGACGGAATGCGCACGGACCCACCCGTGTCAGACCCGATGCCAGCCGCCGCGAGCCCGAACGCGACAGAGGCCGCAGCCCCAGAGGACGAACCACCCGCCACCGCATCGACATCGTTCACGCAAGGAGGCGTACCCATAACCGGGTTCAGACCCAGACCGGAAAAGGCGATCTCTGACATATGAGTCTTGCCGAGACAAACGAGGCCCGCGGCCGTCGCGTTCTGCAAGACCACCGCATCGGTCTCAGGCACGCGGCCTTCCATCAGCGCCGTACCCGCCTCTGTCCCGATCCCGGCTGTATCAAACAGGTCCTTCCAAGACACCGGCACACCATCCAAGGGGCCACGGCGCAGACCGGATTTCGCACGCTCCGCCGCCGCTGCGGCCTCTCCCCGCGCGCGGTCATGGGTGACACGGGCATAGATGCGGTCGCGGTGTTCATGGGCGTCGATCGCAGCAAGATAGGTTTCGGTCAGCGCCACCGGATCAATGTCGCCAGCACCAATCCCGCGCCCAAGGTCCGCGGCCGTCATCCATCGCCAGTCTTGCATTATCACTCTCCGGTTGCTGCCGCCTAACTAGCGGCCAAGGGGCGCATGGACAATCCCGCCGGCCCGCGCATATTGCGAGGTATGACTGAGGATATCATCATCGTAGGCGGCGGGCTGAACGGCCCCGCCCTTGCCCTCGCCACTGCACAGGCCGGAATGCGCGTGACCATCATCGACGCCCTGCCCATCGACACCCGCAAACGGCGTGATTTTGACGGGCGCAGCTACGCGCTGGCACATGGCTCTACCCGGCTGTTGCTTGGGATCGGTGTGTGGGATGGTCTTGCCAAAGACGCGCAGCCGATGCTGGAGATCAAGGTCACCGACGGGCGCGCAGGCGAAGGGCCCAGCCCCTGGATGATGCATTTCGATCATGCCGAGATCGAGGAAGGGCCGATGGGTTATCTCGTCGAGGACCGGCACCTGCGGCGCGCCTTTCTCGATGCGATGGCGGATAACGACAGGATCACGCATCTCGCGGGTGAAACGGTCATTGGCCAGGAGGTTACGACGGGCCAGGTGACTGTGACATTGGCCTCTGGCAAGACCATCGCCAGACAGCTGCTTGTCGGGTCTGACGGGCGGCGCAGCGGCACCGCCGAACGCGCCGGGATCAAGCGCACCGGCTGGGGCTATGGGCAAACGGCGGTGGTCTGTGCCGTCCAACATGAAAAGCCGCACAACGGTATCGCGCATCAGTTTTTCATGCCAGGCGGGCCGCTGGCGATCCTGCCGCTGACAAAGAACCGCAGTTCCATCGTGTGGAGCGAGCAAGAAGACCGCGCTGCCGATCTGATGGTAATGGATGATGAGACTTTCCTTGACGCCCTGCGCCCGGCCTTTGGCAGTTTCCTAGGTGAAATCAGCCTGACCGGCGCGCGCTTCAGCTACCCGCTGGGCCTGACGCTCGCCAACAGCCTGATTGCAGAACGTGTGGCCCTGGTCGGCGACGCAGCCCACGGGGTGCATCCGATCGCGGGGCAAGGGCTGAACGCGGGGCTTCGCGACGTAGCCGCTCTGGCGGACGTGCTGGAAACGGCACGCGCGCGGGGTGAGGACATCGGGAACGCGCAGGTGCTGACACGCTATCAGGAATGGCGACGGTTCGACACGACGAAACTGGCGCTGGCGACGGATACCTTCAACCGGCTCTTCTCCAACGACAACCCGCTGCTGCGGGCCGCACGGGACGTCGGGATGGGGCTGATCAACGCCGCCCCCGGCCTACGGCGCGGCTTCATCCGCGAGGCAGCAGGGCTGAACGGCGCGCTGCCGCGGCTGATGCGGGGCTAGGCCAACGCAGGCGGGCACTAGGACCAGTTCTCTTTCAATCGAAAGCCCTAATCCAGCTTCCGCGACTCATCCATCAGCATCACCGGAATACCCCCACGGATGGGGAATGCGACGTTGGCGGATTTGCTGACAAGTTCCTGCTTTTCGGCGTCATATTCCAGCGTACTGCCGGTTTGCGGGCAGACGAGCGCCTCGAGCATCTTGGGGTCAAATGCCTCGCTCATTGCATCACCTCTTCGCCGGGGCCGCCGCGCAGGGCGAATTCAATGAGCGTGGTCAGGGTTTCACGGCGGGTGGACAGCGATGGTGCTTCCAGCAGCGCTTGCTTGTCCTCTGGCGCAAAGGGGCAGAGCATTGAGAGCGAGTTGATCAGCAGTTCATCCTCGGCCTCGCCAAGGCTTTCCCAGTCGGTCGAAAGCCCTTCCTCCACCAGATACTTGCCAAGCGCATCCATGAACCGGGGACGGTCAAAGCCTTCGTCCTTCTCCACCCCGCCCAGATCACGCTCAAACCCCTGCCAGTTCATCTTGCAGCGCCGATAGGGAGTGAAGCCTTCGATCTCTTCCATAATCCGGAACCGCGACATGCCCGAAAGGGTGATCATATAGCGACCATCCTCGGTCTCGGAAAAGGCGGTCACGCGCCCCGCACAGCCGATGGTGTGCAGACGGTTCGCCTTGCCCGGCACCTCATAGGGTTGGACCATGCCGATCAGCCGATCCTGCGTTTTCAGGACGTCATCCAGCATCGCCAGATAGCGCGGTTCGAACAGATGCAGCGGCAATCGCGCCCGGGGCAACAGGAGCGCGCCGGGCAGCGGAAAAATCGGGATAGCGTCAGGCAGATCAGGACGTTTTGTCATGTATGCCAAGGTAGGCCGCTGCCTACGTCAGGCAAATATCAGCGACGACAATTTCCGGCGGCCATTCAGGACGATGGGGTCCTTGGCCTCCAACGCATCAAAAATCTTGAAAAGCTGGGCTTTGGCGGCACCGTCGTTCCACTCGCGATCGCGGCGGAAAAGCTCCAAGAGCTCGGCCACAGCCTCTTCAACCTTGCCGTTGGCGTGCAGGGCCGTGGCCAAGTCAAAGCGAGCTTGATGATCGTCGGGTGATGCCTCAACTGCCGCCTGCAATTCGGCGACGGGGCCGGCATTTGCTGCCTCGCGCGCAAGTGTGATCTGGGCGTGCACCGCTTCCAGTGCCGGGTCGGTCGAAATTTTGGCAGGCGCGCCGTTGAGAATCGCCTCTGCCTGGTCCACATCGCCCAGTGCGAGGTAGGCCCGCACAAGGCCCGCATAGGCGGTCGCATTGTTCGGCTCTTCCTGCAAGATCGCGGCAAAGGTTTCTGCTGCGTCCGCTGCAGCGCCCTCTTCCAGCATCTGCTCTGCCGCTTCGATGGCCGCGCTCAGCCCTTCGGCCTCCGGATCACCGGCGAGGGCGGCAATCTTTTCAACGAATTTGTTGACCTCGGATGGCGGCAGCGCGCCCTGAAACCCATCCACGGGCCGCCCTTGAAAGAAGGCATAGACCGTGGGGATTGACTGGACCTGCAATTGCCCGGCGTAGGCCTGGTTGGCATCCACGTCGATCTTGACGAGCTTCACCTTGCCCTTGGCCTTGGTCACCGCGTCTTCAATCGCGGGGCCGAGTGTCTTGCACGGCCCGCACCACTGCGCCCAGAAATCGACGATCACGGGCGTGGTTTGGGATGCCTCGATGACATCGGCAGCAAAGCTGGCGTCGGTGCCATCCTTGATCACATCGGCGGGTGCGGCGGCGTTGGTGTCGAGTTCCAGCATCTGGAGATCTCCTTCATCCTGTCAGTTGCGCCCTATATGTGCGCAAAGCCCCGGCAGGCCAAGGGGCAAAGGCGCTTTACCTTGTTCAGTGCCAGCCCTAGCTTGCCCGGCATGGCCGCTGTCCACCCCCGCCTTGGCGCTATTGCCGTTGTCCCGCATCAGGGGCGGTTGGTTCTTGTCAAACGCAGGAAGGCCCCCAATGCGAACACATGGGGCTTTCCCGGCGGGCACGTGGAACTGGGGGAGACGGCGCTTGAGGCGGCCGTACGCGAGTTGCACGAGGAAACCGGTGTTGTGGCCCATGCCCGCCGATACCTGACCAATATCGATGCCATCACCCGGGATGCAGATGGCGCGGTGCAGTTTCACTATCTTCTGGCGGTGGTGCTTTGTGACTATGTCAGCGGCACACCGCATGCGGCGGATGATGTCAGCGACGCGGGCTGGTTCACCCCGGCAGAGGCCGCAGGGTTGGCGCAAAGCCCCAACTTGCAAACAGTCATTGACCTGTTGGAATTCTAGGCAGGCCGTCGAGGCTCAATCGTTGTCGATCAAGCCGGCCCCTGCCCCAGCGGCGCGCGACGCGGCACTTTCCGGCACGTAGGTACGGGCGGCAAGATTGCTCCAGACCTGCCAGTCTTGATCCGGAACATTTACCGGCCCCGGTTTGGCGGGCAGGATTTCACAATCGCCAAGGGTCAAAACACGCCCTTCCCACCACGGTGTGAGCGCGCGCAGGCAGAGCATGGCGGAAATCAGCGGCGCGTGGGCGATATCGGCAATCGTGATCGGCGCAGCACCAGCGACCAGCGCGTCGCAGGCAGTGGGGCCGGTCAGGATCACCGGGCCCTTATGGATCGTCACGCCGTCCTGACGCCAATCGACCTGTGGCGTGCCAATAGGTTCCTGCAATGCAGCCGTGACAATGGCAAGGTCCGCGCGGATCCCGGCAAGGTACGCCGCCACCTGCCCCAGATCCTCTGCCTGACCGGCCGGAAATCCCGCACCCCGTGCGGCCCGCGCGACCGTTCCGGCCACCTCATTGATTGAGCGCATCAAAACCCGGCGACCGGCAACCACCAGTCATCGGCCTGATCCAGCTCATCAAACAGCGGCGCGCCCTGCGCCAACGTGATCCGGGTCCAGCGGTCAGACTTCGGATCGAATTTGGCCGCGCCAAAGAAGGCGAGCTTGCAGCGCAAAAGGTCGATGGGCAGGCAAGAGGCGCAGATCAGGTTGTCGCGAATCTCGGCATAGGCGTGCTTGGCCAAGGTCTGCACCCGGCGGGTGGCCGCCCGATGCTGCGGATGGCTGGCCAGAAACGCGCCGACAGTCGTGTCGTCAGCGGGCAAATCCGCCGCCAGCGCCTTCACCTGACGCGCGATATCCAGCGGGCTTTCAAGATCCGCGCCCGGTTCAGCATGCCGGTTGCCTAGGCGCGGCTCCAGCTTTTCCTCGGACACGTACCAGAATTGCGCGCAATCTTCGGGCTTGTCGTAGTCCACCTGACAGGCCCAGGCCCAGTCTGCCGCGATCAGGTCCGCAAGCGCCTTGCAGGGCATGGCCGGATCAAGCTCCGGCGTGAAGGGTGTCGCCATGCAATCGGTCAGGCCGTCCACCAGATCGCCAAAGGGTTCCAACATCAGGGCCACGATCAGCTCTTGCGTGTCAATCGCATAGGCTGCGCTGTCGGTAATGATCTGGTCGATGGGGTTGGCAGCCATCAGCCGCTCTGGCGTCAGCGTATCGGCAAAGACAGGCCATTCAGCGCGCAGCGTGTTCAGCCGGTCCGCGGCCACCGGATCGGGCACCTGCCACTCCGCCAGATGCTGCGCCGTCCGGATCACAAGGTCATAGATCCGCCCGATCTGCGCTTCATCCAGCGCCGGGATCGCCCGCACGCGCGCAAGGGCAGTTTCGCGCACCTGCATCCAGGCATCGAGCAACAGCGGGTGATAGACCAGAAACGGCGCCATCCCGAGGCCCGTCGCATTGCCGATCCCAAGGTGCCGTTTCATGGCCCGGTCCAGCGTCCCGCCGCCCACATGCTCCACCAGATCATGGGTGAACCCGCGGATCAGCCAGACCGTCAGCATCTCGGCCATGAAAGGGCCACCCATGCCGGGGCGGTCAGCGATATGGGCGCGGTCGGCGATCCCGAATTTCCCGTTGCCATAGACAGCCGTCGTGCGCATCAGATAGCCGGTTTCGCGGATCAGATCCGGGTCAGGCTGCCGGCCCGCGCGCAAGGCAGCCACCACGTGATCAAACAGCCGGACAGAGCGGTTCGCGCGGCTCAGCACCAGTTCGCGCGGGGTATAGCGCGCGGCCTCTTGCATGGGGGCGCTCGCCACGATGCGCACAATCTCATCAGCATCCGGCACGCCATCGTAGAGGACAAATGTGCTGTCCCACGCACTTGCGATTACGCGATCGGTGCGCTGATCAGGGTCGAGCGGGGTTGAAACGGCGACAAGGGAATAGTCATAGCCGCCAAAGCGCAGCGTGTAGACAGCATGGCCATAGCCTGCCGCATCAATGTTCCAGACCGGTCGCGTCACCTTCGCCTGCTCCGCGCCAAGATTGCGCATCAGGCTGCGCAGAAAGGACAACCGCGTAGGAAAGGCCGCGCCCATGCGGCGCAGGCGCATCACCGCTTCGGGCGGGCGCAGGTCGGTTTGCGGTGGCGGGGCCAAGTCCTTCATCGCGCAAACATTAGCGAGAACACGGCCCGTGACCTAACGAAAAACGACCTGCCCGGTTTGTGAATGGCCATTTTGCGTTAGCTTCGCTAGGCATATCGGAACGGCGCGCGCACTGACGCGTTGGGGGGCATGTTTTTGAGACGACGGCAAGGAATGGTTTGGCGGTTTGCGGTGGGGTTTACGCTCTGCGCCGGGATCGCAACTGCACAAGACGTCAGGCTTGAAACCAACCGCGCAGAGACAGCATTGCGCGCAGCCTCCTTGCTTCTCGCGCTGGAGGATGACGCTGCCCCGCAAGACTATATCGCCGCCGCGCGGGCCGACTATCGCCGCCTGCTGACTGCGCTTTATGCCGAAGGCTACTACGCTGGCGACATCTCGATCACGGTTGACGGGGCCGAGGCCGCCGGCATTGCGCCCCTGGCCGCGCCGGACCGCATTGATCAGGTGGTCATCACAGTCGACAGTGGCGCGCGGTTCCGGTTCGGCAACGTGGATGTCAGCCCCCTGCCGCCGGACGCCACCATCAGCGAAGCGCTGGAACAGGGCGAACGCGCGCGGTCTGACGCCATCGGCGCCGGTGTCCGTGACGGCGTGAACAGCTGGCGCGCCCTTGGTTTTGCCAAGGCGGACGTGGCCAGCCAACGGATCATCGCCCGCCATGATGACCGCAGGCTGGATGTGAATGTCACCCTGGCGCCTGGCCCGCGTCTGACCTTCGGCCCCCTGTTGGTGTCCGGGGCCGAGACGGTGAGCGACGCGCGCATCCGCCAAATTGCCGGGCTTCCGGTGGGCGAGGTCTATAACCCCGAAGAGCTGAGCCGCGCCGCCGCCCGCCTGCGCCGGACAGGGACCTTCGAAAGCGTGTCATTGACCGAAGCCGACGATATCGGCCCGAACGACACGCTGCCCATCAACGCCCTGTTGTCAGAGGCCAAACCGCGGCGCATCGGTTTCGGGATCGAAGTGGCGAGCATCGAGGGGCTGACTTTGTCCAGCTTCTGGCTGCATCGTAACTTCCTTGGCGGCGCTGAGCGGCTGCGGATCGAGGGCGAGGTCGCCGGTATCAGCGGCGAGACGGGCGGCATCGACTATCGTCTCGGCGGTACGTTTACACGGCCCGCTACCTTTGGCCCGGATACCGATTACTTCATTTCCGGAGAGATTTCGCGCGAGGACGAGCCGGAGTTCCTGCTCGACAAGATCGCACTGGAAACCGGTTTCTCCCGCCGTCTGACCGATGATCTGACCGTCCGCGCCGGTGTTGGCCTGCTGCGCGCGCGGGAAGAGACAGAGGCGGAGACACGCGAGTACACGCTTCTGACGCTGCCACTCGATGCCACGCTGGACCGTCGGGATGACGCGAGCAATGCAACCTCCGGCTACTATATCGACCTAACCGGCACGCCGTTCATCAGCACGGACGGTGAAATTCAGGGCGCGCGGCTCTACGCCGATACACGCGGATATTATTCCTTTGGTAAAAGCGCGGCGCTGACGCTCACCGCGCGTGCGCAGATCGGCAGCGTTCTGGGCGCATCCATCAGCGAAGCGCCCGCCGATTTCCTGTTCTACTCGGGCGGCGGCGGCACAGTACGCGGGCAACCCTACCAATCGCTTGGCATCGACACGGTGGATGGCGGCGAAACGGTCACCACTGGTGGCACATCCTTCATCGGCGCCCAATTGGAGGCCCGCTATACAATCCGCGAAAACATCTCACTCGTCGGGTTTTACGACTTCGGGCAGGTCGGTGATACGGCCACGCCGGGCGAAGACGCCGAATGGCACGCCGGTGCAGGTTTCGGGCTGCGCTACAACACCGGCATCGGGCCGATCCGGCTTGACCTTGGCACACAGGCCAGTGGCGATAACGCGGGCGAAGACCTGCAGGTTTACATCGGAATAGGGCAGGCGTTTTGAGGTTTTTCTGCATCCTGTTGATCTGGCTTTGCCTGCCGTTGGCAGCCATCGCCCAGGACGACGATGAAGGGTTCATCGCCGGGCTGATCGAGGACAACCTGTCAGCCGGTGAACGGTCGGTGAACATCGTCGGGTTTGAAGGCGCGCTCAGCTCTCAGGCGACCATCGAACAGCTGACCATATCAGATGCAGATGGGGTCTGGCTTGCACTCGAAGACATCGTGATGTCATGGAACCGGGGCGCGCTTTTGCGCGGGGCCATTGATATCGAAGAACTCAGCGCTGCACGCATCGTGGTGTCCCGCGCGCCCATCGCGGAACCCAGCCCGCCGTCGCCGGAAACCTCGCCCTTCTCACTGCCCGAACTGCCCGTCAGTATCGCCTTCGACGCGCTTGCCATCGATCGGATCGAACTGGGTGAGGTGTTTTTGGGCGAACCCGTCGCCTTTGCGATCAACGGCAACGCCGCATTGGCTGACGGGCAAGGATCTGCAGCCATTGCTGCTGAGCGGCTTGATGGGCCGCGCGGCACATTTGAGATCAACGGCAACTATAACAACGCCTCGCGCGTGCTGGACCTTTTGCTGCGGCTTGATGAGGGCGCGGACGGGATCGCTGTCACCCTGCTGGATCTGCCCAGCGCGCCGCCCGTCGCGCTGAATGTGGCAGGAACCGGACCGCTGGATGCTTTCGCAGCCGACCTGGGCCTCGCGACAGACGGGCAGGATCGCCTTGCCGGGACCTTCAGCCTGACAGGGGCGGACGGGGGCCAGCGCATCGCCCTTGATGTCGGTGGTGATATTTCACCGCTCTTTGCGCCCGAGTATGGGGCCTTCTTCGGCAATGACGCACATCTTGCAGCGGAGGTTTTACAATCCGCCGATGGCCGCATTGATGTGCCGGAACTGACGCTTCAGGCCGGCCGCATCGCACTTGATGGGACCGTCGCCATTGCGTCCGGCGGCTGGCCAGAGCGGATCAGCCTGACCGGTGGGATCACCGACACCGGCAATGACCCGATCCTCTTGCCACTTTCCGGGCCCCGCACCTTTGTCGACGGTGTTGACCTGCGCATCGCCTACAACGGTGTCGTCTCTGAAAACTGGGAGGCCACACTACAGGTTGACGGCCTTTCGCGCCCGGGCCTGCAGATCGCGACGCTCGGCCTTGACGGAGGCGGGATCATCCAACCTGGCAACGATGGCGGAGTCGCGGCCTTCACCGCGAACCTCGACTATGGTGCGGATGGACTTGCGCTGGATGACGCTGGCGCGGCAGAGGCATTTGGCAGCGACATCACAGGTGAATTTGCGCTGGTCAGCCGCGCCGGTCAGCCAACGCGGATCAACCGCCTGACGCTGAACGGTGCAGGATTGGACGTGAACGCCAATGCCACCATCGCGGGGCTGGATAACGGGTTTGAGACGAATGCGAATGTGAGCCTCAACGTCGCGGGCCTTGCCCGCTTTGCAACGATTGTGGGGCAAGATATCGCCGGGGCCGCGGCGCTGGCCCTGCAAGCACAAGTCAGTCCTGATGACGGCGGGTTCGACCTGACCCTGACGGGCCAGACTACTGACCTGAGCGTCGGCATTGCAGAGGCGGACGCGATCCTTGCCGGGACCGGCACCATTGCCGCCCGGGCCGTGCGTGACGCCGAGGGCACCCGTCTGGAAGATCTGCGCATCAGAACAGATGAGGCCGAGATCACGGCGGATGCCAACCTGACAAGCGAAGGCACTGACGCCGCCTTCACGGCTGATCTGCGTGATCTGGCGCTGGTCCTGCCCGATCTGCAAGGCGCGGCAAACATCACGGGCCAGATCACACAGTCGCCCGAAGGCATCCTTGGCTTCGACATTGACGCGGCAGTACCCGATGCTGATCTGACCGCAGATGGCACACTTACGCCGGCCGCTGAAGGGCAAACGCTCAACATCGACCTGCGCGCCGCCCTGTCGGACCTTGCCACCTATGCCGCCCTCGCCGGGCGCCCAATATCCGGGGCGGCCACGGTTGAACTTGGCGCGGTTCTTCTTGGTGACATGCAGCGGTTTGATGCAGATATCAGTGCCGTCACACAGGACGTCCAAATCGGCGATGCGCGGCTTGATCCGCTGATCACCGGGCGCGGACTGTTGCGCGGGCAAGTGTCACGGACAGGTGAGGATCGGGGCAGCTTGCGCGACCTGTCCCTGCGCACGCCGGCCATGACGCTGGGCGGTGACGCCGCTGTTGACCTCTCTGGCAGCAATGCGGCCGACCTGCGCCTGATCATCTTCGATGCAGGTGTGTTGGACCCCTCACTTGACGGCCCCATCGGCGTGACGATCAACGCCTCGCCTGCCGCCGATGACGCGACGGCGGCACAGCTGGTGGTATCCGGCCCAGGCACGGACGTCAGCGCTGACCTCTTGATCGCGAGCCCGGCCAATGCCCGGCAGATCAGCGGTGAGGTCGCGGCGAATGTGGCCGCACTCGGCGCCTTTGCCGGGCTTGCAGGCCAGCCAATTGCAGGCTCCATTGATCTGACGGCAGCGGGTGAGGTGGCGGCAGACCTCAGCAGTTTTGATGCCAGCGTCAACCTGCGGAGTGAGGATCTGGCCATCGGGAACCCGACCGCAGATGCCCTGCTGGCCGGAACCGGGCGGATCAACGCAACCTTCGGGCAGGCAGACGGGCTCTTGTCCGTGCGCACGCTTGAGGTTTCCACCCGCGAGGTGTCGGTCGTGGCCGCCTTGAACGGGGCCGCTGGCGCGGGCCAAGGCCGCTTCAACGCCAGTTTGCGGGATGTGGGCGTGCTGACTGACCAGATCAGCGGGCCGATCCGTGCGACGGGCAGCGCCAACCTCGATGATGCGGGCAATTGGGGGATTGATACCAATGCCACTGGCCCCGGCGGCCTGGGCGCGCAGATCATTGGGACATATGCGCCGGATGGCACGCTCAACCTAGATGTGGATGGCAGCGCGCCGCTGGCGCTGGCGAACACGGCGATTGACCCGCGCAGGGTCAGCGGGCTTGCCAACTTTGATTTGGCGGTCAACGGGCCGCCGGCGCTCTCTTCCCTCTCCGGCCGGATCACCTTCGAGAACGGGCGATTGGCGGCCCCGAACCTTGGCGAGGCGCTCAGTGGGATCACCGGCCAGATCGGGTTGGGCGGCAATCAGGCAAACATTGACCTGCAGGCGCGCGTCGAAAGCGGCGGTGGCGTCTCCGTCAGCGGGCCGGTGGGCCTTGCGGGGGGCAACAACGCAGACATCACGTTGCGCATCAACAACGTGGTGGTGCAGGACCCCGACCTTTACAGCACGACAGTCGATGGGGCGCTCACGCTGCGCGGGCCCCTGACGGGTGGGGCGCGGATCGCGGGCGCGTTTGACCTTGGCCAGACGGATGTACAGGTGCCATCTTCATCCATCAGCAGCCTCGGGGCGCTGCCCGAAGTACGCCATGTGGGTGCCAATGCGGACACCCGGCGCACCCTGCAGCGCGCCGGTGTCAGCACCTCAGGCCGCGATATCGCCGCCGAGGACAGCGGCGGCAACGGGTCCGGCCCCGCCTTTCCGCTTGATATCGTGATCAATGCGCCTTCGCGGATTTTCATCCGGGGCCGGGGCCTTGATGCCGAACTGGGCGGGCAGCTGACCATCGGCGGCACCTCCGCCAATGTGATCCCCGTGGGCCGGTTTTCCCTGATCCGCGGGCGGATCGACATCGTGCAACACCGGTTCCAACTGACCGAAGGCGTGGCCTCACTCCAGGGCAGCTTTGATCCCTTCATCCGCCTTGTGGCAACCACCGAGACTGACACCGGCACCGTCATCAACATCATTGTCGAAGGCCCCGCTGGCGCGCCAGAGGTGCGCTTTGAAAGCGTGCCGGAACTGCCACAGGATGAGGTGCTGGCCCAGCTGATCTTTGGCCGCGACCTCGACAGTATCAGCCCGCTGCAGGCCGTTCAGCTTGCCTCGGCCATCAGCACGCTGGCCGGACGCGGTGGCGGAACACTCAACAATTTCCGCGAAAGCATCGGGTTGGATGATTTTGACGTCACAACAGATGAAGAGGGGAACGCTGCCGTGCGCGCAGGCGCCTATCTGTCTGAAAACGTCTATACCGATGTTACCGTGACCAGCGATGGCGGGACAGAGATCAACCTCAACCTCGACATCACAGATGAGATCACCGCGCGCGGCGGGGTGGATGAGGAAGGCGAAACCAGCCTTGGGGTCTTCTTTGAACGGGACTACTGAGGCATCTTTGCGCGGCTGACGGCCAATGTCGATGGGGCGCTGCCCCCGCCTGCGGCCCCCCGCAGTATTTTAGAACATGAGAAGTTGGGCAGTTTTGCCTTAGACGGCGATCCGCATTTCCTCGGCCTGCATGATTGCCTCGATACTGTCGTGCTCGGCCACCCAGTGGCCGGGTGCGACCTCTTGCAAGGCTGGGCGATAGTGCGGATCGCTGTGCCGCCGCGACGGCAGGAACCGCAGGCCTGCACCAGGGTCCAGCGGTGAGGGCAGTTCACCGGGCAACCGCAGCCGTTGCCGCGTGCGTTCGATCCGCGGGTCGGGGATCGGCACAGCGGAAATTAGTGATTGGGTGTAGGGGTGCACGGGGCGTTCATAGATCGTATCACGGTCCGTCAGCTCCACGATCCGCCCAAGATAGAGCACCATGATCCGGTGCGAGATATCGCGCACCACCGAAAGATCATGGGAGATGAACATCATCGACAGGCCCATGTCGGCCTGCAGCTCTTTCAACAGATCAATGATTTGCGCCTGGATGGACACATCAAGCGCGCTCACCGCTTCATCACAGATCACCAGTTCTGGCTTGTTGATCATCGCGCGGGCGATGCCAACGCGCTGGTTCTGGCCGCCTGACAGCTCATGCGGGTAGCGGTTGATCATGCGCGGGTCGAGGTCCACGCGTTCCATCATTTCGGCCACGTGCTTCTGGCGTTCCTTGGCAGAAAGGTTCGGCTGAAAGCTCTGCAATGGTTCGGCGATGGAGGCGGCGATTGTCATGCGCGGATCGAGGCTCGCCAGCGGGTCCTGGAACACGATCTGAAGGTTCTTGCGGTGGGGCAGCATCCCGCGCCGGTCAAGCCCGTCTAGTTTCTGCCCCATCCATGTGACGGATCCGGCGGTCGGTGGGATCAATTGCAGGACGGCGCGGGCGAGCGTCGACTTTCCGCAACCGGACTCCCCGACGATCCCCAGCGTCTCGCGGCGCGCCAGATCGAATGTCACTCCGTCGACGGCACGCAGTGGCACGCGCTTGCCAAACAGGCCCTGATTGACCCGGATATCAAACTGCACCTCCATGTCGGTAACCGTCAGGATGCTCTTTTCCGGTGCGGCCTCGATATGCAGTTCTTTGCTGGGCTGGTCGATGCGCGGCATCGCATCAAGCAACATGCGGGTATATGCGTGCTTGGGCGCGTGAAAGATCGTATCCACATCCCCCTCTTCCACATATTCGCCGTGCCGCATCACCGCCACGCGATCACAAAGCCGGGCGACCACCCCCATGTCATGGGTTATCAGCGCAATCGCGGTCTGTTCTTCCTTTTGCAGGGCCGCCATCAGATCAAGGATTTCGGCCTGTACGGTGACATCAAGTGCGGTTGTCGGCTCATCCGCGATCAGCAGCTTCGGTTTGCAGACCATTGCCATGGCGATCATCACCCGCTGGCGCATGCCGCCTGACAACTGATGCGGATACTGGTCGATCCGGTGGCGGGCCTCGGGAATGCGTACACGCTCCAGCCATTCGATGCAGATGCGGCGCGCCTTGCGCCCACTGATGCCGCTGTGCACCTCCAACACTTCGGCCATCTGCTGGCCTACCGTCAAATGCGGGGTCAGCGCGGTCAGCGGATCCTGAAAGATCATGGCGACGTGATTGCCACGCACCTTGTTGGCGGCGGAGGCGCCGATATTCAGCATCTCTTGCCCGCCGAACTTCGCGGACCCTGTGGCCTGCCCGTTTCGGGCCAAGAGACCCATGAGCGCGAGGAAGGTCTGGCTTTTGCCCGACCCACTTTCGCCCACAATGCCAAGGCATTCACCCTGCGCGATCGACAGGGTGATGTCTTTGACCGCATCAACCGTGCCATCGCCGGTCTCAAAGCTGACACTCAGGTTTTTGACATCGAGCAGGGCCATGGTCAGCGATCCTTGGGGTCGAGCGCGTCACGTAACCCGTCGCCCACAAAGAAGAAGGCGAAAATGGTGACGACGAAGAAAAAGAGGGGGAAGCCGATTTGCCAGTAGTAGCCGAACTGCATCGTGCGAGAACCTTCATTGATCAACGCGCCCAGTGACGTTGCCGGTTCTTGCACACCAAGGCCGAGGAAGCTGATGAAGCTTTCGAAGATGATCATGTTGGGCACCAACAGCGTCGCATAAACGATCACGATCCCCAGAAGGTTCGGCACGATATGGCGCAGGATGATCTTGGCCGGATGCACGCCGATGGCGACAGCGACCTCCACGAATTCCTTATTCTTGATGGTAAGCGTCTGGCCCCGCGCGATCCGTGCCATATCCAGCCAGGATATCAGCCCGATCCCCAGAAACAGCATGAAGATCGACCGACCAAAAATCACCAGCATCAGGATCAGCACGAACATGAAGGGGATCGACATCAACACATCGACGATCCGCATCATCAGCCCGTCCACCCGGCCACCATAGTACCCGGCCGTGGCGCCATAGAGCGTGCCGACAATCACCGCCACCAGCGCCCCGACAATCCCGACCATCAGGGAAATCCCCGTCCCCTGCACCGTGCGTGCAAAAAGGTCGCGCCCGTTGCTATCGGTGCCGAAATAGTGCCCTGTCTCGGTGGATGGCACGCCCAGATAGGCATTGCTGCCAATCAGGCTGAAGTTCACGAAATCCGGCTCATACTGCGCGAAGATTCCGCCGAAGAGGGCGAATGCCCCCACCAGACCCAGAGCGATCAATGCGACGACAGCAGCCCGGTTGCGAAAGAAACGCGCGCGGGCATCGGCCCAGAGCGACCGGCCCTTGATCGGGGCCAGTTCGATGGCGTCACCCACACTTTCCACAGCGGCTCGGTTCGGAAACATCGGCGTGCCCCCTCAGTACCGGATCTTCGGGTCGAGCCATGCGTAGAGGATATCGACCAGAAGGTTGAACAGGATCGTGAGCGTGCCCACCAGAATGGTGATGCCCATGATGACGGAATAGTCGCGGTTGAAGGCAGAGTTCACGAAGAACTGCCCAATACCGCCGGTGGAGAAGAACACGTCAATGATCACCGACCCGGTGATCATCCCCACAAAGGCAGGCCCGAGGTAGGACAGGACCGGCAGCATCGTCGGCTTCATCGCATGCCGCCAGATCACCCGGCGCATCGGCAGCCCTTTGGCCCGCGCAGTGCGGATGAAATTGGTGTTCAGCACCTCCAGCATCGAGGATCGCGTGATCCGGGCAATGGACGCCATGTAAGAGGTGGAAAGCGCGATCACTGGCATGATCAGGAACTGCCACTGCCCGCCCTGCCAGCCGCCACCGGGCAGCCAGCCGAGCCAGAGCGTGAAGATCAGCAGCAGGATCGGCGCCATCACGAAATTTGGCAGCACCTGCGCCCCGATGGAGATACCAACGGCAAGGTAGTCGAGCCAGGTATTCTGGCGGATGGCGGCAGCCACACCCAGCGACACGCCAACGGTCACAGCCACCACAAAGGACCAGAACCCATAGGTCAGCGTCACCGGAAACCCTTGTGCGATCACGTCGTTGACGGTGCGGTCCTTATACTGAAACGAAGGGCCAAAATCGAATTGCGTCACCACGCTGACCACGTAGTTGACGATCTGCTTCCAGAAGGGCTGATCCAGGCCGTATTTCGCCTCGATATTCGCCAGCACCTCGGGCGGCAGCGGACGTTCGGAGTTAAACGGGCCCCCCGGTGCGGAATACATCAGCACGAACGACAAAACGACCAGGATCAGCAAGGTCGGCACGGCCACGGCAAGGCGGCGGAAGATGAATGACAGCATGGGGCGGGTCCGGGAAATGCAAAGACCGCGCCCCGGCTCATGGGGCGCGGTCTGATGCTGTCAGTTACTCAGCGATCTTGTAGAGATCTTTGGAGTACCAGTTCTGCTGGAAGTTCTCGAAAGGCCAGCCTTCGAGGTTTTCCGCAAACATTTTCACCGATGCGTAGTGGTAGATCGGGATGATCGGCGTGTCTTCGGCGACGATCATTTCGACCATGTCATAGTTGGCCTGCGCGTTGTCAGAGGTCTTCGCTTCGGCCAGCAGGTCATCGACCTTTGCATTCACATATTGGCTGTCGTTGTAGCCGCTCTCGGACTGCATCAGGTCGAGGAAGGTCGAGGCTTCGTTGTAGTCGGCACACCAGCCACCGCGGGCAACCTCAAAATCGCCGTTGGAACGGGCTTCGAGGAAGGTCTGCCATTCCTGATTTGCCAGCGTGGTTTCAACGCCCAGCGTCTGCTTCCACATCTGGCTGATCGCCACGGCGACAGACCGGTGGCTGTCGGAAGTGTTATAGACCAGATCGATCTCAAGCGGGTTGTCGGGGCCGTATCCAGCCGCCGTCATCAGTTCCACCGCCATCGCGTTCCGGTCTTCCTGGCTCATCGTAGCCATCGGGATGTCTGGCGTTTCAAACCCGGCTGTGGCCCAATGGGTAAAGGTGTACGCGGCCTTCTGACCACCGGCGAGCACGTTTTCCACGATGATATCGCGGTCAATGGCGAGGCTCAGCGCCTTGCGCACATCAGCGTTCTGGATCTCTTCCGGTGCGCCGTCACGCAGGTTGAACATGTAGTAGTATGAGCAGGACAGCGGGACAGATACCGCCTGATCAGGATACTCCGCCGCCAGACGCGGGAACTGGCCTGCGGGGACGTCGGTGCGATCCAACTCGCCTGCCAGATAGCGGGTCAGGGCCACGTTTTCATCGTTGATCACCAGCGATGTGACCTTTTCGATGATCGTGTTGTCATTGTCCCAATACATCTCGTTGCGTTCGCGGACGAGGCGCTCTTGCGGGACATGTTCAGTCAGCATGTAGGCCCCGTTGGACACCATGTTGCCCGGCTTCGTCCAGTCGCTGCCGAACTCTTCGACAGTCGCCTGATGCACCGGGAAGGTCGTGAAATGGGTCAGCATCTGCGGGAAGTAAGGCAGCGGCTGGGTCAGACGGACCTCAAGTGTGGTGTCGTCGATCGCGGTCACGCCAAGCTCTGCAATATCCACCTCACCGGCGATGACTTCGCCAGCGTTTTCCAGCGCCATCAATTCGATGAACCAGGAATAGGGCGAGGCAAGCTCAGGCGATGCCGCACGCTTCCACGCATATTCGAAATCACCAGCGGTCACGGTATCGCCGTTCGACCATTTGCCGTCATCACGCAGGGTGAAGGTGTAGACAAGGCCATCGTCGCTGACGGTGTGGCTGAGTGCGACACCTGGGATCAGATTGCCGGCGGCATCCTGGTTATAGAGCCCCTCGAAAAGGTCACGCAGGATGTCGCCACCAGCACTATCTTCGGCAAGGCCCGGGTCAATCGACGGGCTTTCGTCCAGATCGCGGTATGTGAATGTCTGGTCAGAGGCCAGAACCTCGCCTGTTTCGGGGTGTGTCGCGTGGCCGTCCGCATAAACGGCACCAGCCGCCGCGACAACGATGGCGGCCGTCGTGGCAAGCAGTTTGGATTGGAATGTCATGAAAAAGCTCCCTGTTTTTGTATCTTGGCAGGATACAATTGTTGGCTACATGCGCTTTTGCGCGCATCTGGAAGTATCTTTCGGGGGTTCCGCGCAAATGGCAAGGGATATCCCGGGTTGACCCGGCGGCACGTCAGGAATGGGCAAAAAACGCCCAAAGCCGGGTAACTTCCGGGCATTGCGGCGGGATTTGGCGGAATGATCTTTCCGTACGGGGGCAAACCCACCCTGCGAATCAACGTCTGGTGGTGCGCTAAAGGCGGGGTTGCCATTCCCCGGCCGGGCAACACTTCTTGCGGGAGAGGAGCTTGCACATGCCCGCTTTCGCACTTGCTGATCGTGATGGCCTGCCGGACGCCCTGCGCGTTTTGGTCAAGGAATACCCGCGCGAGACGTGGGAAACCGACCCGGGCTTTGACGAACTCACGCGCTTCTGGCTCGACCGGCACCTGATGTTCCGGCGGCTTTTGGAAGAAGTGACAAAGGCCAATCAGGCGGTGCTGGACACCAATCTTGATCCGCAGCGCTACGCAGCGACCCTGTCACGCTACGGCGGGATGCTGGTGCAAGGCCTGCACGAACATCATACGATCGAGGATCAGTATTACTTTCCAAAGCTGTCACAGAATGACAGCCGCATCCTGAAAGGGTTTGATATCCTCGACAGCGATCACCATGCGCTTGATCGCTATCTGTTGGACTTCACGACCAAAGCAAACGCCACACTACAAGGGGCGCAGACGACGTCCGGCCTCGTAGATGCGGTAGGCGCTTTGCACACCGCGACAGGGCAACTGGCCAATCTGCTGGACCGGCACCTCATTGACGAAGAAGAGCTCGTCGTCCCGGTGATCCTGCGCTATGGCGCACCCCAGATGTAAGGCTACCGCAGGCGGAAGGTCGCGCTGTCACCGGCCCCCTGATCAACGGTAAAGCGCATACGGTTATCTGCGCGCACCTCGACCAGCTGACAGTTGTAAGGGATCGGGTCATCGCCCCAGGCCATTTCACGGCAGAAATAACCGTCCTGCCAGGTCCATGATCCTGTGATGTCCCAGCCCCAGGCCTCACCCTGGATCTGGCCGGTTTCATAGACATTGAGCGTGACACCATAGAGGAAGTTACGCAGTTCTTTGCCGTCGATCAGGGACACGAACTGATCCTCGTCCTTGACCGGAACAAAGATGTCGGCGTTTGCAGGCGCTGCAACAGCGGCGGCCAGAAGTGCGGCGATGGCAAGGCGTGTCATTGTCAGACCCCCCAATGTTTGTAGAACTGACACTTCTACGCAGCTTGGGCGCTGATGGTTCAATCACAGCCTTGTGGGGTGGCGGTTACAGGCCGAGAACATCCATCATGTCATACTCACCCGGTGACTTGTCTTGGCCCCAAAGTGCCGCCTTGAGCGCGCCGCGGGCAAAAATGCCCCGGTCAGTTGCCAGATGCCGCAACACGATGCGTTCACCGGGGGCAGCAAAGA